>NZ_JBVHWM010000090.1:0-34771 GCF_055564375.1 Streptomyces sp. NPDC029138
CCCCCCCCCCCCCCCCCCCCCCCCCCCCCCCCCCCCCCCCCCCCCCCCCCGCCCCGCCCCCCCCCCCCCCCCCCCCCCCCCCCCGCCCCCCCCCTGGGCCGAGTTCCGCCGGCCCCGGCCGCTGGGAGAGGAAAGCCGCTAGCGGCGCAGTGCCGCCAGGTTGCGGTAGCCGATGGCCGCGTGTTCCAGGGACTGGGCCGGGTTGGCCGCGCTCGGGGCGTTGTCCTGCTCGACCATCGGGTTGTGGTAATTGCGGTGGCCCACTCGGGAGAAGAACGTCGTGTAGTCGATGACCCCGGTTCCGAACGGGACCATGTCGTAGCCCATGCCGTTCGTCGTGTTCACGACGCCGTCCTTGGCGTGGAAGAGCGGGTACCGCTTGTCGTGGCGGGTGACCAGGCCCGCCGGGTCGAAGACGTTCGTGCGCGTGGAGCCGTCGTGGGCGGTGTAGGCGCGGAACTTGTACTGGGCGACGTGCGCCCAGAAGACGTCCATCTCCAGCCAGACCAGCTTCGGGTCGGTGACGGACAGGAAGTACTCCAGCTTGCGGATGCCGGAGCTGCGGGTCGGCCTGCCCTGGGCGTCCAGCGGTCCGCCGTCGAGGAGGAAGTCGTAGGCGGCGTCGTGGTTGTGGGTGTACAGCTTCAGCCCCGCGCGGCGGGCGATCTCGCCGAGGGCGTTCCACTTGTCGGCGGCCACGTCCCAGTCCGCCTTGTACCGGCTGCTGGTGGGGTCGGCGCCGGTGCCCATGTGGGCCATGCCGAGGATGTTGGCGATCTCCAGGTGCTTTTTGAAGGTGTCCAGGTCGGCGGTGGTCAGCGGCCAGGAGCCGGGAATGAAGCCGTGGTTGCCCTGGGCGCGCAGGCCGGAGTCGTCCAGCCAGCGGCGCAGCAGCCTGGCGCCCTCGACGGATTCCAGGTTCGCGCCGCCGGGGGCGTTCGCGTGCTGTCCGTAGCCGGCGAACTCGACCTGGCGGTAGCCGAAGCGGGCGAGCTGCTCGAACACGGCGCGGAAGCCGGACGGCAGCGAGGTGGACAGCGGGTCCCGTCCGATGGCGTCGCGGACGGTGTAGAGGATGATGCCGCGCTTGTCCGCGGGGACGAGGGCCTGGCCCCTGCCGTCGGCCACGGCCCGGGGCGCGGCCTGGACGGGGGCGGCACCGAGGACGGGGGCGGCGACGGCGCCGGCCGCGACGGCGGTGCAGGTGCTCAGGAAGCGGCGGCGCCCGATGCCGAGGCTGCGGCGCAGGTCGTCATCGGTGTGCTGGCTGATGTTCACGGGTGCCTCTTTCTGGACGGGTCGTCGGCGGTGAGACCGGCGAGGTGCAGCAGGAGCGGTTTCACGTCGGTGGCCGCGATGCGGTCGCCGACGGCGCGGGGGGTGGAGCACAACAGGAGCGGACCGTCGTCGTCGCTCGCGGGGAGGCGGCCGTGGCTGCCCCGGATCGGTGAGGGGTCGAGGGGGACGACCGCCATGCGGTACCGCAGGCCCAGCTTCTTGCGGGCCAGGGCCGTCGCCGCCCTGACCTTGACATATGGGTCCTCGGGGTCCATGAACAGCTCGACCGGGTCGTAGCCGGGCTTGCGATGGATCTCCACCAGGCGCGCGAAGTCGGGGGCGCGGGCGTCGTCCAGCCAGTAGTAGTACGTGAACCAGGCGTCCGGTTCGGCGACGGCGACCAGTTCGCCGGAGCGCGGATGGTCCAGGTGGTGGGCCTTCTTGCCCTGGTCGTCCAGGAGCCGGTCGATGCCGGGCAGGCCGTCGAGGGCGGCGCGGGTGGCCGCCAGGTCCTCGGGGCGGCGGACGTACACATGGGCGATCTGGTGGTCGGCCACGGCGAAGGCGCGGGACGCCATCGGGTCCAGGTACTCCATGCCGTCCTGGGTGTGGACCTCCAGCAGGCCGGCGCGGCGCAGGGCGCGGTTGATGTCGACGGGCCGGCTCACCGGGGTGATGCCGTACTCGGACAGCGCCACGACGGTACGGCCCTCCGCGCGGGCGTCGTCCAGCAGCGGTGCCAGGGCGGCGTCGAGGTCGGCGGCGGCTCGCAGGGAGCGGGGGTCGTCGGGGCCGTGGCGCTGCAAGTCGTAGTCGAGATGAGGTAGGTAACAAAGCGTCAGATCGGGCTGCCGGGTGCGCAGGATGTGCCGGGTGGCGTCGATGATCCACTGGCTGGAGACCAGGTCGGCGCCCGGGCCCCAGAAGCGGAACAGCGGGAACGTGCCGAACCGGTCGGTGAGTTCGTCGTGCAGGGCAGCCGGCCGGGTGTAGCAGTCGGGTTCCTTGCGGCCGTCGGCGTAGTAGACGGGGCGCGGGGTGACGGTGATGTCCGTGTCGGCGCCCATGGCGTACCACCAGCAGATGTTGGCGACCGTGTAGCCGGGGTGGGCGCGGCGGGCGGCGTCCCACAGCTTGTCCCCGGCGACCAGGCCGTTGTGCTGGCGCCACAGCAGGACCTCGCCGAGTTCGCGGAAGTACCAGCCGTTGCCGACGATGCCGTGCTCGGCGGGGAGCGTGCCGGTGAGGAAGGTGGACTGGGCGGCACAGGTGACCGCCGGCAGCACGGTACCGAGGTGCGCCTGGGAACCGGCGGCGGCGAGGGCCTTCAGATGGGGCATGTGGGCGAGGAGGCGGGGGGTGAGACCGACCACGTCGAGGACGAGGAGCGGGGTGGGGTTCCGCTCGGTCATGGCAGCTCCTTCAGACCCAGGTCGGTCAACAGGTCGCGGGCCAGGGCGAGTTCGGCGGCGATGCCGTCGGCGAGCCGGTCCCGGCCGCGCGGGCGCAGGGCGGGCGGGAGCGCCTGCCAGGTGTACGTCTCGACCTCCAGGTGACGGGTGAGCGGGCGCGGCCCGCCGACGAGCCGGGCGAGGGCCGTGCGCAGGACGGGGAGGGTGCTGGTCAGCGGCGCGGTGGGGGACGCGTGCAGCGGGACGTGGAAGTGGGCCCGCCAGGGTGCGTCCGTCGGCAGCGCGTCGCCGGCCAGGGCCTCGGGCAGGTCGTCGGTGCCGCGCACTCCGGCGTCGGTGAGCGCGCGGGTCTGGTGCAGGAAGCGGGGCTCGGCGAAGCCGGCGAGGGCGGTACGCACCTCGGGCCGGCCGGGGTGCCCGGCGTGCAGCGCCGCCGAGAGCTGTGCCTTCACCACCGGCACCGGTGAGGCGGCCAGGGCGTCCAGCGCGGCCGTCGGGTCCTCGAACGAGGTCGCGAGATGGCAGGTGTCGACGCAGACGCCGACGCGGGGATGGCCGACGGAGCCGAGTGGTGCGAGGGCGTCCGCCGTGGTCTCCACGATGCAGCCCGGCTCCGGTTCCAGGCCGACGCGGACCGAGCGGCCGGTCAGCTCCGCCAGCGAGTCCAGGCGCTGCCCGAGCGTGCGCAGGGCGGCCCGGCCCGCTTCGGCGCGGTCGGGGGTCCAGGTGGTGCGCCAGCCGAGCGGCAGGGTGGAGACGCTGCCCTCGGCGACGTCGTCGGGCAGCAGCGCGGCGAGGGTGCGGGCGAGCGCGGTGGTGTACTCCAGACGCTCGCGGTCCGCCCAGTCGGGCTTGTACACACGGTACTTGACCTCGTCGGCGCCGAAGCCCTCGTACGGGAAACCGTTGAGGGTGACGACCTCCAGACCGCGCCGGTCGAGTTCCTGCCGCAGGGTGCGCAGCGCGGCCGGATCGGTGTCCACCGCGCGGGCCGCGTCGTGGGCCAGCCACAGGCCGATGCCGAGCCGGTCGCGGCCGAGCCGGCGCCGGACGGGCTCGCAGTGGTCACGCAGCTGGGCGAGGACGCCGGCGAGGGTCTCGGCGGGGTGGACGTTGGTGCAGTAGGCGAGGTGGACGGTCGTACCGTCCGGGTGTCGGAAGCGCATCGCTCACTCCCCGCCGCGCAGCAGGGAGTTGCCCTCGTGGGTGGCCTCCGGCGGGACGACCTCCAGCTCCAGCCGGCCGCTCATGCCGTAGAAAGCGACCGGGTTGCGCCACAGCACCCGGTCGACGTCGTCCTCGGTGAAGCCCTCGGCCAGCATCAGGTCGGCCACCCGGCGGGTCTTCAGCGGGTCGCTGCGGCCCCAGTCGGCGGCGGAGTTCACCAGCACCTTCTCGGGGCCGTGGGCGCGCAGAATCGCCACCATCCGCCGCTCGTCCATCTTGGTGTCGGGGTAGACGGAGAAGCCGAGCCAGCAGCCGCTGTCCTTGGCCTCCCGCACGGTCGTCTCGTTGAGGTGGTCGACGAGGACCCGGTCGACGGGCAGGGCGGACTCCCGGACGACGTCGAGCGTGCGGCGCAGACCGGCGAGCTTGTCGCGGTGCGGGGTGTGCACGAGCGCGGGCAGGCCGTGGTCCGCGGCGAGCTGGAGCTGCGCGGCGAGGGCCTTGTCCTCGGCCGGGGTCATCGCGTCGTAGCCGATCTCGCCCACCGCCACGACCTGGTCCTTGACGAGGTAGCGCGGCAGCTCGTCCAGGACGGGGGCGCAGCGCGGGTCGTTGGCCTCCTTCGGGTTGAGGGCGAGCGTGCAGTGGTGGGCGATGCCGTACTGGGCGGCGCGGAACGGCTCCCAGCCCAGCAGCGAGTCGAAGTAGTCGAGGAAGGAGGCGGGGGAGGTGCGGGGCTGGCCCAGCCAGAACGACGGCTCGACCACCGCGCGGACACCCGCGTCGCGCATGGCCTCGTAGTCGTCGGTGGTCCGGGACGTCATGTGGATGTGCGGGTCGAACAGGCGCATCAGGAGGCCTCCTTGCCGGACTCCGCGAGGGCGAGCACGCGGTACAGGCCGCTGGGGACGGGGCGGTCGGCGGCGGTGCGCTCGGCCGCGAAGTCGGTGAGCATCCGGGCGAGTTCGGCGTCGCCGCGGGCGCGCTCGGCGAGACCGGCGACCGCCTCCACGGGGACGCCGGTGAACAGGCACTTCAGTACGGCCTGCCGCCAGCCGTGGGGGTCGAGATGGCGGGCCGCGTAGGGGCCCACGGCGGCGGCGAGCAGCCGGGTGTCGTTCGTGCGCAGGGCGTCCTCGACGAGGGGGAGCGCGTCGGGGCCGGGCACGAGGTGGGGCAGGGCGAGCAGCACGGCCCGGCGTTCGGCGGCGGTTCCCTGCCGGTAGACGCGGGTGACGGCGGCGAGGTCGGCGCGGGCCGTGTGCAGGATCAGGACGCGGGCGGCGTCGGCGTGCCGGCTGCCGCAGCGCCGGCCGGCCTCGGCCAGGCGCAGCTCCCACGCGGAGATCGGGCCGTGTCCGCCGGGGTGGTCGGCGGCCTCGGCCAGGGCGGCTCGCAGCCAGGCGCGCGCGGGCGGGTCGAGGTGCGCGTCGAGGTGGTCGCGCAGCGCGTCGGGCGAGGGCGCCGCGGCGGCGGTCGAACGGGTCACGGTGTACTCCCTTCGGGCACGGCGGCCGGGATACGGGTGGCCGCGCGGCGGAGGAACGGCAGGGAGGTCGCGGCGTGGTGGGGGCCGGCGTGGGAATGGCGGGGCAGCTCCACGACCGTCAGCCCCCGGTAACCGGTGGCGGCGAGCGCCGCGAGGACGGGCGGGAAGTCGATCTCGCCCTCGCCGAACGGGAGATGGTCGTGCACGCCCCGCCGCATGTCCTCGATCTGGACGTGTCGCAGCCAGGGCGCGGCGGCGCGTACGCAGTCGGCGGGCGGCAGCGGCTCCAGGCACTGGCAGTGGCCGATGTCGAGGGTGAGGCCGAGCGCGGGCGGGTCGCCGAGGAGGCGGCGCAGGTGGTGGAAGTCGGCGAGGGTCGCCAGGAGGTGGCCGGGTTCGGGTTCGACGGCGAGGGGGACGCCGGCGGACTCGGCTGCGTCGAGGACGGGGGAGAGGGAGGCGGCGAGCCGATCCCACGCCGGGGCCGGGCCGGGGTCGGTCGGCGGAACGGTTCCGCTGAAGCAGTGCACGGCCGTGGCGCCGAGGTCGGCGGCCACCCTGACCGCCCGCAGCAGCAGGTCCACGCGCCGGGCGCGGGCCTCGGGGTCCGGGTCCAGCAGCGAGGGTCCGTGTTTGCGACGCGGATCGAGGACATAACGGGCGCCGGTCTCCACGGCCACGTCGAGCCCCAGCCCGGCCAGACGCCGCGCCACCCGCCGGGTACGGTCGGCGAGGCCGGGGGCGAGCGGGTCGAGATGCATGTGGTCGAGGGTCAGCCCGACACCGTCGTACCCGAGGTCGGCGAGCAGGGCGAGGGCGTCGTCCAGCCGGAGATCGGCGAGACCGTTGGTGCCGTAGCCGTAGCGCGGGGGATTCACGTGGCGCTCCCTTTCCGGTCGGGGGTCGCGGTGACCGGGGCGGCTGTATCGGTTCGGGCGTGGATGGTCGGTGGGCCGGGGGTGGTTGCCGTGACCGGGGCGGTGCTGTCGGCTCGGGCGTGGGCGGTGAGGGCGTCGTTGCCCTGGCGGGCACGGACGAGGCTCATGTGACACTCACCCTTCTGGCCAAGCGGGCGGCCAGGGGGCCGAGGGCCGCCGTGATCAGGGCGGTCGTACCGGCTCCGGCGCGGGCGGCGAGGGCGGCCTGGAGGGGGATCGTGGCGCGGATGCCGGCGCCGACCGCGCGCTGGGTGAGCGGGGGCGACGGGTTGAGGGCGGCGTGGAGGTAGGGGCGGGCCGTGGTCGTGGCGTAGCCGAGGGCGAGCGCGGTGGTGAGCGGGCGGTCGGGGAGGAGCCGGGTCAGGGCGCCGGTGGTGGCCAGCGCGGCGAGCGGGGCGAGCGGAGAGCCGCCGCGGGTCTCCTGGCGCGAGACGGCCGTGACCGCGAGCGTGTGCGTGCCGAGCAGGGCCGCCGACGGCAGGGCCGGTCGGACGCGTCCGGCACCGGCGGCGGCGCCGAGCAGCAGGTCGAGCGCGCGGGCGGCGGCCATCGCGGCCGGTCCCGCCGGGGTCCGCTTGAGCAGGAGGTCGTACGACCAGACGGTGGCCGCGAGCGGGGTGGCGACCGCCAGCGCCGGGCGTCCCGCGCGGGCGGCCAGGGCGAGCCCGGCGGCCGTGAGTGCGCAGGCCGCGGTGAGGGCGGCGGCGGGCCGTATCCTGCCGGACGGCAGGGGCCGGTGCGGGCGCTCCACGGCGTCCTCGGCCCGGTCGGCCCAGTCGTTCAGCGCCATCCCGGCCTCGTACAGGCACAGCGACGAACCGATGGCGAGCAGACTCCCGCGCCCCGGCCGCCCGGCCACGGCAGCCGCCCCGGCAAGCGCGTCCCCGGGCACGGTGAACACAGCGGACACCCGCAACAACTCGGCCCACGCCCGCAGCCGACCGGCGGAACGGGAACGGCCGGGGAAGCACGGGCCACGTCCGCCCGGCTCGCCCGACGTCAGCCTGCCCGGTTGGTGCGGGACGCGGCTGTCCGACTCACCGGGTCCGTGGGGCAAGCGGCCGTGTGGCTCGCTCCGTGCCGGTCCGTCGGGCTGGTGCGGGAGGCGGCTGTCCGGGGCGCTCGGCGCCGGCTTGCCGGGCTCGTGGGGCACGTGGCCGTGTGGCGCGCTCGGCGTCGGTCTGCCGGGTTCTTGGGGCACGTGGCTGTGTGGAAGACGGCTGTGCGGGGCGCTCGGTGTGGGCTCGCCGGGTTGGTGCGGGGCGCGGTCGTGCGGCTCGCTCGGCTCGCTCGGTGTCGCCCCAGCCGGTTCGTGCGACAGGCGTCCGTGCGGTGCGCTCGGCGTCGGTCTGCCGGGTTCTTGGGGCACGTGGCTGTGTGGAAGACGGCTGTGCGGGGCGCTCGGTGTGGGCCCGCCGGGTTCGTGCGGGGCGTGGTCGTGCGGCTCGCTCGGTGTCGGGGTGTCGTCTCGGGTGACCGGGTCGGGGCCGGGGCGGCGGGTCACTTGGGGGCTCCCAGTTCGTGGGCGAAGTGCAGGAGTGCCGTGTGCTGCTCGGACAGGGATGCCGGGGCGGTGCCCATCGGGTCCTTGAAGTAGAAGGACAGGGCGGTGAGGGGGCCACTGTGGCCGGTCTCGTGGGCGCGGGCCGTCAGGCGGGCCAGGTCCAGGACCAGGGGTGCCGCCAGGGCCGAGTCGCAGCCCTGCCAGATGGTCTGGAGGACCATGCGGGTGCCGAGGAAGCCGGCGAAGGCGATGTGGTCCCAGGCGGT
This sequence comes from Streptomyces sp. NPDC029138, assembly GCF_055564375.1. Lineage (NCBI taxonomy): Bacteria > Bacillati > Actinomycetota > Actinomycetes > Kitasatosporales > Streptomycetaceae > Streptomyces > Streptomyces sp. NPDC029138. The sequence goes on from NZ_JBVHWM010000090.1 coordinate 8,055, forward strand.
CTTCCAGTCGCCGAGCGCCGGTACGTCGTCGATGTGGACCTCGCCCTCGGGAACGCCGCCGAGCGTGTCCGCGAGGACGCGTTCCTTGCCCGCGTTCTTCGCCGCGGCGGCGGCCGGGTCGGCCAGCGCGGCGCCGTCCCCGCCGCCGAGGAGGTTCGTCCCGGACCACGCGCGCACGTCCAGGGCCCGCTGGGCGAACATCGGGCCGAGGACCGAGCGCAGCAGCGTCTGCCCGGTCTTGCCGTCCCGGCCGGCGTACGGCAGTCCGCTCGCCGCCGCGAGCGGGGCCAGCGCGGGGTGGTGCAGTCCGGTGGACGGGGTGAAGTTGACGTACGGGCAGCCGGCGCGCAGGGCGGCGGCCGCGTAGAGGGAGCTGGGCGGGAGGGCGGTCCCGGTCGCGGCCGGTTCCGTGGAGGCGACGTTCACCACCACCGCGCGGGCCAGCCCGTGCCGTCGGACGAAGTCGCGCAGGTCCTCGGCGAAGGCGGCGATCAGCTCCTCGGCGGCGCGCGTGTCGCCGGGAAGGGGGCCGCCGGTCCTGATCTCCCGGTCCGCGGCGGCGAGTTCGGCCGCGACGGCCGTGGGGAGGCCGGGTGGGAGGACCCCGCCGGCGGCGAGTTGTTCGGCGCGCTTGGGCAGGGGGCAGTCCGTGGTGTCGTGGCCGCCGAAGACGAGGGACGACAGCGCGGGCAGGCCGCTGTCGGCGAACGCCGGGCTCTCGGTGACCAGGCCCGTCGGCGGATGCAGGCCCGCGGTCAGCGCGGCGCAGCCCGCGACCACGGTGGTGGCGACGGAGCCGCGGGCCCCGATCAGCCAGACGCCGACACGCGGGGAAGGGGCGGGGGGCGCGGACATGGGCAGCCTCCTTGTCGAGCGCGGACACCAGGAGCGGTGGGGGGATGAGGCCGTGCGGTGGGGGGTTGGGGTGGTGCGAAGGCGGGGTCGGGTGGTGACGGCGGGCGGGAGTCCGGCGTCTCCCGCCCGCCGCCGTTCAGTGGCCCTTGACGGGCAGTTCCCTGATCCGGACGTCCCGGAAGGACACCTCGTCACCGGCTCCGTGGTTCTGGAGGCCGATGTGTCCGTCGGTGAGGCTCCGGGCCGGATCGGTGTTGGTGAAATCGTTGATCTTCACGCCGTTGAGCCAGATCCGAAGGCGTTCGCCCTCGACCCGGATCTCGTACGTGTTCCACTCCCCCGGCGGGTTCAGCGCACGGTCGCGCTTCTTCAGGTCGGCGGACCGGAAGCCGTAGACGGACCCCGTGGTCTTCTCGGGGACGTCGGTGGCGTCGATCTGGATCTCGTAGCCGTTGTCCACGGCCGACCACGGGTCGTCCGAGGGCGGGAAGCCCACGAACACGCCCGAGTTGTCGTCGCCGGCCGTCTTCCAGTCGAGCTTCAGGGAGTACGACCCGAAGCTCCGGTCGGCGTACCAGAGCAGGCCCATCCCGCCGGACGAGGTGAGCGTGCCGTCGTCGGACAGGGTGAAGGAGCCGGGGCCCGCCTGCCGCCAGCCGTCGAGCGAGTCACCGTCGAACAGGCTGGTGTACCCGGTCTCCGGCCGGCAGTCGGCCTGTACGGCGCCGGTCGCGTACCGTATCCCGCCCAGCAGATGCCGGCGGAACTCCGGGTCCGCGTACGACTCCTTGGTGTGGCCGCCGCCGGTGTAGAAGGCCCGGCCGCCCTGGTACTCCTGGCACCAGGCGATCGGATGGTCGCCGTTCATGGTGCCGCCGGTGTACGACGACTCGTCGAGCGAGGCGAGGACGTGGGCCCTCGCCCGGGGGTTGGAGCGGTAGTTGTACCACTCGTCGGTCCGGTTCCAGGTCCGTGCCAGCCCCGAGGTCGCCGGGTGGGCGCGGTCCTCGACCCGCACGGTGGCCGGCTGGATCGCCGGGTGCGACTGGAAGTAGGCGCCGGCGAGGCCGCCGTAGAACGCCCAGTCGTACTCGGTGTCGGCCGCCGCGTGGATGCCGACGTAGCCGCCGCCGCGGTGGACGTAGTCCTCGAACGCCGCCTGCTGGGCGCTGTCGAGGACGTCCCCGGTGGTCGACAGGAACACCACGGCGTCGTAGCGCCGCAGGGTGGACGGGGTGAACGCGCCCGCGTCCTCGGTGGCGTCGACCGTGAAGCCGCCGCTCTCGCCGAGCTGCCGCAGCGCGGCGACGCCGTCGGGGATCGAGTCGTGCCGGAAGCCGGCCGTCCTGGAGAAGACCAGCACCCGCTTGCCGTCGTCCGCGTCGTGCGAGGCGGCCGGTGCCGAGGCGCAGCCGAGAAGCAGCGCGGCCGTCGCCACGGCGGTCACTGTGCGCATGCGCCGCTCCTCTCAGCCCGTGGTGAAGGTGAAGTCGTCGACGTCGAACAGGGCTCCGTCGCCGCCCTTGAACACCAGGTAGAGCGTGGTGGTGCCGCGCGGGGCGCGGGACAGGTCGGCCTGGACGTCCTGGAAGGTCTCCCAGCCGCCGGTCACCGGCACGGCAGCCTTGCCGAGCAGCGTGCCGCTCGCCGAGCCGGCCCGGACCTCCAGGGTGCCGCCCGCGCCGCCGGAGGCGATGCGCGCGGTGATCTTCTTGGCGTTGTCCAGGACGTACGGCGTGAAGGAGATCCAGTCGCCGTTGTCGATGTCGCCGACGGTCTTGCCGCCGTGCGCCGTCTCCTTGGCGATCACCGAGACGCCGGAGCCGTTGCCGAAGTGCTCGGCCTGGCGGTGGCGGGGCTGGAGGACGCTCTGGTCGTGCGAGGTGAGCGCGGCCTGGCCGCCGCCTCCGCCGTCGGTGTACTCGGCGTTGAGCACGCCGAAGATGTTGGCGTCCTCGTCGTGGCCGCCGTCGGCGCTGGTCTGGATGGTGCCGGTGCAGCCGGTGGCCGAGGTGAGCGGGTGGCCGTGGGTGTCGTGGCCGAGGACGAAGGTGACCTTGACCTTGGCGCAGTCGATCCGGCGGCCGTCCTCGGGGTCGGTCACCTTCACGGTGAAGGGGACGGCGTCACCGAAGCTGAACAGCTGCCCGTCCTTCGGGGTCTGGAGCACCACCGTGGGCGCGGTGTTGCCGACGACGATCTGCACGCTGGCGCTGCCGGTGCGGCCCGTGGGGTCCTTCGCGGTCACGGTCGCGGTGTAGGTGCCGTTCTTGCGGTAGGTGTGCGCGGGGTTCGCGTCGGTCGACCGCGTCCCGTCGCCGAAGTCCCAGCTGTGGGTGAGCGCGTCGCCGTCCTGGTCGCTCGTGCCCTCCGAGGAGAACTGGACCTTCAGCGGCGCCTGACCGGAGGTGCGGCTCGCCGCGGCCTGGGCGACGGGCGAGTGGCCGTCGGTGGCGTTCTCGATGCGGTACAGCGCCGAGTTCTCGTCGCCGCCGAACCAGGAGACGCCGTAGTCGAGGACGTACAGCGCGCCGTCGGGGCCGAAGGCCATGTCCATCACCTGGGTGCCGGTCCACGGCACGTCGTTGACGGACTGCACGGTGCCGTCCGCGTCGCTGGTGATCCGCTTGATCCAGCGGCGGCCGAACTCACCGGCGAAGAAGTCGCCGTCGTAGGCCTCGGGGAACTTGACCGGCGAGTCGAGCGCGGGGTCGTAGTGGTAGACCGGGCCGCCCATCGGGGACTCGGAGCCGTCGCCGAACTCGGGGACCGACGGGCCGTTGTACGGAATCCAGGCGGGCTGTGCCGGGGGCAGGTCGGTCAGGCCGGTGTTGTGCGGGGAGGTGTTCTTCGGGGCGGAGCAGTCGAAGGAGGCGCCGGAGGTCCTGGTCGCGAAGTCGTAGTCGACGTAGGCGTCGTTGGCGCCGGTGCAGTACGGCCAGCCGAAGTTGCCGGGCTTGGTGACCCGGGCGAACTCGACCTGGCCGGCCGGGCCGCGGTTCGGGTCGGCGGCGCCGGCGTCGGGGCCGTAGTCGCCGACGTAGAGGATGCCGGTCTCCTTGTCGACGCTGAACCGGAACGGGTTGCGGAAGCCCATCGCGTAGATCTCGGGCCGGGTCTTGTCCGTGCCGGGCGGGAAGAGGTTGCCGTCGGGGATCGAGTACGAGCCGTCGGCGTTCACCTTGATGCGCAGGATCTTGCCGCGCAGGTCGTTGGTGTTTCCGGCGGTGCGCTGGGCGTCGAAGCCGGGGTTGCGGTCCGCGCGCTCGTCGATCGGGGTGTAGCCGTCGGACTGGAAGGGGTTGGTGTCGTCGCCCGTCGACAGGTACAGGTTGCCGGCCGCGTCGAAGTCGATGTCACCGCCGACGTGGCAGCACAGGCCGCGGGTGGTGGGGACGTCGAGGATCTTCTTCTCGCTGGCCGTGTCCAGGGTGCCGTCGCTGTTGAGCACGAAGCGGGAGAGGCGGTTGACGCCGTCGAAGGGGGCGAAGTCGGCGGCGGTGCCGGTCTCGGGCGCGTCGCCCGCCGGGGTGTTCAGCGGGGGAGCGTAGTAGAGGTAGATGAAACGGTTCGTCGCGAAGTCGGGGTCGACGCCGACGCCTTGCAGGCCCTCCTCGTCGTGCGAGTACACGGCGAGCTTGCCGGCGACCTTGGTGTTGCCGGCCGCGTCCGTCAGACGCAGCTCGCCGTCGCGGGAGGTGTGCAGGACCGAGCGGTCCGGGAGGACGGCGAGCGACATCGGCTCGCCGGTCTCCGCCTCGCCCTTGGCGAGGGTGACCTGCTGGAAGTCCTCGGCCGCCGCGGCGGTGCCCTGGTCGGTGACGGCTGCGCCGGCCGGGGGCGTGGTGAGGGTGAGGGTGGCGCCCGCGAGAAGGGTGCCGCCGAACAGGGCGAGCGCCTTGCGCAGGCGCGATCTGTGGGTTCCCTTGCGGGTGGTGCGGTCGTTCCCGTGCACGAAAGGCCTCCAGAGTGGGGCTGGTTGTACGGGGCGGGTGGTACGCCGGGACAGCGCCGTCGTCCCGGAGTGGTGAACCGACCGGCGGATACGGTCAGTTGGAGAACGCCGCGTCGAACGAGGCCGACGGCGGCTCGAAGTCGTAGGTCTTCAGGCGGGCGAGGGCCTCGGGTGCGCCCTGGAGCCGGTCCATGCCGGCGTCCTCCCACTCCACGGAGACGGGTCCCCGGTAGTCGATGAAGCGCAGCATCCGGAAGACGTCCTCCCAGGGCACGTCACCGTGGCCGGCGGAGACGAAGTCCCAGCCGCGGCGCGGGTCGCCCCAGGGCAGATGGGAGCCGAGGCGCCCGTTGCGGCCGTCGAGCCGCTTGCGGGCCTCCTTGCAGTCCACGTGGTAGATCCGGTCGCGGAAGTCCCACAGGAAGCCGACCGGGTCGAGGTCCTGCCACACGAAGTGGGAGGGGTCGAAGTTCAGGCCGAAGGCGGGGCGGTGGCCGACCGCTTCGAGGGCGCGGTGGGTGGTCCAGTAGTCGTAGGCGATCTCGCTGGGGTGGACCTCGTGCGCGAACCGTACGCCCTCGGTGTCGAAGACGTCGAGGATCGGGTTCCAGCGGGCGGCGAAGTCCTCGTAGCCGCGCTCGATCATCGACTCGGGCGCGGGCGGGAACATGGCGACCAGGTGCCAGATCGCCGAGCCGGTGAAGCCGATGACGGTGTCGACGCCGAAGGCCGCCGCGGCCCGGGCGGTGTCCTTCATCCGCTCGGCCGCGCGCCGCCGTACGCCCTCCGGGTCGCCGTCGGCCCACACCGCGTCCGGCAGGATGGCCTGATGCCGCTCGTCGATGATGGCGTCGCAGACCGCCTGGCCGACGAGATGGTTGGAGATCGCCCAGCACTTCAGGCCGTAGGAGTCGAGGAGCTGGTGGCGGGACTTCACATAGCCGGGGTCGGCGAGGGCCTTGTCGACCTCGAAGTGGTCGCCCCAGCAGGCGAGTTCGAGGCCGTCGTAGCCGAAGTCGCGGGCGAGCCGGCAGACCTCGGCCAGGGGCAGGTCGGCCCACTGGCCGGTGAAGAGCGTGAACGGACGCGGCATGAGGTGCGGCCTCCTTCAGCCCGCGACGGGCGTGTAGACGGAGTTCTTCTCGGCGCTCTCCTCCACCGCCGCCAGGACGCGCTGCACCTGGAGCCCGTCGGCGAAGGAGGGGTCGGGGCGGGTGCCCGCGGCGATGGCGTGGACCAGGTCGCGGGCCTGGTGGACGAAGGTGTGCTCGTAGCCGAGGCCGTGGCCCGGCGGCCACCAGGCGTCCAGGTACGGGTGCTGGGGCTCGGTGACGAGGATGCGGCGGAAGCCCGCCTCGGCGCCGGGTTCGGTGGCGTCGTGGAACCACAGCTCGTTCAGCCGCTCCAGGTCGAAGGCGAGCGAGCCGCGCTCCCCGTTGAGTTCGATGCGCAGGGCGTTCTTGCGGCCGGTGGCGTACCGGGTGGCCTCGAAGGAGGCGAGGGCACCGGAGGCGAACCGGCCGGTGAACACGGCGGCGTCGTCGACGGTGACCGTGCCGGTGCTGATGTCGGCGGTGCCGGTCGCGGACCCGGCCGCCAGACCGCGGCTCGGGCCGCCGGGCAGCGGGCGCTCCCGGACGAAGGTCTCCGTGAGCGCCGAGACCCCGGCCAGAGGCTCGCCCGCCAGGTACTGGGCGAGGTCCACGATGTGCGCGCCCAGGTCCCCGAGCGCGCCGGAACCGGCGTGCTCCCTGCGCAGCCGCCAGGTCAGCGGGAAGGCCGGGTCGGCCAGCCAGTCCTGGAGGTACGTCACCCGGACGTGCCGCAGGGTGCCCAGCCGGCCGTCGGCGATCATCCGGCGGGCGAACGCGGTCGCGGGCACCCGGCGGTAGTTGAAGCCGGCCATCGCCACCTGCCCCCGCCCGTACGCCTCTTCGGCCGCGCGCGTCATGGTCTCGGCCTCGGCGACCGTGTTCGCGAGGGGCTTCTCGCACAGGACGTGCTTGCCGGCGGCGAGCGCGGCGACGGCGATCTCGGCATGGCTGTCACCGGGGGTGCAGATGTCCACGAGGTCGACGTCGTCCCGGGCGATCAGCGCGCGCCAGTCGGTCTCCACGGCGGCCCAGCCGTGCCGCTCGGCCGCCGCCCGGGCGGCGGCGCCGTCCCGTCCGCAGAGCACGGCCAGCTCCGGCCGGCGGGGCAGGTCGAAGACGTGGCCCACGGTACGCCAGCCCTGGGAGTGGGCGGCGCCCATGAAGGCGTAGCCGACCATGCCGACGCGCAGCGGCGGTTTCCCGGCTCCGGGTGCCGCCTCCGGTGCCGCGTCCGGTGCGGCCCCGGGTGCCGTCTCCGGTGCGGCCTCGGGGCCGGCTGACTGCTGCGGCTGTTCCATGCGCTCGTCCTCCTCGTCGTCGGGGCGCGTTCGTCGTGTCGCGGTGGGGGGTGCGGGCGGCCGGCTCAGCGGAAGCCGGTGGGCATGTAGCGGTCGACGTTGGTCCTGTCGACCACGGCCGAGTAGAGGGTGAGGGACGCCGGGATCTCGAACTCGGCGAGACCGCCGACGCCCTTGCCCTGGCCGAGGGCGCGGGCCAGGTCGATGGCGGAGGCCGCCATGGTGGGCGGGTACAGGACGGTCGCCTTGAGCACGCCGTCGTCCTGCTTGATGGCCTGGAAGGCGGAGAGGGCGCCCGCGCCGCCGACCATCAGGAAGTCGTCGCGCCCGGCCTGCTGGATGGCGCGCAGCGCGCCCACGCCCTGGTCGTCGTCGTGGTTCCACAGGGCGTCGAACTTCCGCTGCGCCTGGAGGAGTTGGGCCATCTTGGCCTGACCCGACTCGACGGTGAACTCGGCCGCCTGCCGGGCCACCTTCTTGATGTTCGGGTAGTTCTTCAAGGCGTCGTCGAAGCCCTGGGTGCGCTGCTTGGTCAGCTCCAGGTTGTCCAGGCCGGCGAGTTCGACGACCCGGGCGTCCGGCTTGTCCTTCAGCTTCTCGCCGATGTAGTGCCCGGCGTTGAGACCCATGCCGTAGTTGTCGCCGCCGATCCAGCAGCGGTAGGCCTGCGCCGAGTCGAAGATGCGGTCCAGGTTGACGACCGGGATGCCGGCGCGCATCGCCTTGAGGCCGACCTGGGTGAGGGCCTTGCCGTCGGCCGGCAGGATGACCAGGACGTCGACCTTCTTGTTGATCAGGGTCTCGATCTGGCCGATCTGCTGGGCGGTGTCGTTGGAGCCCTCGGTGATCTCCAGGGTGACGTCGGCGTACTTCTTCGCCCGGCTCTTGGCGTTGTCGTTGATGGCGTTCAGCCAGCCGTGGTCGGCCTGGGGTCCGGCGAAGCCGATGGTGACGTGCTTGCCGGGCTTGTCGTCGGCGGCCGGCTGCTCGTTCGCGGCCGTCTTCTCGTCCTTCGTCTCATTGCTCGTGCAACCTGCGAGGAAGGCACCGGCGGAGACGGCGGCCGTCCCGAAGAGCAGTCCTCTGCGGCTCGTCAGCTGTGACATGGTGGTGAACCCTTTCCTCAGGTCGTGCTCGCGGTACGGCGCTGGACCAGGACGGCGGCGACGATGATCGCGCCCTTGGCGATCTGCTGGACGTCGCTCTGGAGGTTGTTCAGGGCGAAGATGTTCGTGATCGTCGTGAAGATCAGCACGCCGAGCACGGAGCCGGTGACGGTGCCGCGACCCCCGCTGAGCAGGGTGCCGCCGATGATGGCCGCCGCGATGGCGTCGAGTTCGTACAGGTTGCCGTTGGTGTTCTGGCCGGAGCCGGAGAGCACGATCAGCAGGAAGGCGGCGATGCCGCAGCACAGCCCGGACAGCAGGTAGAGGTAGAGCCGCTGGCGGCGGACGTCGATGCCGGCGAGGCGGGCCGCCTCCGCGTTGCCGCCGACGGCGACCGTGCGCCTGCCGAAGGTGGTGCGGTTCAGCAGCAGCCAGCCGAGGACCGTCACACTCGCGAACACCAGGACCAGCGGCGGGACACCGAGCACGTAGGAGTCGCGCTCACCGAGGCCCAGGATGCCGTCCACGGTCACGATCTGCGTCTTGCCGTCGGTGATCTGAAGGGCGAGTCCGCGCGCCGACGCCAGCATGGCGAGGGTCGCGATGAAGGGGACCATTCCGCCGTAGGCGATGAGCAGGCCGTTGACGAGCCCGCAGCCGAGGCCGACGACCACCGCCGTGAAGAGGATTCCGGCGAAGCCGTACTCCTGCGTGGCGACGGTGGTCGCCCACACGGAGGCGAGGGCGACGATGGCGCCGACGGACAGGTCGATGCCGCCGGAGGTGATCACGAAGGTCATGCCGACGGTGACCACGCCGATCACGGACGCCTGCGTCAGGACCAGTTGGAGGTTGCGGGTGTCGAGGAACTCGTCGGGCTTGGTGACGCCGCCGATGACGACGAGCGCGGCGAGCACCCCGAGCAGGGAGAGGGTACGGAGGTCGGCGCGGGCCGGCAGGCCACGCCAGACGGGGAGCCGGCCGGCCGGCGGGGTCGGGCCGGCGGTGTCCCGGGGCGGGGAGACGTGCTGCGTCATGACGCCGGGCTTCCTTCCATGACGAGGTCGAGGACTCGGTGTTCATCCAGCTCCTGGGCGGGCGCCGTGTGCACGACGCGGCCCTCGCGGAGCACCAGCACGCGGTCGGCGAGGCCCAGCACCTCGGGCACCTCGCTGGAGACCAGCAGGACGGCGAGGCCCTCGTCCGCCAGCCGGCGCACCACCGCGTACAGTTCGGCGCGGGCGCCGACGTCGACGCCGCGGGTGGGCTCGTCCAGCAGCAGCACCCGGCAGCCGCGCAGCAGCCAGCGGGCGAGCACGGCCTTCTGCTGGTTGCCGCCGGACAGGGTGCGCACGGGCACCTCCGGGTTGTCCGGGCGCAGCGACAGCTCCCGGGTCGCGGCCCGTGCCGCGCCGCGCTCGCCGCGCCGGTCGATCCAGCCGCCCCGGGAGAAGCGGGACAGGGAGGACACCGACACGTTCCGCGTGACGGACTCCAGCATCAGCAGGGCCTGTGCCTTGCGCTCCTCGGGCGCGAGCCCGATCCCGGCGCGTACGGCGGCCCGGACGCTCCCGGTGCGCAACCGGCGGCCGTCGACGACGACATGGCCCGCGGTGGGCCGGCGCGCCCCGTAGACGGTCTCCAGGATCTCCGAGCGCCCCGAGCCGACCAGTCCGGCGAGCCCGACGATCTCACCCGGACGCAGATCGAGATCGAGCGGCGCGAACTCACCGTCCCGGGCGAGGCCCCGCACCTGGAGGACGGGCTCGGCCTCCGGCGCCCGGGCGGGCCGCTCGGGGAAGACGTACTCCACGTTCCGGCCCGTCATCAGGGCGACGACGTCACGGGTCGGGGTCGTCTTCGCGGGCAGTCCGCCGGCGACGGCCCGGCCGTCCTTGAGCACGGTCACCCGGTCGCCGATGCGCCGGATCTCCTCCAGCCGGTGCGAGATGTAGACGACGGCGACCCCGTCGGCGGTGAGATCGCCGACGATCCGGAAGAGGTTGTCCACCTCGTCGGGATCGAGCGCGGCCGACGGCTCGTCCATCACGATGAGCCGTACGTCGTGGGAGAGGGCCCGCGCCATGGACACGATCTGCTGCTGGGCCGCCGACAACTCCCCGACGGAGCGGGCCGGATCGATCTCGGGATGCCCGAGCCGCTTCAGCAGCGCCGCCGTCTCGGCACGGGCGGCCTTCCCGCGGACGACGAACCCGGCGGCCGTCGGCTCGTGGCCGAGGTGGACGTTCTCCGCCACCGACAGGTGCTCCACCAGGTCGAGTTCCTGGTAGATGGTGGCGATGCCGAGGCGCATGGCGGCGATCGGGGAGCGCAGGGTGACCGGCTCGCCCCGCCAGCGGATGCTGCCGCCGTCCGGCTGGTGGGCGCCGGCCAGCACCTTGATGAGCGTGGACTTTCCGGCTCCGTTCTGGCCGAGCAGGCAGTGCACCTCCCCGGCCTGGACGTCGAGATCGACGCCGTCCAGAGCGCGGACTCCGGGGAACGACTTGGTGATTCCGGACATGCTGAGCAGCGGTGGTTCTGGTGCCATGTGAGTCCCCTCGGCGGGCGTGCGGACCGGTGTCAGGGCGTAGCGGGGCGAGCGCCCTGCGGCCAGGGAGCGGCGTTACACGAGTAAGTGGCGGTGGGTGTACGTGGGCGGCGGAACGGTGGTCGCTTGCGCGGGCGGAACGGTGACGGCTTGCGCGGGCGGTGCGTCTACGCGGGCGAGAAGAGGTGGTCGCTGATCAGTCGGGCGGCGCCGATGACACCGGCGCTCGGTCCCAACTCCCCGAGGACGATGGGCAGGTTGCCGGTGGCGAGCGGCAGCGACTGGCGGTAGACCTGGGTGCGGATCGCGGCGAGCAGGGTGTGGCCGAGGCCCGTCACCCCGCCGCCGATCACCACCAGGCCGGGGTTGAAGAAGGACACGAGCCCGGCGATGACCTGGCCCACCCGGGTGCCGCCCTCACGGATCAGTTCGAGCGCGGTGGCGTCACCGGCGGCGGCAGCGGCGGCGACGTCCACGGCGGTGAGGGTGCCGTTCGCCTCCAGCCGGGCCGCGAGTTCGGCGGACAGGCCCTGCCCGGCCGCCTGCGTCGCGTCCCGGGCCAGGGCCGCGCCGCTGAAGTGGGCCTCCAGGCAGCCCCGGTTGCCGCAGGCGCAGGGCCGGCCGTCGGGCACCGCCTGGATGTGGCCGATGTCGCCGGCGCTTCCGGTGGTGCCCCGGTGCACCCGGCCGCCCACGACGATGCCGCAGCCGATCCCGGTGCCGATCTTGACGCAGAGGAAGTCGGCCGTGGTACGGGCGACTCCCGCGTGCTGCTCTCCCATCGCCATGAGGTTCACGTCGTTGTCGACCATGACCGGGCAGCCGAGTTCCTGGCTGAGCGCCTCCCGGACGGGGAAGCCGTCCCAGCCGGGCATGATCGGTGGGGCGACCGGTACGCCCTCGGGGAAGCGGACCGGTCCGGGGACGCCGATGCCGGCGCCGTCGAAGCCCTCGGCGAGTCCCGCGGCCTTCAACTTCCCGGCCATGTCCAGGACTTGCTCGAAGACCGCGACGGGGCCCTCCCGCACGTCCATCGGCTGGTTGAGATGGCCGAGGATCTCCAGCTCCGGGGTGGTGACGGCGACGTCGACCGAGGTCGCGCCGATGTCGACGCCGAGGAACCGGAGGTCCGGATTGAGCCGGACGTTGTGGGAGCGCCGGCCGCCGCGCGAGGCGGCGAGTCCGTCGGCCACCACCAGGCCCGTCTCCAGCAGCCGGTCCACCTCCACGGCCAGCTTGGACCGGGACAGGTCGACCTGGTCGCCCAGCTGGGCCCGGGAGTTGGGGCCGCCGTCACGCAGCAGCTTCAGCAGGCGGGCCTGGTGCGCGTTAGCCGGTCGAGCCGTCATGCGTCTCACGTGCCCCTCCCCGCCCTTTTCGGCCACCAGTGTCGGGCTTTCGACAGGGAACGTAGCAGTGGCCGCCGACCCTGGGAAGAAGTTGTGCACGGATTCCTGTGAACTTCTTCCACTCAGAGGACAAAGATCCGGACCAGTTCGGCGTCCGCGCGCGGCGCAAGCGCTGGTGACGAGGACCGGCTCGGCCCCGCCGACCGGATTGTCGTGGTCGGTGCGCCCCGGCGCCGGACCTGATGCGGAGCGCTGCTCGCTGACGGACATGCAGGCGCGGATTGCCATCCGGAGCACTGCTTCGTATAGTCGGAGCGGCGCTCCGGATGACGTCGTCGCACGTCAGCGGCGAGCTTCGACGGACACACGGTGTCGGGACCCGCGACGGTGTATGTGCGGGGCGACCGCATCGCGCACGTGGACCGCACCGGAGCCCTGCCGGCCGACGGCGCCGAGGTCATCGACCTCGGTGAGGAGACCTGCCTGCTACCGGGTCTGATCGACAGTCACACGCACCTGGCGTTCGACGCCAGTGCCGACCCTGTGGCCTCGCTGCTCGCCACAGGAGACGACGATCTGCTGGCACACATGCGGACGGCGGCGGGATCGGCTCTGCACGCGGGCGTCACCACGGTGCGCGACCTCGGCGACCGGAACTACCTCTCGCTCCAGCTCGTCCAGGAGTACGGAGACCGGCCGGAGTCGGGCCCGGAGATCCTCGCGGCCGGCCCGCCACTGACCACACCGGGCGGCCACTGCCACTTCTTCGGCGGCGAGGTCGAGGGCACCGAGGCGCTGCGCGCCGCCGTACGCGAACGGCACGCCCGCGGCTGCGCCGTCGTCAAGGTCATGGCCAGCGGCGGCACCATGACGCCCGACTCCGTACCACCGCACGCCTCGCAGTACAGCCGGGAGGACCTGCGCACCGTGGTCGACGAGGCACACCGCCTCGGGCTGCCCGTGGCCGCCCACGCCCACGGCGCCGGGGCCATTGAAGACGCTCTCGAAGCAGGTGTCGACAGCCTGGAGCACGTCACCTTCCTCAGCCCCGACGGTGTGGACCCCGTACCCGGCATCATCGACGCCATAGCGGCGAGCGACACGTACGTCAGTCTGTCACTCGGCGTGGACCCGCGCGTCGTCGTCGAGCCGCCCAAGTTGCTCGCCGCCTTCAGAGACAGGTTGCAGGCGACGAACCGGGAGCTGCACCAGCGTGGCGCCCGGGTCGTCATCGGTTCGGACGCCGGCATCGCGCCCTTCAAGCCGCACGACGTCCTGCCGCACGGCATGATCGACCTGACCCGGCTGGGCATCGCGCCCCTCGACGCGCTCATGTCCGTGACGAGCCTGGCGGCCCGGTTGTGCCGCGTGGAGGGCAGGAAGGGCCGCATCGCGGCAGGCCTCGATGCCGACCTGCTCGCGGTGCGAGGCAATCCAGCCGAGGACCCCACGGCCCTCCTCGCGGTCGAAGCGGTCTTCCGGGCCGGCGTTCAGGTACGCGGGAAGTGACCGTGCCCGCAGCCGGGACCGGGGAAGTGACCGCACCCGCAACCCGGACAGGCCGCGGATGACGTACGCGCGTCAGCCCCTGGGACCGCCCAGGCCCGAACCGGTACCGCACCAGCCGAACGCGGCACGCACGAATCCCCCGAGAAGTGAGGTCACATGCACGTCGGAATCATCGGCACCGGCGCCATCGGTCAGGCACTGACCAGGCGTCTGGTGGCGGCACGGATCGAGGACATCACCGTTTCCAACAGCCGCGGTCCGGAGTCACTCGCGCCTTTCGTGAAGCAGTTCGACGGCCGCGTCCGGGCGGGCACCGTCAGGGAGGCCGGGGAAGCCGAGCTGGTGATACTGGCCGTGGGCTGGTACCAGGTCCCGCACGCGCTGGCGGAGGTGCCCGACTGGACCGGCAAGATCCTCGTCGACGCCACGAACAACTACGCCCCGCCCGGCGAGACGCCTCCTGACCTCGGCGGCCGCACGTCCAGCGAGATCGTGGCCTCCCACGCGCCAGGAGCCCGAGTGGTCAAGGCCTTCAACCACCTGGCAGCGGCCCTGCTCGCCGAGGACCCGCGTGTCGCGGGTGGCAACAGGGTGCTCTTCTACTCCGGCGACGACGCGGCGGCGAAGAAGTCGGTGGGCGCGCTCATGGACCGGCTCGGCTACGCCGGCGTCGACCTCGGAGGACTGGTCGAGGGCGGAAGGATGCACGCTCCGCGCAACGGTCCGCTCATCATCCGCGACCTCATCCACATGTGAGCCCTGGGCGGCCGGCCCTGAAGCCTGGTCCCCTGCACGTCCCCCACTCGGACACGCCCATCAGGACGGCCTCCGAGAGCCCTCATCTCAGCGAGAAGCCCCACCCGCCACCCATCGAGAGGCATTGCAGTGACGCTCTCCGCAGCCGACGTGCTGTCCCGCCCGTTCACTCTCGGCCGACTGACCGTCCCCAACCGGATCGTCATGTCCCCCATGACCCGTTCCTTCTCACCCGGCGGCATCCCGGGCGAGGACGTGGCGGCCTATTACGCGCGTCGCGCCGCGGCCGGTGTAGGGCTGATCATCACCGAGGGAACGTACGTCAACCACCCGTCAGCCGGTCTGGACGAGGCCGTTCCCCGCCTCTCCGGTGAGCGGCAACTCGCAGGCTGGAGCCGGGTGGTCGAGGCCGTACACGCTGTGGGCGGCAGCATCGTGCCCCAGCTGTGGCACGTCGGTATGGTCCGTGAACCAGGCCAACTCCCGTTCCCCGACGCGCCTCCCGTCGGACCCTCCGGTCTCACCCTGACCGGCGTGGAGCGAGGGAGCCGCGCCATGACCCGCGCGGACATCGACGACGTCGTCGGTGCCTTCGCGCAAGCGGCCGCGGACGCGGAGCGGATCGGCTTCGACGGTGTGGAGATCCACGGTGCGCACGGATACCTCATCGATCAGTTCCTCTGGGCCTTCACGAATCGGCGCACCGACGAGTACGGAGGCGACGCGACCGAACGGGCACGGTTCGCCGCCGAGATCGTGGAGGCCATCCGGGAGAGGGTCTCACCGGACTTCCCGGTGATCTTCCGTTTCTCCCAGTGGAAGGCCGGCGACTTCGGTGCCAGGCTCGCCGACGACCCCGACGAGTTGCTGGCAGTGCTCGCTCCTCTGGCCGACGCCGGCGTCAGTGCCTTCCACGCCTCCACACGGCGATACTGGGAACCGGCGTTCGAAGGATCCGATCTGAACCTTGCGGCCTGGGCCAAGAGGCTCACCGGGTTGGCGGCCATCACGGTCGGCTCGGTCGGCCTCAACGGTGACTTCATGCAGGGCAGTGCCGGGACGGCCGGGCTGGACCCGCTGGTCGAGCGCCTGGCGCGCGGCGAGTTCGACCTCGCCGCGGTCGGTCGCGCGCTGCTGGTCGACCACGAGTGGGCCAGGAAGGTCCTGGACGGCCAGGTCGACGGCTTCCTCCCGTTCACGCACGAGGCGGAGAAGACGCTGTTCTGAGGACACCGGCCCACACCTCTCGTGAGGTCGTGGTGTTCAACCCTTGCACACAGGAGACAGCGCAGTGAGAAAGTTCATCTTCGACCGGTTCGGGGAGCCGGCCGACGTCCTGCGGTTGGTGACGGACGCCGCGGAACCGAAGCCCGCGGCGGGCGAGGTCTCGATACGTGTCACCAAGAGGCTGTTGCACCCGGGCAACGTGGCCCTGATCCGCGGTCACTATCCGGTCCCGATGCCTCCCGGCGGTATGCCGCTCGGTGTCGACGGGGTCGGCACGGTCGTGGCGACCGGCGAGGGGGTCGACGCGTCGGCCGGACCGGCCCCGGGCACGCGCGTGGTGTTCTTCCCGGGCGCGGCGGCATGGGACGACGTCACGACCGTACCGGCGCGGTGCGTTTTCCCGGTACCGGACGACGTCCCGGACGACCTCGCCTGCGTCTCGCTGGCGAACACGGTGGCGGCGCTCCTCATACTGCGCGCGATCGAGGAGGCGGCGCCCGGACGTGCCGGTGTCACGAAGCCCGTTCTGCTCACCGTCGCCGGTTCGTCGATCGCTCGGGTACTGATCACACTGGCTCTCAGGCGAGGTCTGCGACTGATCGGTGCGGTCCGCAGCCGAGAGGGTGCCGACAGGCTGTCCGAGGACTTCCCCGCGCTCCCGGTCGTGACGACCGAGGACACCGGCTGGCAGAACCAGGTGCGGCAGTTCGCGGACGGCGAGGCGCTCGACGTCATCGTCGACCCCGTCGGCGGCGAGTTGGCGAACGACCTCCTCGGTCTGCTCGCCGACGGCGGGACCATCGTGTTCTACGGAGGTCTCGCGGACGAACCGATCACCGTACCGTCGCTCCACGTCGCCTTCCGCGGCATCACCCTGAGGGGCGTTTCGTCCGCCCGTTGGCTGGTGGAGACGACATGTGAGCAGAGTCTCGCCGACGTCGCGGAGGTGATGGCGTTGCTGCGGGCGGCGCCGGAGACGTTCCCGATCGCGGGCGAATTCGACCTGGCTGACGTGGCGGCGGCGGTCGAGGTACTCGAAAGGCCGGGACGCGTCGGCGGTGTCATCCTGCGCTCGGATCCCGACGGCGACCACTGACCCGACGAACGTGGGTGTCAGCGGAGGCGCGGCCGACGCCGAGGGCGCTGCGCCCGGGTACGGCCGCCCATGCGCGCCTGACGCACACGAGTCACGGGCGGCGGTCCACGAGCCCGTACATCGCCGTGGAGAGGAGGCGTGCGACCAGGTCGGTGGCTTCGACCGACCGCTCCGCAGCCCAGGCGAGTCCCAGGACAAGTGAGATGACCTCGGTGACGCTCACGTCGGAACGGACCGAGCCGTCCCGTTGTGCGCGGTGCAGCAGCCGCTCTCCCGCGGAGCGCATCCGGGTGCAGGACGTGTGCAGTCCCGATGTCTCGTCCGCCAGAGCATTCATGATCGATTCCGGCAGGCCCTGGTACGTGGCCGATGCGGCAGCCAGGTCCCCGAGCCACGTCAAGAGCGCATCGCCGGGTTCGGCGGCCGAGAGCAGGCCGTCCGCCCGTGCCCGCATGGCCTCGAAGTTGTCCTCGAGCAGGGCTTCGAGGAGTGTCTCGCGGGTGGGAAAGTGCCGGTAGAGCGTCCCGATACCGACGCCCGCGCGACGGGCCACGTCACGAAGTGACGCGCCCGTGCCCTGCTCCGCGATGGCCTCCCGCGCCGCGGCCAGGAGCAGATCACGGTTTCTGCGGGCATCGGCCCGAACCGCCTGCGTCAAGATGCACCTCACTCGCAACGCAGCGCCGCTCCCTCCAGTCTCGGAGCACCGCTCCGCATATGGTACTGCACCCGTCTCGTGCGCAGCCACGCTCAGGACGCCACCGGCCGTGATCGTGACCGGGCGATCGACTCCGTCAGCGTCCGGGCGACAAAATGGGGGCCTTGACCGGACCGAATGCCCTGCACCGCCGCCACGAACGCAAGGCCGGGCATTCCTCACCTTCGTCGGCATGGCCGCAGCCCTCATCGGCTACCGCCGACTCACCAAGTGAAACGACGTATCAAGGCACGACTCCCAGTTCGGGTTGCGGCTCCGGTTGCGGCGCAGGCGCGGTCTTCGGTTCCCACAGCGCGGTGGTGCGTACGTAGCCGTGGACCACGGAGAGCATCGCCAGGATGAGAAGGGGCCCGAACAGCCACGGATGTGCGGCCATTTCCACCGGCAGACAGCGGTAGGACAGCAGGAGCGCGGCGAATACGGCCGTACCGTGGGCGACCAGTCGGATTCCCGGCCGGTCCCAGCCCCGGTCGAGCGCGCGGAGCCCTGCCTCGATCGTGAGCGTGAACACCACACCGGCGACCAGATCGGCGCCGTAGTGGTAGCCGAATCCGAGTGTGGCGGTGAGCGTGGCGATCAGCCAGAACGTACCCGCATAGCGCAGAAATCGTGGGCCCTTGCGGGAGTGAACGAAAATCGCGGTGGCCCACGCCGTGTGCAGACTGGGCATGCAGTTGCGCGGGGTGATCTCGTCGAACGGTATGGGGTGCGGGGTGCCGATCGGCGTGGGCGTGTCCGGCCACAGGCCGGCGACCGCCCAGTGCCCGCCGTCGGCGCCGTACGCGAAGACCGGCCCGACCACCGGGAAGATCATGTAGATGGCCGGCCCCAGGAGGCCGATGACCAGGAACGTACGCACCAGATGATGGCGCGGGAAGCGGCGCTCGACCGCCACGTCGCGCAGCTGGTACAGCGCGACGACGACCGCGGCCACCGCGAGCTGGGCGTAGACGTAGTCGAGAGCGTGGGCGCCGACCGGACCGGTGGCCCGGACGATCCTGCCCACCACCCACGACGGGTCGCCCAGCGCGTGATCGGCGGTCGCCACGTACGGGTCGAGCACCGTCGGGCGGGTCTTCGACGTGATGAGGAGCCAGGTGTCGCCCGTCTTGCGGCCGGCCACCAGCAGCAGGCCCAGGCCGACGCCCTTCAGCAGGAGAAGGCGTTCCCGGCCCGTGCGGCGCGTGACCGCGATGACCGCACAGCCCACGATGACCCACAACGCGCCGTTGCCGAAGGGATGGCCGTCGGTCAGGTCGGCGCCGGCCGCCCACCGCGCCAGCAGGAAGACGATGTCGATGCCGATCGCGACACCGGTCGCGATGAACCGTTCCCGCCAGGTGAGGACCACCATCGTCAACGCCATGCTGGCGTACAACAAGAACCCTGATTTAGGCGGAAATATGAGCTCTCGCATCTGATAGGTGATCGGCCCCGGTAGACCGTAGTGACGCGCGGCGATCTCCAGCGCGACGAGGAATCCGAGGGTCACCACACCCGCCGCGGCCCACAGCACCGCCCGTGGTTGACGCCATGCGGCGAACGAGGTTCTGGACTTTGGCCGCGGAAAATCCCGCGATGCTCTAGGTATCAATTGTTTGGCCGATGTGTTGGGTCTTGTTCGGTTTTCCGACGAGGACGGGCGATGAGGGTGTGCTTGTCGTGAGTTCGATCATGTTAACGGAGCGTCGGCGCGTTGTGGATATGGAACTGTCCGAGCTTGGTCAGCCCTCGATGCCTGTTCCGTCCCACGGACCCGGCCCCGTGCCGTGACACCAGGCGTCCAGCGCGCGGCCGTCCACGCAGACGATGCCGCATTCACGCGCGTACTCAAGAGCGGGCGCGGTGAAGTCGCTCGTCGTCACGACCGCCGCGACATCGGCTTCGTGAATGGTGAAGCAGGTGCCCCCGAAACGCTGAAGGTCCTGCGAGCCGACCTTGTTGTCGGCACCGTACTGCTTGCACTGGATCACCACGCGCCGTCCGTCCGAGGTGACCGCCGTGACATCCGCCCCCAAGTCCCCAGCGCCTCCCACCACCTCCACCTCCTGACAGCCGTCCCGGGCACACAGGCCCGCTACGGCCTCCTCGAAAGCGTCGGGCTCAAGCTCGGCGCAGTCCGCCACGCCGCCGGGGAATCCGGTCCCCTCCTCCTCGGCCGGCCGCAGCGGAACGGATGCCTCCTCCGCCGCTTCCTCCAGCGCCCGGGCGGCCCGGCGCGCGTACGCCGCGGCGGAGAAGCGGCGCCACCTGGACCGGCACATCACCGCGGCCGCGATGCCGAGCACCGCCAGAACCCCGGCCCAGACCGGGCGCCGCTCCACGAGGCCCGCGGCGGTGCGCACCACCAGTGAGAGGAGGCACAGGAGGACCGCGAGCAGCAGGAAGAACAGGGCGGTCGTGCGCAGATCGAAGCGTCGGTCGTTGCGCACACGTCGAACAGGGCGCAGAGGTACAGGCACGCGGGCTCCCTCCCGGACAGCGACGACAAAGGCCGGTCCTCTCCGGATGCCCGAGATCACGGAAAGCTCGCACACCGTTCATGGCGTCAGCCCTGGCCGGCGACCTCGCCGACCAGGGCTGACTCGTACCGGAAGCCGTGCCGGTCGGTTACCCGCGGCGGAGCAGGTACTTGTGCTGCCCGGACAGCACAAGCTCACCCCGCTGGTTGTGGATGGTCGCCGCCGTGATCACGACACCCTCCTCACCGCGCGGCTCCAGGCCGGTGATGGTGAGCGCCGGGTACAGGGTGTCCCCGGAGTGCACCTCGGCCAGGAACGTGCAGGACAACTCCAGGAAGCTGATGAACACCTCACCGATGAAGTGGGGGAACAGCGTGGCGCCCGGCGCGGTGAACGCCAGTACCTGGAGGCCGTGCACCACCGGCGCGGAGTGTCCGTGCCGGCGCGCCCACTCGGCGTCGTAGTGCACCGGATGGTTGTCCGCGGAGACCGTCTGGAAGGCCGCCGCGTGGGCGTCGGTCAGGGTGCGGCTGGGAGCCCGGAACACCTCGCCGACGCGCAGGTCCTCGAAGGTCCTGGGCGGGACGACGAGAAAGGCCTCCGGGTCGAACTCGGTCGTCGGCGGTGCCGTGTGCTGGGTGTCCATCGCGTTGTCCTCTCGCTCGTTCGTCGTCGTGCGCGTACGTCCTGGCCTACTCGCCGGGGGCGGGGACGATCCGGGCGGCCAGGAGGTTGGGGTCGTCGTTGGTGAAGTAGGCGGCGCTGGCGACGTACGCCGTCCTGCCGCGTACGGCGAGGGAGGTCGGACCCTCGAGTCCGTCGGCGGCGGTCAGCACCACGGTGTGCCGGCCGCCGGGATCGACCCGGGCCACCTCGTTGTCCTTGTTGATCGCGGCCAGCAGGGTGTCCCCGCGGCCGGTGAACGCGAAGTCGTCGATGTCCACCAGGCCGGTGGCCCGGGGCGAGACGGGGCCGGCCGCGCCGTGGCGGGTGACCGGTATGCGCAGGACGGTGCCCCGGTCCAGGTTGGACACCCAGACCGCGCCGTTGTGGACCTTGATGCCGTTGGCGCCCAGGAACCCGTCGGCGGCCAGCTCGGGTGCCGTGGACCACGCGGTGGGGGTCCCGCCGGTGAGCGGCACGCGCCAGACCGTACCCAGGACCGAGTCCGCCGCGTACAGCAGACCGCCGCGCTCGTCCAGCGCCAGGCCGTTGGGCAGACCGTCCGCCGGGAGCGCGGCGATGCGGTGCGGGGTGCCGCCCGGGCGCAGGCGCCACAGGCCGGTCAGGTCGCTGCTGCCGGTGGCGTAAAGGAAGTACAGCGTCCCGTCGTGCGTACGGACGATCCCGCCGAGGAACGGCGAGGTGAGGGCGGGGGTGACGGAGCCGGCGGGCGGCTCGGGCAGCGTCGCGAGGACGTGCACCCGGCCGTCGGGGGTGATGCGGGCGACCTGGCGGTTGTAGGCGAAGGTGACGACGGCGCTGCCACCGGGCTCCAGGGTGATGTTCTCCGGCCGCTGCCCGTCGCTCACGTCCAGGTGCGCGAAGAAGCGCACGTGGGACGCCGGGCCGGCCGGGGTCGTGGCGGCCGGGGCGGCCGTGGCCGGGCCGGTCGCCGTGACAGCGAGGGCGGCGACCACCGCCGTGGCCAGGAGGCCGGTACGCGTCCGCGTCGTCATGGGGCTGCTCATGTCGTTCCTTCTCCGTGAGGCAACAGTGGGTGTGCTCGATGTGTGAGGTGACGGGCCGTCAGTCGACGAACGTCTGCCGCAGTTCGCCGATGCCCTCGATGGAACTGACCAGCTCGTCGCCGGCTGCCAGCCGGCGCTGCGGCGTGCGGCCGAGGCCGACACCGGCCGGGGTGCCGGTGAAGATGACGTCACCCGGCAGCAGCGGCAGCACGCCGGACAGCTTGGCGAGGAGAGCGGGGACCGGGAAGATCAGCTGCCGGGTACGGCCCCGCTGCACCTCCTCGCCGTTGACGGCGCAGGTTAGCTCCAGGTCGTCGGGGTCGTCGAACTCGTCCGGGGTCACCAGCCAGGGACCGGTGGGCGTGAACCCCGGGTACGACTTGCCCAGGCTGAACTGGGGAGCGGGCCCGTCCATCTGGAGGACCCGCTCGGAAAGGTCCTGGCCGACGGTGAGCCCCGCCACATGACTCCAGGCGTCGGCCTCGGACACCTGGTACGCCCTGCGGCCGACGACCACCACCAGCTCCACCTCCCAGTCGGTGTGGCCGCCCCGGGGCAGCGTCACCTCGGTCACCGGGCCGGTGATGCTGGTGGCGAACTTGGTGAAGACCGGCGGCATGCCCTCGGGTGTGGTGAAGCCCGTCTCCGCCACGTGCTCGCGGTAGTTCAGGCCGACGGCGAGGAGCTGACGCGGTGCCGGTGCCGGGGCACCGAGGTCCGCCGGATCGAAGGGGACGCCGTCGCCGAGGTCGGCACGGGCCGCCCAGTCCCGGAACTCGGCCCAGCGGGGGTAGACCGCCTGGGGGTCGGAGGGGAACAGGTCACCGCTGGCCTTCTGGACGTCGACCGCCCGGCCGTCGGTGACCAGGACCAGACGGCCGGCGAGATTGGCGATGCGCAAGGGAGGCTCCTGAGGGGACGAAGGGGGTGCGCGCCGGGCACGGCGGGGAACGGAAGAGGTGACCTCACTCCACGGGCCGAGTGGCGCGTTCCAGTGCGAGCAGCACCGACTGGTACGGCCGTCCGGTGGCGTGTTCCATGCCGATCTCGCACGTCCGGTTGGCGGACAGATAGGCGTCGTAGGACCCCGAGGCGACCTCCGCCGCCTCGTGCGCCGTCGCCGCCTCGGTCAGCTCCTTGTGCAGCAGGCCCCGGTCACCGGCGAAGCCGCAGCACTCCGCGTACACCGGCACCTGGACGTCCTCGGCGACGAACTCCGCGACCGCGCGCAGCTCTTCGACATCCCCGAGGTGCCGCATCGAACAGGTGGGATGCAGGACGGCGCTGCTCATCCGCTCGGTGATCCGCAGGCGCGGCAGCAACTCGGTCGCGGCCCAGACGACCGAGTCCACGACGGTGAGGGCCTCGTGCTTCTTCCGGTTCGCGGGCGTCAGATACGGTACGACCTCCCGCCCGATGCCGAGCGTGCACGACGACGCGTCCACGACCAGCGGCAGACGTCCGCCGTCGGTCCACTCCCACGCCCGCTCCACGACGCGGTTGGCCATGACGGTGTTGCCGTCGTCGTACCCCTTGGAGTGCCAGATGGTCGCGCAGCAGGACCCGGCCATGTCCGGCGGAATCCACACCGGCATCCCGGCCCGGCGCGCGACCGCGACGACCGCTTCCGGCAGGGTGGGGCGGCCGGGCACGCCGTCCGGCCCGCCGAAGATCCGGTTGACGCAGGCCACGTAGTAGACGGCGGTCGCGGTCGCGCGGTCGGTGCCGGGCAGCCGATCCGGTGCGGGGGAGGGGATGCCGGGAATCCATTCCGGTACCAGGTCCGGCGACACGGCCTTGCGTACGGCGGAGGTCACGCCGCCCAGGACCCGGTCGCCGACATGGCCGGCCAGCCCGAGGGCGGTGCGCGCCGCCGACTCCGCGAGGGAGAAGCGCCGCGCGACCCGGGCCGCGGTGCGCTCCTCGCGCGCGGAGTGCCGCTGGTGCCGGAACCGCTTCATCATCGCGCCCGTGTCGATGCCGACAGGGCAGGCGATGGCGCAGGTCGAGTCGCCGGCACAGGTGTCGACGGCGTCGTAGCCGTAGGAGTCCAGCAGGCTGTCCATGACGGGCGAGGCGACCGGCTGGCGCATCATCTCCCGGCGCAGCACGATCCGTTGGCGCGGTGTGGTGGTGAGGTCACGGCTCGGGCAGACCGGCTCGCAGAACCCGCACTCGATGCAGGAGTCGGCGACCGCCTCGATGACGGGGATCGTCTTCAGGCCCCGCAGATGCGCCCGCGAGTCATGGTTGAGCACCACTCCGGGAGCGAGGACGCCGGCCGGGTCCAGGATCTCCTTGATCCGCCACATCAGTCCGGTCGCGCGGGCGCCCCACTCGGCTTCCAGGAACGGCGTCATGTTCCGGCCCGTGGCGTGCTCCGCCTTGAGGGAGCCGTCGAACCGGTCCACCACCATGGCGCAGAAGTCGTCCATGAAGGCCGCGTAACGCTGGACCTCCTCCGGGCGGGCGGCGTCGAAGGCCAGCAGGAAGTGCAGGTTGCCGTGGGCCGCGTGCCCGGCGACCGCGGCGTCGAAGCCGTGCCGGAGCTGGAGTCCGGCCAGGGCCTCACTGGCTTCCGCCAGCCGCGACGGCGGCACCGCGAAGTCCTCGGTGATCAGCGTGGAGCCGGCCGGGCGGGCCTTGCCCACCGCTGTCATGAAGGCCTCGCGGGCGTGCCAGTACGTTCGGATCGTGGCCGCGTCCTCGACGAACCGGTTGGTGACGGACGCCACCGGGGCGACCAGCGTCAGCTTCTCCAGCACACCGGCGGCGGCCTGCCGGTTCGCCTGGTGCGCCGCGTCGTCCGGGGCACGGAACTCCACCAGCAACGCGGCCGTCTCCTGGGGCAGTTCGGCCCAGTCGGCGGGCACCCCGGCGACGCTCGCGCAGGCGCGCAGGGTGTTGCCGTCCATCAGCTCCACGGCGCGGGCCCCGGCGTCGTTGAACAGCGGTACCGCCGCCGCGGCGGCCGTCAGGTCGGGGAAGAACAGCAGGGCCGTGTGGGTGAGCCGGTCCAGGGAGACCGTGCGGAACACCGTCTCGGCGATGAAGCCCAGCGTGCCCTGCGAACCGACCATCAGGCCGCGCAGGATCTCCACGGGCGTGGCCCCGTCCAGGAAGGCGTCGAGCCGGTACCCGTTGGTGTTCTTCAGCTCGTACTTGGCGCGGATACGGGACACGAGCGCGGGGTCGCCCTCGATCTCGGCCTTGAGGTCCGACAGCCCTGCGTACAGCTCGGGTTCGGCGCCGCGCAGCCTCGCGTCGGCGTCCGGCGCCGCGGTGTCGACGACCGTGCCGGACGGCAGGACCAGGGTGAGGGAGGACAGCAGGCGGTAGGAGTTGCGGGTGACACCGGCGGTCATGCCGGAGGCGTTGTTGGCGACGACCCCGCCGACCGTGCAGGCGCTGGAGCTGGCCGGGTCGGGGCCCAGCAGCCGGCCGTACCGGGACAGCGTGATGTTGGCGCGTCCCACGGTCGTACCGGGCCTGATCCGCGCCCGGGCACCGCCGTCGAGCACCTCCACGCCCGTCCAGTGGCGGCGCACGTCGACCAGGATGTCCCTGCCCTGCGCCTGGCCGTTCAGCGAGGTCCCGGCCGCCCGGAAGACGATCTCCCGCCCGTGCTCGTGGGCGTACCGCAGCACCGCGGCCACGTCCGCCACGTCCTCGGCGATGACGACGACCTTCGGCACGAAGCGGTACGGGCTGGCGTCCGAGGCGTACTTCACCAGGTCGGAGAGGGTGTGCAACACCTTGTCGGGGCCCAGCAGACGGACCAGGTCCGCCCGCAGGGCGTCGGGCGTGCCGGACGCCCGGTCGTCGGGCACGCGGTCGGCGGCCGGGCCCTCGGTGCGCGGGGGCCGCAGCTTTTGCGGTACCGGTTCCAGGAGTGCCATGCTCAGCCCGCCCAGTCCGACAGGAAGGCGAGGAGTTCCGCGTTGACCACGTCGGGGCGCTCCTCCTGGCAGAGGTGCCCGCACCGCGGAATGGACACGCCACGGACATCGCGGGCCAGGCCCTTCCAGACCCCGAGGACGTCGTACGCCTGCCCGACCGCGCTGAAGTCCTCCCCCCACATGGTCAGCACGGGGCAGTCGATGAGCCGGTCGGCGTCCTCCTCGTCCTGCGCGACGTCCTGGGGCGCCGCGCGGTAGTCCATGCAGGAGCCGCGTACGGCCCCCGGCTGCTGGTAGGCGCGCACATAGACCGCGATCTCCTCCGGGCTGAGCATCCCGGGGTCGTACGACCAGCTGCGGTAGAAGTGGGTCAGCCAGATCTCCTCGCGGCCCGCGATCAGGGCCTCGGGGAGGTCGGGCACGCCGAGGAAGGTGAAGAACCAGTAGCCCTGCCGGGCCAGGTTCACGTCGTAGGTCTCGGCGATGACGCGGGTGGGGATGTTGTCCATGGCCACGAACCGGTCGATCCGGTCGCGGTGGTCCTTGGCGAACCGGGTGCCGACGCGTGCGCCGCGGTCGTGGCCGACCAGGGCGATGCGGTCATGGCCGAGGTGGTCCATCAGCGCGATGACATCACTCGCCATGGTCCGCTTGTCGTAGCCGGAGGCGGGCTTGTCCGTGTCGCCGTAGCCGCGCAGGTCCGGTGCGATCACGGTGTACCGCTCGGCCAGCACCGGGATCTGCTTCCGCCAGCCGTACCAGGTCTCGGGGAAGCCGTGCAGCAGGTACACCGGAGGGCCGTCCCCCGCGCTCACCCAGTGCTGCCGGATTCCGTTGAGCTGGGTGGTGTGGTGGGTGACACCTGCCAATTCGGACACGAACGATCAACGCCTTTCGCGGTGGGGTGAGTCGGGGTGCTGCGTGCGCGCTGCCGGACCGGGTTACGAAACCCTCGTGGTCGGTGCCGCGGGCGCGGGCGGGCGGAACTCGAAGGCCGGCTGGGCGGGTCGCGCGGTGATGGGCGGTCCGGTCATCAGCGCGACGAGTTCTCCGGCGGCCCGCTCGATCCGTTCGGCGAGCCCTTCCGCGCCCCAGTCCTCGGACGCGGCGTACACCCCGGTCGGTACGACGACGGCCCGCAGGTAGGCGAA
>NZ_JBVHWM010000091.1:0-33970 GCF_055564375.1 Streptomyces sp. NPDC029138
TCAACGCCCTGCGCGGCACGCACGCCGCCGAGGCCGCCATCACCATGGCCGTCCGCACGCTGCACGCGGCCCTGCACACCGCCTGAGCCCGAGGGAGAGACACAGACATGAGCACCACTCCCACCGTCGTCCTCGTCCACGGCGCCTTCGCCGACGCGGCCAGCTGGTCCGGGGTCATCGAGGAGTTGCAGAGCCACGGCATCCCCGTGATCGCGCCGCCGAACCCGCTGCGGGGCCTCGCGTCCGACGCCGCGTACGTCGCCTCCGTCGCCTCCCAGATCGACGGTCCGGTCGTACTGGTCGGCCACTCGTACGGCGGTGCGCTGATCACCGTGGCCGGCATCACGGAGAACGTCGTCGGCCTCGTCTACGTCGCCGCCTACGTCCTCGAAGAGGGCGAGAGCCTCGGCGAACTCCAGGGCCGCTTCCCGCTGTCGCCGCTGGTCAGCAACCTCAAGCAGTGGACGTACCCCGTCCCGGGCGGCGAGCCCGCCGCCGAGGTCACCATCGCCGAGGACGCCTTCCCGTCGGTCTTCGCCGCCGATGTGCCCGCCGAGGTCACCAAGGTCCTCGCGGCGGCGCAGCGCCCGCTGGCCGCCGCGGCCTTCGAGGAGACGGCCTCCGCCGCCGCCTGGAAGACCAAGCCGTCCTGGGCCCTGGTGGCCGGCGCGGACAACGCCATCAACCCGGAGGTGGAGCGCTTCGGCGCGAAGCGGGCCGGGGCGACCGTCGTCGAGATCGAGGGCGCCTCGCACGCGGTCGCCGTCTCCCAGCCGAAGGCGGTCGCCGAGCTGATCCGCGACGCGGTCCGCGCGACCAGCTGACCCGGCTCCATGAACGACCGCGCGGACGCCTCCCCCGCATCGCGTCCGCGCGGTCTCACGCGTCAGCCCCTGCGTGCGGACGACGGGCGGTTCAGTTGATCCGGTCGTACCGGCCGACGAACCGGAAGGCGTTGCCCTTCGCCCGGTACAGGAAGTACACGGCGTCCGGTTGCAGTACGAGGGCGTGCGTGTCCTCGAAGCGGAGCGTCTTGACGAGACCCCGGTAGGTGAGGGTGAAGAGGCGCTGGGCCACGGCTCCCGGCCCGCTGTCGGCCGAGCCGCCCAGCGACTCCAGGGCCCGCGCCACCAGCCCCACCGCGTCGTACGCCTCCGGGGCCCAGCGGCCGGGTGCGGTGCCGTAGGCCGCGCGGTGGGCGGACACGAACGCGGGGGACACGCCGGCCGGGTCGGTGAACGGGGTGCTGAACAGCCAGCCCTGGGCGGCCGGCCCGGCCTGCTGGAGGAAGGCCGGGCGCATGATGTGCCAGGTGCCCAGCCGTGGCCCGGTGAAGCCCGCGTCCGCGAGGGCACGGGCGCAGCGCGCGGCGCGCCGCGGCGACGTCCCGCTGAAGACGACGGCCTGGGCCCGGGCGGCGAGGGCGGAGCGAACGGCGGTCCGGAAGTCGTCGCTGCCGGCGGATACGGAGTGCACGCTGGTCGTGCCGTCGTGGGGCGGGGCCTGGGTGAGGGCGCCGGTGAGGTCGGCGCCCGCCTGGCCCGCGGCCCGGTCGTCGATGACGGCGGTGCGGTCGACCGGTCGTGCGGCGTTCAGGTACTTGATGAGCGGGAGCGCCAACTGCCGTTCCGGGCCCCGGGTGACGCACAGCGTCCGCAGCTTACTGGTGTCGAGTCGCGGATCGTCCGCGGAGATCAGCACCATGGCGGTGTTCGCGGCCTGGTAGCGCGGGCCCGCGGCGAGGGCGGCGGTGACCGTGCCGGGGCCGAGGACCGCGCTCACGCCGGCCTGGGTGAAGCGCTCGGCCGCCTGCCGGGCCCGGGCGGGGTCACCCCGGTCGTCGTAGGTGTCGAGCGCGAGACGGAAGGTGATGCCCGCGCGCGCGTTGTGGTGCGCCACGGCGAGGCGTGCCCCGCGCTCCTGAGCCACGCCGTCCGCCTTGCCGGCGCCGGACAGATCGGCCTGGAAACCGACGGTGTGCACGGGCAGGCCGCTCCCGGAACCGCCACCCGTACCGCGTCCGGCCGTCAGGTACGCGGCTGCCCCACCGCCGACCGCGACCACGGAGGCCGCCGCGCTTCCCATGAGCAGGACGCGCCGCCGGGTCGGTGGGCGAGCGTCGGCCGGTTGCGGCGCGGCCGGGTCGGTGACCGTGTCGTCACCCACCGGCCGTTGCGGGGTGGGTACCTCCGAAGCCCGCGCGGACCCTCGCGGAGTGGATACGTCCAGTGCGCGCGTGGATCGTCGAGGGGTCGGGACGTCCAGTGCGCGCGCGGACCGTTCGGCGACCAGGCGGAGGACGGCGGGCGGCAGCCAGTCCTCGTCCCGCACTTCGGGAACGCCCCGCGCCAGCGAGGCCCGGGGGTCCCGGAGGGCGGCCCCGACCCGCGTGGCCGTCGGACGCCGCGCGGGGTCCTTGTCCAGGCAGGCCCCGATCAGTGACCGCAGGCCGGCGGGCACGCCCGTCAGATCCGGTTCCTCGTGCACCGTGCGGAACAGGACGCCCGCCGCCTGCCCGGTGCCGAACGGGCGCCGCGCCGAGGCCGCGTACGCGAGGACGCAGCCCAGGGAGAAGACGTCGCTCGGCGGGCCGACCTCCTCGGCGCGGACCCGTGCCTGTTCCGGCGAGAGGAAGCCGGGGGTGCCCACGACGGCGTCGGGCGCGGTGAGCGCGGTGGCGCCGACGGCGTGGGCGATGCCGAAGTCGATCAGCCGGGGGCCGTCCAGACCGAGCAGAACGTTGCCCGGTTTCACGTCCCGGTGCACCAGTCCCGCCGCGTGGACGGTGGTCAGCGCCTCGGCCAGCCGGAGGCCCAGGGTCCGTACCGTCGCGACGGG
This sequence comes from Streptomyces sp. NPDC029138, assembly GCF_055564375.1. Classification (NCBI taxonomy): domain Bacteria; kingdom Bacillati; phylum Actinomycetota; class Actinomycetes; order Kitasatosporales; family Streptomycetaceae; genus Streptomyces; species Streptomyces sp. NPDC029138. Next base: position 2,839 of record NZ_JBVHWM010000091.1, read on the forward strand.
CAGGGCACCGTGGCCGTCGACCGTCTCGGCCAGGGCGGGACCGGGGACGAACTCCGTGGCCAGCCAGGGGTTGCGGGCGTCCGGGTCGGCGGCCACGACCGGCACCAGCCAGCGGCCCGTCAGGGCGCGCATGGCCGTCACCTCGCGCCGGAAACGGGTGCGGAAGGCCGGGTCCGCCGCGTGCTCGGCGCGGATCACCTTGAGCGCGACCAGCGTTCCGCCCGCGCTGCGGGCGAGGTAGACGACGCCCATGCCGCCGGCGCCGAGCCGGGCCAGCAGCCGGTGGCCGCCGATGTCCTCGGGGTCGTCCGCCGTGAGCGGGCGCATCAGAGAGCCGCCTCGCCCGCGTAGGCGTACCGGCCGCCCTTCACCTCGTAGCGGAAGACGTCGTACCCCTTGAGCATCCGGTTCTCGTCGAACGCGTAGGTCCGCACGAGCCCCTTGTAGGTGCCCTTGGCCAGCAGTTCGTACAGCCTGGTCCGGGAGGGCCGGCCGCCCGCCTCGGTGACGCGGGTGATGACCATGCGGGCCACGTCGTAGGCCTCCGCCGCCCAGTACGGGGGCGCGGAGCCGTAGCGCTCGCGATAGGCGGTGGCGAAGGTCCGCACGCGCGCGGCCGAGGGGTCGATGTACGGCGCGAAGACCTGCCAGCCTTCGGCGGCGGGGCCCGCGGCGGTCAGGAACTCCTGGCCGGCGGCCGGATAGCCGAGGACGCGGACGCCGGTGAAGCGCTGCTCGGCGAGGGCACGGGCGACCGCCGCCGCGCGTGCCGGTGTGCCCGTGTAGACGAAACCGTCCGGCTCGCGGGCCAGCATCTCCGCGACCACCGGGGCGAGATGCTCGGCCAGTCGGGGTACGACCCGTGGCTCGGCCGGGATCTTCACGACGCCGAGGGACTGGAAGGCGGTGTGACCGAGCTGCCAGGCCGCGATGCCGCCGTCGCGGTCGATCAGGACGCCCGCGCGCTTGGCACCCGCCTTGCCGAGCTGGAGGGCGATCAGCGCGGGCGACACCCCGTAGCCGGGGACGGCCTGGAGGAAGCGGCGGGGCTGCGAGGTGCCGTACACCTCCTGGGCGGAGGAGGCCGTGAGCTGCGGGACGAGCTGGCCGTCGTACGGGTCGAGGCTCGCGCCGGTGGTCCGGTCGCCGGTGGAGCCGATGACGGCGAGCAGGTCGCGGTCGGCGGCGAGGGTCTGGGCGGCCCGGGCGGCGCGGGTCTCGTCGCCCCGGTCGTCGGCGACCTTCAGGGTGAGCGTGAAGGGCTTGTCCTGTCGGGCGTTGAACTGCTCGACGGCCAGGCGCACGCCGCGTTCCTGGGCCTTCCCGACGGCTCTCTGCGGGCCCGTCAGGTCGGCCTGGACACCGAGCACCCAGCGGCGGGCGGCGGGTGCGGGGTCGTCGTCGCGCCGGCTCGCCCAGTAGGCCGCGCCGCCGCCCGCGGCGAGCAGGGCCGCGCCGCCGAGGAGGAGGAAGCGGCGGCGGCTGCCGGGGCGCTGCGACGCGTCCCCGGGAACTCGCGCGGGTTGTTCGTCCCCGGGAACTCGGGCGGGTTGTTCGTCCTCGGGAACTTCCGTCGGCGGCTCGTCCGTTGTCGCGTCGAGGGCCGTCGCCTCGATGTCCGGCAGGGCGAGCATCGCGGCGGAGCGGTCCGCGATGAGTCGTACGACGTCGTCGGGCAGCCAGTCGGCGGTGTCGGCGGGAGTGTCCTCGCCGAGCGCCTCGTCCACCTCGCGGGCGGTGGGCCGGGCGGCCGGGTCCTTGGCGAGACAGCGCTCCAGCAGGTCACGCAGGCCGTCGGGAAGGCCGTCGAGGTCGGGCTCGTCGTGCACGGTGCGGTAGAGGAGGGCGTCCACGGCTCCGGTGCCGAAGGGCGGGCGCCCGGTGGCGGCGTAGGAGAGGAGGCAGCCGAGGGCGAAGACATCACTGGCCGGAGTGGCGGGGTGCGCCCGCGCCTGTTCCGGCGCCAGGAAGCCGGGGGTGCCGACGACCATGTCGGCCGAGGTGAGGGCCGTCTCCTCGGTGGCGCGGGCGATGCCGAAGTCGATCAGGCGGGGGCCGTCGACGGCGAGGAGGACGTTGCCGGGCTTGACGTCGCGGTGCACAAGTCCCGCGTCGTGCACGGCGGTCAGCGCCCGGGCCAGCGTCCGGCCGAGCACCCGCACCGCGCGCGCCGGCAGCGGACCGCAGGCGGCGACCGCCTCGGCGAGCGAGGGCCCGGGCACGAACGCGGTGGCCAGCCACGGCGCGGGCGCGTCCGGGTCGGCGCCGGTCACCGGCACCGCCCACGGGCTGTCCACGCGCCGGGCGGCGGCCACCTCACGGCGGAACCGTGCGCGGAAGGCGGGCTGGTCGGCGTACTCCGGCAGGATCACCTTGACGGCGGCCAGCTCGCCGGACTCCGCACGACCGAGGTAGACCACGCCCATGCCGCCCGCGCCGAGCCGGGCGAGCAGGCGGTGGCCGCCGATCCGGGCCGGGTCGGAGGGCCTGAGCTTCTCGGTCATCGGCGGCTGCCCTTCGTGACGGCGGACTCGGACGCCGAGGGGGAGCCGGTACCGGCCGGGGCGTCCCGCTCGATGGCGCGGCGTAGGCCGGCGCGCATCCTCGTGTGCGGGTCCCTCAGCCGGTCGAACAGGTCGGTCTTGGACCAGCCCTTGGCGCCCTTGGCCGCGACCGCGACGGTGAACGGACCGATACGGGTCTGTTCCCAGACGTACGGGTGCGGACCGCCGAGCCGGTCGCTGGTGTACGCGCCGGTCTCGGTCAGGGTGTCGTCGGCGTAGCCGTTCCCCGAGTCGCCGAGGGCGTTCGGGACGTCGGTCAGGTCCCTGAGCACCTCACCGGAGCGCAGCAGCTGGGAGGGGCAGCGCATCATTTCCTCCAGCACCTCGGCGTTCTCCCAGTCGGCCTGCTCGGCGGTCCGGTGCACGGTGACGACGGCGCTCAGCGCGAGCGGCCCCCGGCCGCCACTCGCCGGGATCTCGTAATGGCGGGTCAGGGAGGCGAGGACGTCCTTCGGGAGCGCCCGCTGCTCCCAGACGCAGTCGTCCCCGAGCACCGCCCACCGTCGCGGGTCGCTCTCGTACGGGCTGTGGCGGACCGTGTCCGGGCCGAACGCGGAGGGCTGCGCGATGACCTCGCGGACCAGGGCGGCGGCCTGTGCGGCGGTCGTCGGCAGCTTGGCCGGGTCGATGTCGACCACGGCGGTCGGCGACGGACCGGCGCTCGCCGCGCCCTGGGCCGTCGTCCCGGCCGCCGGTCCCTGGGGCCCGTCCCCGCCGGAGGTACAGCCGGCCAGCAGCGAGCCGCACACCGCCACGGCACAGCCGAGCCGCGCCGCCACCCCTCCCCGCATCACACGTTCCCCCCAGGCATCGCCGGACCACCCGTCGGGCCTCATGCTAGGTGGCAACGCGCGTGTACGGGCCGGCGGTTGACGATCGTGGCTCAGCTGTGCCACGGCTGTCACACAGTCCCGGGACCGGCACGTGCGCGCGCCGCCCGGCGGCCCGGTCCGGCGATCACACGAGAGGACCGTCCGGCCGTTCGGTGAACACAGCTGAATGACTTCCTGAATCAAAGCGGTATCGAGAATTCCGAGCCCGGCGAAAAGGCGCCAAGACGTGTCCAAAAAGCGAGGTCGGATTTTCTTCAACTGTGCAGAACTGATGGCCGAGAGTCAGGTGACGCATGGTCGACTTCCAGCTCAGCCCGCAAGAGATCGAGCGGTTCCACCGCGACGAGTCCAATAAGCTCGGTGTCGGTAGTGCCCGGACACGGCGGTGGCCGACTTGCGGCGCCCCAGGATTGGGCCGTGAGAACAGCGGGGAATGCTGACGGCGTACTCCACCGGGAAAGGCAGGTTTCGTGGCGGGCAACGCAGACGCGAACACCGTTTTCGAGAGACTCCAGAAGAACCTGGTCTCTCCCCTCGACGGCACGGGCCGACCGCGGGTCGTCGTGGTGCTCCCCAGCTTCACCCTGGACCAGGCGGGGATGACCAAGATCCCGGGCATCATGCACTACGAGGAGCGGTTGCTGTCCTTTCTGCATCTGCTGCGCCACCCGGACCGGCACCTCGTCTACGTCACCAGCATGCCGATGCCGGACCACGTGGTGGACTACGCGCTCGGCCTGGTGCGCTCGCTGCCGGCCGAGCACGCCCGCCGACGGCTCACCCTGGTGGACTGCGCGGACCCCGGCCCGGAGCCGCTGACGCGGAAGATCCTGCGGCGTCCTGAGGTGATCGAGCGGCTGAAGCGGTCCCTCACCGACCCCGAGGACGCCTGCGTCCTCGCCTTCAACGGCACACCGTTCGAGAGAGAGCTTGCCGTCCGGCTCGGCGTGCCGCTGTTCGCCTGTGACCCCGAATTGGCCCCCCTGGGCTCCAAGAGCGGGGCCCGGCGCGTGTTCGCGGAGGCGGGCGTGCCGGTGCCGACCGGAGTGGAGGACCTCCGGGACGAGGACGACCTCGTCGAGGCCTTGGCCCGACTGCACGCTTCCCGGCCCGCTTCCGGGCGCGCCGTCATCAAGCTCAACGAGAGCTTCGGCGCCGGCGGCAACGCCCTCTTCGACTTCCGTGGGGCGCCCGAGTCCGGAGGCGTCGAGGCGTGGATCCGGCGCGTGCTGCCCGGCCACGTCGAGTTCGCCACCCCACCCGACACATGGGAGAACTACGCGGCCAAGTTCGCCGAGATGGGCGGCGTCGTGGAGGAGTTCGTCACGGGCGTCGAGGTCAGGTCGCCGTCGGCCCAGGTGGGGGTCTCCCCGTCGGGCGACGTCCGGGTGCTGTCCACCCAGGACCAGTTCTTCGTGGGCGCGGCGGGGCAGACCTACGCCGGTGCCACCGCCCCGGCCCTGGAGGACTACCGTCAGGAACTGCACACCCTCGCGTGGCGGACGGGACGGACGCTGGCCGCCAAGGGCATGGTCGGCATCGCCAGCGTCGACTTCGTCTCGGCACGCGAGGAGAGCGGCGGATGGCGGCACCACGCCCTGGAGATCAACCTCCGGATGGGCGGGGGAACGGCGCCGCTGAACTTCCTGGAGGGCGTCGCGGAGGCCAGGCTCGATCCCGGCACAGGCAGCTATGTCACCCCGGACGGCGTGCCGCTGTGCTACGTCGCCACGGACCGGCTCCAGCACGAGCGGTACCGGACCCTGACGGCGGAGCAGGTCCTCGACATCGCTTCCCGCGCAGGTCTCCTCTACTGCGAACGGGACCGTCGCGGTGCCGTGTTCTCGATGCTGGGCGCCCTGCCGGAGTTCGGGAAGCTGGGCGCCGTGGTCATCGACCGCAGCCACAGCGCGGCCCGGGCGCGGTACCGCGACGTGGTGGCCGCGCTCGACGCGGCGTGCGGAGCTGAGCGTTCCCAGATGTGACGCCGGGGGAGCGTCGGGGTCCGATGCCGGGGCGAGCGTCGAGAAGTTCCCTCAAGGGCACGTTTCAGTGGCTGTGTTCCGACCTCTCCTCCGGCCGCGCCGAGCCCGTTCCGGACGCGTCCGGCTGCGGCGCCGGCCGGCCGGCCCGGACGGTGAACGCGGCGGTGTGCACATGGCCCGCGTGCTTGAAGTCCAGGAACAGCCGGTAGGTGCCGACGCTGGGTGCCGTGGCGGTGAAGGAGATGTCCGGCCCCGGCTCGGTCCTGCCGTCGCCGGGCTCGCCGTTGGGGTGCACATGGAGGTAGCCGAGGTCTCCGGAGCGCAGGGCCACCAGATGGCCGTAGGCGCCCAGGTAGGGCTGGAGATCGCGTACCGGCTCGCCGTTCCTGGTCACCTTCAGGGTCAGCTCACTGCTCCGGGCGGGCGCGAGGCTGCCCTGGAGGCTCACCTCGTATCCGTCGGCCTCGGCCGTGGCTCGGGGGACCGGGAGCGGCGCGCCCGCGTAGGTGCCCGAGGCGGTGAGGTCGGCACCGAGGGTGAGGCCCTGGCCGCCACGGGGGGTGAAGTCGGCGAAGACCCGGTAGGCGCCGGCCTTGGGCAGGGTCACGGGGGCGGACCAGGTGCCGTCGGCGGCGCGGGCCGGGTGCAGGTGGCGGAAGAGCGTGAGGTCGCGCGAGACGACGATCAGGTGGAGTTCCTTCGTGTGCTCCTTCTGATAGGCGGTCAGTGCGCGCCCGTCCGCGTCCCGCACGACCGCGAACCGCAGGTCGGTGCTCTTTCCCGCCGGGACGGCCCGGGTCTTCAGATCGAGGGCGTAGCCCCCTTCCGACACCTGAAGCCCTCCGGGCGGCTCCGCCGACGCCGGGCCGGCCTCCGACACCCGGCCCGCCGCGTGCTCCGCCCCGTGCGAGGCGCTCGTGCGCTCGTCGTGTGCCGCGCTCTTGGTGGCGAGGGAGATGTCGCCGACACCGCTGCCGACGCCGTAGGCGATGCCGAACGCGGCGGCGAGCGCCGCGGCGTAGGCGGTGATCCGCAGCCCGGTGTTCATGGTGACTCCTCGTCTGTTGACTGCCCGCAGGCGGCTCAATGACACTTAAGATACCCCCGGGGGGTACTGAGTCAAGCGGCGGAACCCCTTGCTTCGCATACCGGTACGGGGTATGTGGACGGGTGTGGGGTATGCGCACGGGTACGGGATGTGCGTCGGAGCACTCGGGCGGGTGAACCGCATCGCCATCGATATGACACTTCGTCATCGTCTGATTACTCTGGGGATGTGATCAGGTCGTGGGGCAGCGGTGACGGGCGCGCGGAGCGCTCCCGTTGTGCCGCCCTGCTGATCGGGCTGGTCCTGGTGATCGCCGCACACCTCACCGGCGCGGTGCACGCCTGCTCCTTCACCGGCCACGACCCGAGTGCCGTGGTGGCGCAGGACGCCCGGCCGATCACGGACGACACCCACAAGACGGATTCCGGTGGGCCACCCCAGCACCGGCACGCGGCGGACGGGCACGTCGATCACACGGCGGACCGGCCGCGTGCCGCCCTGGACGACACCGCGCTCGACGGCGAGACGCACCAGCCACTGCTTCCCGCCGGGTCCGGCGGGCATGTCACGCGCATCGCCTGGCACAGACCGCCCGGTGTCTCCCCCTCCTGTGTGAACAGCTCCTCGCTCGCGCTCGTCTGCGTGCTGCGGCAGTAGGCCCGCGCCCGCGCGCCCCGGCCCCTCGCGGTCCGGGGCGCGCCGCGCGCGCCACCCCCACTCGCACAGCGCCCGCCGCACGGCCGCCGGGCGCGAAGGAGCCGTACACCCATGCACCCTTGCCTGCCCGAATTCCTCCCTGAATCCCTCCCCGAGCCTTTGGCCGAGGCCCTGCCTGAACCCTTCCGGACGCGCACCCCCCGTCTGCGGACCGCCCGACGCCCCGCCCACCTCGTCGGCGACACCCCGGTCCTGTGGGTGGACGAACCCTTCGCCCCGCCCGGCCGCGGCTTCCACGCCAAGCTGGAGGGCGCCAACCCGGGCGGCCTCAAGGACCGGCCCGCCCTGCACATGGTCCGCGAGGCCCGCCGGCGCGGCGACCTCGCACCGGGCGCGCCGATCATCGAGTCCTCCAGCGGCACGCTCGGCCTCGGCCTCGCCCTGGCCGGGCTGACCTACGGCCACCCGGTGACCGTTGTGACGGACCCCGGCATGGAACCACCCATGGCCCGCCTGCTCACCGCTCGGGGCGCACGGGTCCTCCAGGTCGCCGCACCGCACCCCGAGGGCGGCTGGCAGGAGGCGCGCCGCGCGCTTGTCGCCGAACTGCTGGCCCGCACCCCCGGCGCCTACTGCCCCGACCAGTACCGCAACCCCGACAACGCCGTCGCCTACCGCCCCCTCGCGGCCGAGCTGATCGCCCAACTCGGCTGGGTGGACGTGCTGGTGACGGCGGTCGGCACGGGCGGACACTCCGCCGGCGTCTCCGCCGTACTGCGCGAGGTCTTCCCGCGGCTGACGCTCATCGGGGTCGACTCGGTCGGCTCGGCGATCTTCGGCCAGCCGGCCGGGCCCCGGCTGATGCGCGGCCTCGGTTCCAGCATCCACCCGGACAACGTCGCCTACGCGGCCTTCGCCGAGGTCCACTGGGTGGCCCCCGCCGAGGCGGTCTGGGCCTGCCGCCAACTCGCCCGCCGCCACTACGTCTCCGGCGGCTGGAGCGTCGGAGCGGTGGCGCTGGTGTCCGGGTGGGCGGCGCGGACGTACCCCGCCGGTACCAGGATCGCCGCGATCTTCCCCGACGGCCCGCACCGCTATCTGCACACGGTCTACGACGACGCCTGGTGCCGCGAGCACGGCCTCCTCGGGCGGACACCGCCACCGGAGCCCGACGACATCGCCGAGCCGGACGCGTGCGCGGTGACCCGGTGGACCCGGTGCGGCCGGGTCCGCGACCCGCTCGCGCGCGACCTGACGCAGGCGGGTGTCCGGTGAAGCGGCTACGGCTCCCCATGGCCTCCTTCGACCGGCCCGCCCGGCTGCTGATGGTGAACCAGTTCGCCATCAACCTGGGTTTCTACATGCTGATGCCCTACCTCGCCGACCACCTGGCCCACGGCCTCGGCCTCGCCGCCTGGGCGGTCGGCCTGGTGCTGGGGGTGCGCAACTTCTCCCAGCAGGGCATGTTCCTCGTCGGCGGCACCCTCGCCGACCGCTACGGCTGCAAACCGATGATCCTGACCGGATGCGCCCTGCGCGCCGTCGCCTTCGGACTCCTGGCGGTCGCCGCCTCGCTCCCCGCACTGGTGGCGGCCTCGGCTCTGACCGGCCTGGCGGGCGCGCTGTTCAACCCCGCCGTACGCGCGTATCTCGCGGCGGACGCCGGGGAGGAGCGAAGGGTGGCGGCGTTCGCCGCGTTCAACGTCTTCTACCAGGCGGGCATCCTGGTCGGCCCGCTCGCCGGACTGGCCCTGCTGACCTGGAACTTCAGCGCGGTGTGCGCGGTCGCGGCGCTCATCTTCGCCGCCCTCGCCGTGTCGCAGTCCCGCGCCCTGCCCGCCCGGCCCCCCGCCGGCCGTGGCACCGAACCCGCCTGGAGAGCGGTCGCCGCCGACTGGCGCACCGTCGCCGCCAACCGCCCCTTCCTGCTCTTCGCGGCCGCCATGAGCGGCTCCTACGTCCTGGCCTTCCAGGTCTATCTCGCCCTCCCGCTGCACGCCCGCGCCCTCTTCGGCCCCCGGACCGGATGGGTCACCGGCGTGGTCTTCGCCGCGTCGGCGCTGGCCGCGCTGGCGGGCCAGCTGAAGCTGACCGCGTGGGCGCAGCGCACCCTGTCCGGGCCGCAGGCCGTCGTGTGGGGGCTGGTGGTCATGGGGGCGGCCTTCCTGCCACTGCTGCCCCGCACGCACGGCGCCTTGGCCGGACTCTGCGCACTGACGGTGTGCGCGGTCCTGCTGGCCTGGGGCGGGGCGCTGCTCTACCCCTTCGAGATGGACACCGTGGTACGGCTCTCCGGCGACCGTCTCGTCGCCACGTGCTACGGCGCCTACAACACCGCCTCCGGCATCGCGATCTCGCTGGGCAACCTCGCCGTCGGGGCGCTGTTCGACACGGGGGTGCGGTGGCTTCCGTGGGCGGCGCTGGCCGCGACCGGCCTCGGCTGCGCCGGGCTGGTCGCACGGCTGCACCTGGGGGGACACCTGAGGGTACGGCCGGCTCCGGCGGCCGGATGACTTGTCGCCGGATAGGGGGAGGGGGTATACCTATGCCTCGTCGGAGCTTTTCATACCCCTACCCCCTAGAGGTATATAGCCCGACCTCACGTCCCGTCCCAATTCCCAGGAGGAAGCCCATGTCGTCCTGCTGCACCCCTGACGGCAGCTGCCACTCCGGCGCGACCGCCCAGACCGCGACCGTCGGCACCAGGACCGTCTACGCCGTGTCGGGCATGACCTGCGACCACTGCAAGGCGGCGGTCACCGAAGCCGTCGGCGGGGTCGACGGCGTGCTGTCGGTCGACGTGGACGTGGACGCCGGCCGTGTCACGGTGATCACCGAGGAGAACCCCGACGACGCCCTGATCGCCAAGGCCGTCGACGAGGCGGGGTACGAACTGACCGGCCGCGCTTCCTGACACCGGCCCCGCATGGCGCTCCCCGCATGGCGCTCCCTGCAAGGCGCTCCTCGCAGGGCACGCGGGGAGCGCCCCCGGGCCGCGCCCCCCGGGCCCCGTGGCTCCTCCGAGGGGCCCCTCGACTGGACCGCCCCCGGCGTCCGCCTCCCGATCGACCCAGGATACGAAGGCGGCCCGTTCACCAGCGGAGCCGGACGGATCGTTTTCCTCACGCCCACCGCGCGCATCGCCGGCATCTCATCCAGCATCCCGCCCCTCTCCATCCTCGGCGGTATGGAGCGCAGCGGGGCAGACCCTGTTGTCCTGGGAGCCACCGCTATGGCTTACGTCAAGCTCCACGCCCCGGCCGTCGCAGACGACTATCGCCGCCAGGGCATCGCCTCCGCCCTCCTCACCAAGGCCCTGGCAATCCACCGAGATCACCGCGCGTTCTCGGCGTACGGACAGTTCACCGCCGGGGACGCCGCCCTGGCACGGTTCTACCGGCGCCTGGGTTCACCATTCACGCCCCGGGCGAGCCGGTCATCCTCCCTGGCAGTCCCAGGCACCCCGACGTCGGCGCTTCACCGCTCCCCGGCGAGCAGATGTTCTCGCGCACGATCTAACCCCCAACGCCCCTCCGACCCTTGAGAGCTGGGCCGACGAGAGAGAGTGCGCCGCATTTCCGCCAGCAACAAAGCAACAAGAGTCGCTACGTGTGGGCTGTCGGACCCTGGTTCTCGGAAAGCGACTGGACAAGCGATCTGATGAGCAGTGAACAGACCAGGCTGATGAGCCACTCCAGGACCTTGTCAGCGATCCGCTGACGGGTCGTCCAGACGGTCCTGGTACCGGTGGAGGTGCGGGAATCCGTACCGTCCGCGGTAGTGCGCAAGGGGCCGCGATCCGACCCGGGGTGCCGGTTTCCGACACGTCGAGGTGCTGGTTTCCGATCCCTCGGGGTGCCAGATTCCGAACCCCAGAACCAGAGAGAACCGAAGGGAACCGTAGGTACTCAGTAAGCGCGCGCGGGCGCGTCCGCCCTCCAGGGCGTCTGCTGACCACTCCTGGATCGCCTCGTCGACGAGGTCGTCGACCGGCCGGCCGGTGACCGCGGCCGCGTGGTGCAGCCCGGCCGACGCGGTCGCGAAGGAGATCACCCCGGACAACACCATCGACACCTACGCCTAGAGCTGGCGGGTGTGGACCCGGTTCTGTGCCGCGACCGGGCTGCCGGAGCTGGAGGGCAGCCGGCGTGCTGGTGGCGTTCGTGACGTGGATGCTGCGCGAGGGCCGACAGAACAGCAAGGGCTACGCCCCCAGTTCGGTGTCGTGTCGCATCAACGTCGTCGATGATGAGCCCTTGCCGGACAAGTGATCTGAGGGCCGCGTCCGAGACCCGGCTCCTGTCGATGTCCTGCTCAAGCAGCAACCGTGCGATGTCCGTAGGGATCAAGAAGAGGGCGGTGCTGTCGGAGCGAACTGCTGGGACGACTCGCCGGCCACGTGCGTTGATGAACTCCTCGGCTCGGAGGCACATGAACGGCGAGGGGCGGTAGGTGAGAGCAACGCATGTCACGTCCTTTTAGCGCGAGGGAGAAGGAAACGGGGGTGCCGACAAAGTCGGCACCCCCGGTATCCGCGGAAGGCGTCAGCACACGCCGTTGCGGTAGAGGATCGTGAGGGACTCGCCCTCGGTCTCGACGACCTCGATCAGGTCGTCGTCCATCTGCTGGATCGTCAGCTCGCTGTTCACGACCCCTCCAAGGCTTCGGCTCGCACCGGGTGTGCGAGCTGGAGATGTGTGTCGGCTCTGAACGGGCCGGCGAGAGAACGTCAGGAGCCCTGCCGTCGCGACAACGTCACGCCGCCCACCTGCCGCCGTAGATCAAGCGTTATCTCGGCACGTCAACACCATGATTCACCGCACCGCAGCTCGGGGCCGTCCGCCCGCTCAGGCGGGCAAACGGCCAGAGACGGTTTTCAGTCATGCTGTGATCAGTGGATCTTGTCGTGAACGGGCCACTTGATGCACCATCCAGCGATCTACACGTGTTGTGAGGCGGGGGAGACAGAGTGCTCAAGCTCGTCATGCTGTCGGACTTCGTATGCCTGGACGACGGACTGCCTGTAGCGCTGGGGCCGTCGCAGCAGAGACTTGTGGCTGCTGTCGCTGTGCACGACGAGCCGGTCAGCCGCGATCGGCTAGCCAGTGATCTACTTCCGGACACACCTGGATGGCGAGCGCGAACAAGACTTCGGCAGCTCGTGTTCAGGGTGCCGCAAGCGACGAAGAATCGCCCGCTCGACGTACGCCACACGAGCATCGGCCTGGCACCGGAAGTAGAGGTGGACTACCACCACGCTCTGAGACTGCTGGAAGACATGGAGCGCAGACCGCGAACGTTGCCATGTCCGACTCCGACTGGCTGGCAGGTCCTGCGCCGACGCCTGCTTGCCGACATCGATGTCGCCTGCGCGGAGCCGAAGCGCGTTGAGTGGGTCCTACAGCGGGGGCGGGCACTGGAAGCCATGGCAGAGGCCTTGCCGCAACAAGGCATGTACCTCGCTGCCACTGAAGTGGCGGACGCCGCTGCCGAAGTCCACGAGTTCCGAGAGGCCCCGCGCCGAATAGCCATCGACGCTTGTCTGCGGGAAGGCGAAATTGCCGAAGTTGGCGTATCACCAAGTCCCGTCATTCCCTCCATGCTCAAGGCATGGGAGCCTGCCGCGTGCCGGGCAGGCGCGCGATGACGTACACCGACACAAACGCGACCGGCCAGCAGAGGCAAAGCCGTTCCCTGCGTCCCTTGGCCGGCGTCCTGTCCGCCATCGCGGTGGCACTGACCTCATCACGCAGCTCCGCAGTGGCACTTCCCTGGTACGTTCTCACCCTCACCGGAAGCGCAGCACAAACCGGTTTGGTGAGCCTTTGTCAGCTGCTGCCTTACGTCGCGGGCAAACTGTTCCTCGGGTCGGTGGTCGACCACGTCGGAGCCCGACGGACTTCATGGGTGGCCGACGTTGTCAGCGCCTCCGCCCTGTGTGCGATACCTCTGCTCCACTCGGCTGACGGCCTGACGTTTCCTGTTCTGCTGATCTTGGTCGCCGTCATCGGAGCCGCCCGCGCGCCGGGAGATCTCGCGAAGGAAACGATGGTCCCTGCGGCCGCCGAACAGGCGCGAGTGCCCCTGCCCCGCGCGACCGGGTTCTCCGGCACCATTCAGCAAGGAGCTGCGATCGTCGGCCTGGCCGGCGGTGGCTGGCTCGTCGCAGCGGCCGGCCCGCAGGTGGCGCTGGGTATCAACGGACTTCTCTTCGTCGTTGGCTCGCTGATTGTGGCTTTCGTGATTCCCCGCCACGACAAGAACGCGGACGACGCATCCCCGCAGACGCAGGCCACTGTCTCCTCGTGGTGGCGAAAGTACCTCGGGAGCATGGCAGAAGGTTTCCGCTTCTTGCGCGGGGACCATCTCCTGATGACGGCGATTGCACTGCTCGCCCTGGTGGGTTTGCTGGACACCGCCTTTTCCACCGTGCTTCTTCCGGTATGGGCAGCAAATGGCGACGGACGCGGAGCGGAACTTGTGGGGGCGCTGGGCGGCATGCTGGCCGTTGCCGCGATCGCAGGGAGCGCTGTTGCAGCCGCCTTCGCCCACAGGTTCCCGCGAAGAGCCGTCTTTCTCGGAGCTCTGCTGATCGCTGGCGGTCCTCGGTTCCTGATCCTCGGGCTCGACGTACCCGTCAGCTGGGTCTTCGTGATCATCGCGATCAGCGGTTTCGCGGAGGGAATTCTCAATCCCGTTCTCGGCGCGGCAGTCCTGGAACGCATACCCAGAGAGATGCTCGGCCGTGTCGGAGGTATCGCAGACGCCATGGCGTACGCCGGCATTCCCTTCGGCGGGATGCTCGCAGGCATTCTGGTCGGAGCCCTCGGCGCACCTGCAGTGCTCCTGGCGGGCTCGGCCCTGTACTTCACTGTCGTCTTGGTGAACATGGTGTTCCCTGCTTGGAAGGACCTCGACACCGGTAAGACGAACTGAGCCCACGAATCGACGCGCCGGCTCCGATCGAGGCAAGCCGTGCGCAGCGCCGCCGTCAGGCCGCGGCTACCGAGCGGCGCTTTCCTGAAGCCGCCCGGCGCAGCTGCTGGCCCGCGGCCCCCTGCTGCCACCGCCAGCCGAGCGGAAGCGGCTACGCGAAGCCGCAGGCCTGATCCAGGAGGACGTAGCGATCGCGCTGCAGACGAAACGGGAGACCGTCAACGGGTGGGAAACCGGCCGTACAGTGCCCCGTCCGCCGCGCCTCGCCGCCTACAAGCACCTGCTGGACGGATGGGCCGCGATGTACCCGCCTCCCACCGACAACCCCAGTGCCTCCACCGGGTGCCCCTGAGACGTTCACCGGCCGGCCCGACCCGGCTGAAGCGCGGACTCTGGCCACAGGCCCGGCTTCCGATGCAGCGGCCATGACTGCAACCGAGAACACCTCGGCCCCTGCCCCTGTCGCCGCTCCGGCAGCCGCGACCCGCCCGACGCGCGCCACCAGGCCGACGTCGACGTCAACGTCGCGCCGTCCCGGTGCGAAGAAGGCAGCCCCGGCCGGCACCCCGGCGGGCGGCAACGATCCCCGGTTCACGAACGGGCCGCTCGCCGTCGTCGACGCGACGCCGACGGACAGGTGCCGGCGTACTGCACCGGTGGCCTGGTCCTGGACGTGTCCGCCAAGTCCATCCCGGCCCTCGTGGAGTGGACACTCAGGGAAGCGAGGCTGGGGCAGCCGAAGCTGTCCGGCCCGGGCAAGGACGCCGACCCGTTGCTCGTGCTCACCGAAGTCGCACTGGAGCGCTACGGCCTCCCCACCACCCTCACCGATGAGGAACGGCTCGCCGGGCGACTCCCTGAAGGCCACATGGTCGTCAAGCAGCTGGCGCGCGCGGAGTGGAAGCTCACCAAGCGTGGCTTCGGACCCTGGGCGCCTATCTACCGCCCAGCCAAGGAATCCGAGCGTACGCAGCTGTGCATCCCGTCCTGGCACGCGCTCGACTCCCGCCACTGGGGTGATGCCAGGTAGCTTCCGCCGGCGGACCTTGCCCGGCTCCTGGGCACCTACCCGTCCCGGGTGATGACACCGCGCGGCTCCACCGCCGTCACCGGCCTGGAGCTGATGACCGCCCTGCACCCGCCGACCCGCGCCTCCGAACCGGACGCCGACGGCCGCCGGCACCCCGAGCACAACCCCGGCTCGCTGGGCAAGGACCCGGTGGACTGCGCCCCCTGCGAGGCACCCGACGGACACCCGCTCCTGGCGGACCTGCCGCGCTTCCACGTGCGCGGCCCGGCGGAGAAGCTGTTCGAGGAGGCGTACGACTGGGCGCGGCCGATGACCGATGCCGAGTGCACGCTGCGGTACCTGGTCGGCATCGACGTGAACATGGCCTTCGCCGCCGGCGCCAACGGCCTGGTCGTCGGCCTCGGCGCGCCCGCCCACGTCAAGAACCCGGTGTTCGACCCGAAGCTGCCTGGCTCCTGGCTGGTCGACCTGTCCCATGCCGACCTGTCGCGGGTGAAGGTCGGCAAGGACAAGTGGGTAGAGCTGGACGGTGAACTGCTGCCCAGCCCGTTCACACCGAAGGGCGAGCGCCCCGAGGGCTCGGCCTGGTACGCCACACCCACCGTTGCCTATGCGGTGGAACTCGGCTACGAAATCCGCCCGGGCTGGGACCGGTTCCTGGCCCGCCTGGAACTCCTCGCCGAACGCGGAGCCCGCAGTGCCGGAAGCTGGCACTACGCCGCTGACGGGTGGGCCGACATCGAGATCACGCATATCCCTGACCATCAGAGCAGTGCGGAGTAGGCCGCGATGAGCCTGTTCGGGGACGGCCTGGACGCCGCGGTGCAGAAGGCGTTCACCCGCCCGGCGCCCAAGACCGCGGGCGCGCAGATGCGGTACCTGGTCAAGCAGCTCAAGGGCACCACGCCGGTCGCCCAGATGCTGCGCATCTCCCAGTACGTCGAACGGTACGTGAAGGACCAGATCAAAAAGCCCCGCCCGGACCTCGCCGCGCGCCTGGAGCGCGAGGTGAAGAAGCGGTGGCAGCCACAGATCCGCGCCATGGCCAAGGAGCGCGCGGCGACGACCGGCGGCATCGTCCTCGACACCCGCGCCCGGCTCGGCTACACCGCGCCGATCGGGTCGACGTACGAGTCCCGGCTGCGGCACCTGACCGTGCGCTGCCGCCCCGCTTCGCCGCTCGCCTCTTCGACGCCCAGGAGGCCGGCGCAAGCGACCAGCGGCTCCAGGAGATCGCCGCCGACGCGCTGCGCGAGGTGTACCTCCAGGACAGCGGCCGCCGCGCCGGCCAGCTGGAGGCGGTCCGCTTCACGGACATCGAGCACCTGGAGTTCGACCTGTAGCAGCCGCGCCCCGAACAGCCCGCGAGCCCCGGTGTGACCGAGCGGGATGGTTGTCCATGACGAGCGCCGTACTTGGCCCATTGCGTTCCTCGCGACCGGCCGGCTTGTTGCCCCGTCCACTGGCTCGTGCGCCGACGTAACTCGGACTTGGGACTGGTGCCGCGGCTTCTCGCCGTCGGCGCACAGATTTCGCTCGCGGCGCTCGGAGCCGTGCTTCCGGTCGGGGGCTCGACCAGACGCATCGGGCCACACCATCTGGCTCCGGGTACCTCCCCGGCGGCCTTGGCAGACTCGCCTCGGCGCTGCACTCCTCCTACAGCGACAAACGCACACGCACCTTGACCGAAGAGCAGGTGATCAGTGTGTCCGGCGCCCAGGTGACATCGCGTTCGGCTGGCAGGCCTTCGCCCACCAGCGGGGAATGTGGGAAAGGCTGCCCACATCGACGGAGGGAGCGGATGTGACGAGGCCAGGCGAGGACCGGCGCCGACCGGGAGTTCTTCCCAGCGGTGTCTGCCTGCTGCCACTGCTCCTGCTCGTCGCCGGCGTCGTCCTGGATCTGGCCACGCCTCGGGACGTCAGCGCCGCGGCGTGCTTCTCGGCGGCTCCGATCGTCGCCGCCCCGCTGCTGTCGCTGCGCGGGACGGTGCTGGTCGGGCTGGCCGCGTGCGCCGCCGACCTGGCCGTCCTAGCGCACTTCGGCCTGCTCCGGGACCGGGGCGCCTACAGCGACTGGGCCTCGGTCGCGACGATGGCGGCCCTCGCCGTCTTCCTCAACCGTCTGCTGCACCGCCGGGAGATGCGGCTGCGGTCGGTGAGGAGCATCGCCGCCGCGGTGCAACGCGCCGTACTGCCGCAGCCGCCCCCGCGCATCGGGCCACTGCGCATCGCCGCACACTACGAGGCCGCCCAGACCGACGCGCAGCTCGGCGGCGACCTGTACGCGGTGCAGGACACCCCGTACGGGGTGCGCTGCCTGATCGGCGACGTACGCGGCAAGGGAATGGGAGCGGTCGAGACGGTCACTGTGGTGCTGGGCACCTTCCGCGACGGGGCCCAGCGGGAGCCCACACTGACCGGGCTCGCGGAGTGGATCGAGCAGACCCTGCTCCGGGAGGCCGCGCAGCGGGAAGGGCTGGACCAGGTGGAGGACTTCACCACTGCCCTGCTGATCGAGATCCCCCGGCCGGGTGATCGGATACGGCTGGTCAACCGCGGACATCCGGCACCGCTGCTCCTGCTGGAGGGCGCGGTGCGCCCGCTGGAGCCCTCCTGGCCCGCTCTGCCCCTGGGCCTGGCACCGCTGAGCGCAGACACAAGTCCCGTCGACACCGTGGCGTTTCCCCAGGGAGCCAGCCTGCTGCTGTACACCGACGGGGTCACAGAGGCCCGGGACAGGACCGGCACGTTCTACGATCCCGCCGACCGGCTCACCGGCCAACGCCCCCGCAGCCCGGACGACCTCCTCGCCACCGTCATCGCTGATGTCCGCCGGCACACCCACGGTCGGATCACCGACGACATGGCCCTTCTCGCCCTCACCCACACACCCGCCATGCCAACACCACCCGGCCGAGCTGAACCCGCCTGAACTCCGCCGATGCGCATCGAGTCCCCCAACGCAACCGGCCGGCCAAGCTGGCGCTAGCCCCGGCAGCTATTACAGTGGCCACCTAAGGCGCTCAGTCACACCCGAACCCATGGGCCCGGGGCTCGCTCGCGTATCCGCCGGGGGGCGGATTTGATGCACGCGATGCCGTGCTCAACGGCGCCGCCGTGCCCCGGTCACCCTGCTCATTCCCTGCTGTGCGACCCTGCGCGAGGCCCTGGACGGCTGATGCCGCAGATCGCGTCACGCGGTCGCGGTCACCACCTCTACGAAACCGTCATCTCTCTGTTCAGACGGGAGTACGGCCGTTCCCGTTCGCGCGCGGCATGGAAGCGCCGTACTCCTCGAAGTCCCCCTTGGCGATCACCGCGCGGAGGGTGAGGACCGCCTCGGCGCCGTCCAGCCGCAGGCGGCATTCCATGCTGAAGGCCAACGTCTGGTTCGGGGCCGAGCCACCCCCTACGCTGGCCCGGTGATTCGACGGTGCTTCACGAACTTCGGCCGCTTCGAAGCGGTACTCGTGATGGTCGTTGTGTGCTTGGCGGTAGTGGGCATTGGGATAGTGGTCTGGCCGGACTCCGAAGGGGACGGCAGCCCGACCCCCAGCGCCACGGCAACGATCAGGAAACTGCCGGTCGTGGTTGGTTCGGAAGAGCCGGCGCTCGTCGACATCGATTCCGAACGTTCGGAAATGGGCCTGCCGCCGGTGTCCGGTGACGCCCCGCTCACCGAGAGGGTGCTGGGCGAGATTCAGGAGAAAACGCTCGTCATGGCGGGAATCCGCGCCAAAGTCAGTGCTGGATGTGAGGGTGGTCGGGTCACGCCGAAGGCTGGGCACAAAACGCTGTGCACTGTGACCTACCAGGGTGCGAAGCTGACGTGGGACGTGTGGGTCTCAGACGTCTCCGGATCCGGGGCTGTGCAGTTCACCTGGTACGACGTCTATCCTCCTGACTCGGGCGTGCTGCTGGCCAAGGCGGTCTACGGCCGGTTCTGGGACCAGCACCACAAGACCGCGAAGGAACTGCGCTGCGACCGGATCCCCGCCCTCAAGACGGTCAAGCTCGGTGACGACACCGGGTACGAGTGCCAGTACCTGGACGCGGATGGTGATGCGCCCCGCTGGGTGACAGAAAAGGTCTTCGTCGACACGGTCGGTCCCGTTTTCCGAGAGATCGAGTAGCGAGACTCTCTCGGGGCCTGACGGGCGACGTCACTCGGAACGAGCCGCACCCAACGGCGTCACCACAAGCGGACTCGTTGACATCCAACCTGGTCGCCCCATGTCAGCGGGCTGCACACGACTGACTTCGCTGTCAAAGGACAACTGCTGTCCCTGGACGTGAAGCCAGTCGCTCTGTCATCCAATCGAGCACCAGAACAGCCAGCGTGAACCCCACTCGATCTGGCTGGTATCAGCCCAGGGGCGACCAGACTTCGATGGCGCGCCCTCTCAAGTGCCAAGGTTCGATGGCGCGTGTTCAAGGTTGGTGGGCACGGGACACCCGCCTTGGGGGCAGCTCACGTTCGGCAACCCCCCGGAGCCACTGTCACGCTGACGGAGCATGAGCGTGACTCGGTGTCGCCCTCACCCTTTCCCGCCCGTTCTCGGCCCGAGCTCTGCTCTCAGTCGTCGCCGCCCGCCCGCCGGCCCGGTGGTCGTCGCGTCAGCCAACGCCCCCGGCACGGGGGTTGTCCCGGCAATGCCCCGCCCCTAGGGTCGTCCGGTACGGCAGCAAGCGCTTTCCATCGCGCTCGCTGCCCCGCCCTGTCGATCTCCGAGGAGCGCCGCATGTCCCTGCCCGCACCCCGCCGCCGGGTCGCCGTGATCGGCACCGGCGCCATCGTCGTCGGCGGTCATCTGCCCGCGCTCAGAGCCCATGCCGAGCGGGTCGAACTGGTCGCCGCCGTCGACGTGGACCAGAGCCGGCTGGACGCCTTCCGGCAGCTCGCGGGGGCGCCGGTCGACGGCTTCACCTCGACCGACGCCATGCTGGACGCCGTACGCCCGGACCTGGTGCTGATCGGCACCCCGCCGGCGCTGCACCGGGAGCAGACCGTGGCCGCGCTCAAGGCGGGCGCCTGGGTGCTGTGCGAGAAGCCGCTGTGCCTGTCACCGGCCGAACTGGACGACATCACCGCCGCCGAGGACGCGTCCGGCGCCTACGCAGCGGTCGTCTTCCAGCACCGCTACGGCTCGGGCGCCGTACACGCCCGTGACCTCATCACCCGCGGTGAGCTGGGCGCCCCGCTGGTGGCGCACTGCCAGACCACCTGGCACCGGGACGCCGCGTACTACTCCCTGCCGTGGCGCGGCCGGTGGGCCACGGAGGGCGGCGGGCCCACGATGGGGCACGGCATCCACCAGTACGACCTGCTGCTGCACCTGCTCGGCGAGTGGGAGGAGATTCGGGCCATGGCGGCCCGGCTGGTCCACGACATCGAGAGCGAGGACGTCTCCACCGCCCTGGTCCGGTTCCGCGGCGGCGCGCTCGCCACCGTCGTCAACAGTGTCCTCTCCCCGGACGAGGTGAGCCGCATCCGCATCGACTGCGCGGACGCGACCGTGGAGTTGACGCATCTGTACGGGCACGGCAACGACGACTGGGTCTACACCCCGGCCCCGCACGTCGACCCCGCACGCGTGGCCGCCTGGCGCACCCCCGCACACGACGTGCCCAGCTCGCACACCGCGCAACTCGGCGCCCTCCTCGACGCCTACGACCGGGGCGTACGGCCCCCGGGCAGCGGCCAGGACGCCCGCGCCGCCCTGGACTTCGCCGCCGCCCTCTACAAGGCGGCGTTCACCGGGCGGCCGGTACGGGCGGGCGAGATAGGCCCCGGCGACCCCTATTACACGGCCATGCACGGCGACCACCCCGACTGGGCCCCCGAGGAGCGCGCATGAGCATCCGCGTCAGCCATGTCCACGGCGAGCATGTCGCGGTGGAGGCGGCGAACGGCACCGAGATCTTCCGGTACGTCCACCGTCCCGACCCGGACCCCTTCGAGTCCCGCAAGCCGTACGCCCATCCCGTGCGCACGCTGGCCGGCCGCACGGTGACCGGGTACCGGCCGAGCGACCACCGCTGGCACAAGGGCCTCCAGATGACGGCCAGCCACCTGTCCGGACAGAACTTCTGGGGCGGCAACAGCTATGTCCGCGGGCAGGGTTACCGGGCGCTGCCCGACCGGGTCGGCACCATGCGCCACGACGGCTTCACGGCGCTCACCGTCCAGGACGAACGGCTGGCGCTCACCGAGGAATTGACCTGGATCGAGAACGGCGGGCAGGAATGGGCCCATGAGGTGCGGGGGATCGAGGTGCACTCGGTGGACGAGGCGGCCGGCGCCTGGGCGCTGGACTGGTCGATCCGGCTCACCAACACCCGCGCCGAACCACTGGTGTTCGGCTCCCCGACCACGGCGGGCCGCGAGATGGCCGGGTACACCGGCCTCCAGTGGCGCGGGCCGCGCGACTTCACCGGCGGCCGTGTCCTCGCCCCCGACGCCGAGAGCGCCGGCGCCGAAGAGCTGATGGGCAGTCAGGGGCCGTGGCTGGCCTTCACCGCCGAGCGCGACGAGACCGACGGGCACTCCACGCTGGTCTTCGCGCACGCCCCGGAGAACCTGGACCTGACGTCCGCGATCCACGAGTCCCACTGGTTCGTGCGCGCCGAGCCCGTCCCGACGGTCGCGTTCTCCTGGGCGTTCTTCGAGGAGTTCACGCTGGAGCCGGGGGAGTCCTTCGGCTGTCGCTACCGGGTGGTGATCGCCGACGGGGCCTGGGACCACGACCGGATCGCCGCCCATCTGGAGGGACTGCCGTGGTGAACGACCCCTCGCACGCCAAGCCCGCGCTGCCGCACTCGCTGCCCGGGGCCGTCGGCCTGTCCCGTCTGAGCCCCTACGCCTGGGAGTCCGCCGACGGCGTGTGCGGCGGCAGCCCGCATCTGCACCTGGTGTGCACGGAGGCGTACGTCGTCACCGCCGGCCGGGGCGCGGTGCAGACCCTCAGCCCCGACGGTCACCGGGACATCCCACTGCGGCCGGGCTCGGTCGCCTGGTTCACGCCGGGCACCGTGCACCGCATGGTGCGGGGCACCGACCTGCGCGTCACCGTGCTGATGCAGAACAGCGGCCTGCCCGAGGCCGGGGACGCCGTCTTCACGTTCCCGCCCGCGCTGCTCGCCGACCCCGAGCGGTACGCGGCGGCGGCCACGCTCCCGACGGGCACCGGCCCGGAGACGGAGGCGGCGGCCCGGCGCCGCAGGGACCTCGCCGTCGAGGGCTACCTCCCACTGCGCGAGGCCCTCGTCGCCGGGGACGACGGCCCCTACCGGGACTTCCAGCGCGCCGCCGCCCGCCTGGTCCGCGCCCGGGTGCCCGCCTGGCGCGAACTGTGGCGCGCGGGCGCCCTCGCCACCGCCGAACGCACCGGCGCCCAGCTCGACGCGCTGGAGAACGGGGACCCCGCCTACCTGGAGGAGGCCACCGCGTACGAGAGCGCACCCACCCGGCTCGCCGGCTTCGGCATGTGCGGCCGCCGGGACGAGTACGCGCTGCCGGGGACGACACTGCCGTACGACACCGACTGACCGGCTGGTTCCGGCGGACAACGGGTGCCGGGGCTACGGCTGTGCCACCGTAGAGCCTGGCCGGTGCGGGCGCCCGCACCGGCCGAGGTTGTGCTCCGCTCGCGTGCGCTCCCTGGCGCCCGTGGCCGATCAAGACCGGGCCCCCTCCGGCGGCCGAGGACGGCACGGCCTGGTGCGCACGGGCGGTTCAGGCGGTCAGGGCAGGGTGCGGCACAGCAGGGCCGCGGGGCCGGGGCGGGTGCCCACGCGTGTGGTGAAGGCGATCCCGGCCGCGTACTCGGTCGCCGCGCACTGGCCCTTGAAGGCGCCGTACGCGAAGTCTCCGCCGGCGCCGTCGGCGGGACGGTTGTCGGACCGGTCGAACCACACCGTGCGCCCGGCGCCCGACAGCCCGGTCCGTGCCGGGACGCACAGCGCCGCCGACACGCGTTCTCCCCGCAGGCTGTAGCCGGTCAGGAACTCCCCCGCAGGGCATTGGTACTTGGTGTACCCGGACGCCCAGTCCCCACCGGTCGGTACGTGCCGCTCGTCGGTGACGACCGTCTGGCGGGCGTCGGCGGCGCGCAGCTCCCCCGCGTCGGCGTCGGTGCACAGACCGCGCCCGCCGGTGTGGCTCAGCCCGACCAGTCGCGTACCGTCGGGGCAGGCCGCCTTGTACGCTCCCGGGTCCCAGTCTCCCGTGGCGCGCACCCGTGGCGACGCCACCGCGTCTCCGTGATCGGTGCTCAGCATGCGCCAGAGCGGGACGGACGCCACGGGACCGGTCGTGCCCGGCGCCGTCATCAGACGCTGCCACGGTGTGGCGCGCCAGTCGCCGGGGTCGAGGATGCCGGAGCGGCGCCCCGCGGTGTCGTACCGCAGCAGCGCCCAGTCGTCGTGGCCCTCGAAGCCGACCAGCGGCCAGAACGCGAAGTCGGCGTCATGGTCCGCGAAGTAGTCGGTGACATTGTCGAACCAGGTGCGGGCAGCCGCGTTGGTCTCGTTCGACCCGATGCCGAACTCGCTCACCCAGACGGGCGCGGTGTAGTGCCGGCCGGTCTCCTCCACGAAGAACGCCTCGTCGTCCAGGGCCGTGGCCAACTCGGCGCGGGACAGGTCCTGGTAGCGGGCGTCATGGGTCTCGCCGACGCCCGTGGCGCCGCTGTGGTGCGGGCCGGTGTAGCCGTAGAAGTGGGCGGGGTAGACCAGTTTGCGGGAGTCCACGAGGGTGTGCGAGAGGGTGCGGGCAGGGGTGAGCACCGGCCGGCCGTGGGGGAGCCCGTCCACGGGTATGCCGGTCCAGTTGATGCCCTCGATCACGATGAGGAGGCGCGGATTCGCCTCGGTGAGGATGCGGTCGGCGGCCAGCTGGGCCGCGCCGTACCAGTCATGGTCGTCTCCCAGGCCCCAGTTGGGGTCGTCCAGCACGTCGCGACGGACCTCGTTGTACAGATCGGCGCCGACCACGCGCGGCACGGAGGCGTAGCGGCGGGCCATGAACACCCAGTCGTCCGCCCACTGAGCGGTGGACTGCCCGCTGTTCCACCGCTCGTTGCCGTCGACGCCGCAGCACCACCGGGAGGTGTTGGTGTGGTTGTTGAGGACGACGGCGAAACCGCTCCGGCTGAGCGCGTCCACCACGGCGTCGTAGATCTCCAGCGGTGTCATGCCGCGGAGCTGGGGATTGGCCGCGACCGCGCTGTCGGGCACGGGCGCCGTGCTGTGGATCATCTCGTTGGAGAACGGCAGCCGGATGGTGTTGATCCCCAGCTGATGGAAATCCGCCAGCAGTTGCGCCAGCGGTGCGCGGTCCAGACCGAGCGGTATGCCGTGCGAGTCCTGCCCGGCGTGATGACGGGCCGGGTCGGTGGCGCTGCCGCTGCCCGTCCATGAGCCCTGCGCGCCGTCCCAGTTGGCGCCCTTCAGCCGGAAGCGATCACCGTGGGCGTCGACGATGTACCGGCCCCTGGTCGACAACGGCGCGGACCAGCCGGCCTGGACGGGCGCGTCGACGGCGATCCGGGCGGGGGCGGTGTGGGGCGGTACGGCGGCCGAGGCCGCCGTGGTGGTGCCGGTGGTGGCCGTGAGCAGTAATCCCGCGGCGGCGACGGCGAGCCGCGACGCGGCTGATGGCATCGGCATGAGGGCAGCCCCTGAGGGTCGGAGGTGGGGGAACCGGCCGGCCGGGCGACGGCATCGCCCGGCCCGCCGGAGTGTCAACCACCGTGCCGGGAAGGACCGAGAAGGTCCATACCTACGACGGCTGCCGGCCGGCCTCAGCGGTGGCAGGTGGTGATCCCCGGGTACCAGCGGCAGGCGATCCCGGCGAAGCCGCCGCCCGCGACGACATCGATGCCGAGCGTGTCGCCGCCGCGCACCACCTGCCGGTCCTGGACCAGCCCGTCGGCGCCGTCCCGGATCGTCTCGACCAGCCACCGTCCGGCCCCGACGGACAGCGGCACCTCGGCCCTGTGCGCGGCACCGGCGTACACCCCGCCCAGGAACCAGCGGTCGCCGCTGCGCCGGGCGAGGACCGCCTCCTGCCCGGGCGCGCCCGCGAGCAGCCGCGTGTCGTCCCAGGCGGCGGGCAGCTGTTCGAGGAAGTCCCGGGCGAGCGGCCGGGCGTCGTACGACTCCGGGCTGCCGGCGAGCATCTGCAACCCCGACTCGTAGGCGACGGCGAGACCGGCCTCGGCCGCGTCGGAGTTCGGGCGCTGGCCGACGCGCTGGAAGCCGCCGGGGGTGAAGTCCATGGAGCCGAGGACGTTGCGGGTGAACGGCAGGGTGGTCAGGTGGGCGGACGTGTTGGTGCGCTTCTCCTCGCCGCCCACGCCCTCCAGGGTCATGACCTGCGGCCAGGTGCGCTGGATGCCCTTGGGGATCGTGGAGCCGTGGAAGTCGACCATGAGGTGGTGTTCGGCCGTCTCCTCGAGGATGGCGTCGTACCACTGGAGCATGGACTGCGACTCCGAGTTCATGAAGTCGATCTTGACGCCCTTGACGCCCCACCGCTCCAGCGTGGGCAGCCACTGCGCGCGTTCCTCGGGCGTGTCCAGGTCGCGCTGGTGGATCCAGACGACGATCCCGACGCCCTTCGCCCGCGCGTACTCGGTGAGTTGGGGCAGCCAGCTGTTCGTCTGCCAGTCGGGGTCGGTGGTGTCCCACTGGTCGCTCTTGAAGTACCAGCCCGCGTCCACGGCCTCGTACGGCCAGTGCCGTGCGGCGGCGTAGTCGGCGTACGCCTTCTGCGCCGCGAGGCTCTGCCCGGCCGTGCGGCCTCCGGCGAGCCAGGTCCACAGCACGGTGCCGGGCCGGACCCAGGAGGTGTCGGCGACCCGGGAGGCGGGGGCGAGATCGTCGGTGAACGTGGACCGGGTGACGGTGGCCAGGCTGCCGGTGACCATCGCCCGCCACGGCGTGGCGAGCGGACCGCCGGTGCCGTGGATCCGCTCGTCGGCGAGCGTGACCCGGTAGGTACCGCTGCCCTGGTCGTGCACCAGCCGGGCACCGGAGTAGGCGCCGGTCAGACCGGACTCGGCGAGCAGCGTGTAGCCGCCGTCGGTCGCGAACAGCGCCTGGTCCGAGTAGGAGCCGGTGGGGGCGGTCCCGGCGGAGTACTCCGTGAACTGGCCCTCGTTGTCCACCCGGTACGGGCTGAGCCACGCCCGCGCGTCCGCCGGCAGGGTGAACGCGGACGTCTCGCCGAACACGTCGCCGTACCCGGCGGGCAGCACGTACCGGTAGGCCACGCCGTCGGCGGCGGCGCGGACGACGAGGTCGAACCGGGCGCCCCCGGCGGTGCCGAACGACAGCCGCGTCTCGTTCATCAGGGAGCGCCGGTGCAGCCGTTTGCCGGACTTCGTCCGGTACCGCTCGTCGACCAGCCGGTCCGTGCGGTGCAGAAAGCGCAGGCCCTGCGACAGGTCGGCCCGCTCGGTGCGGATGCCGACGGCGGACGGCTCGATGACGGTCCGCCCGCCGCGGGACACCGACAGGTTCAGGGTGCCGGTGGTGTCGTCCAGGGCCACGCGGGCGCGCGGTGCCGACGCCGCCGCGCCGGGCCCGGGCGCGGGCGCGGACACGGTCCAGGCGTGCGCGCCTGATCCGGTGTCCTGGCCGGCCTGTGCGGGCCCGCCGCTGAGAAGTGAGGCCGCCAGCCCGGCGCACAGCGCGGCGACCGCGGTCCTGATCGGAACCGCCATGAGAACCCTCCCGGGTGAAGGAGTCGAGGTGGGTGACGGGTACGGACGGCCGCTACGGCAGCCCCCAGGCCGGACCCGGCTCGCTGATGGCGACCGGTGCGATGACCAGGTCGGGCCGGGAGCCGGAGTGGACCAGCACCTCGCGGCCCTTGGGCAGGTCGATGGCGAGGGTGCCGTCGCCCAGGTCGCGGGTGTGCGCCGGGGAGCCGTCGTCCAGCAGCACGGTGAGGGTTCCGCTCAGGCCGTGCCGGAGCTTCAGCGGCTCGCCCGCCAGGCTCTTGACCCGGATGAACCGGGTGACGCCCGCCTCGCGGACGGCGCTTACCAGGAAGGCGCCCTGCGTGCGGAAGTCGTGCAGGGTGACGTCCGCCCAGGCGGAGGGCACGGCCGGGAAGACACGGATCACCCCGCCCCAGCTCTGGCAGAACATGTCGTGCAGCGACTGCGAGGCGGACAGCGGCGTCTCGATCACCGGACCGGCCTCGGTGTAGTGCGTGTTGGCCCGGCAGGGGTAGCGGGTGGTGGGGTCGAAGAACTTCCGCAGGTAGCCGAGCGCGGTGTCGCCGTCACCGGTCATGGCGTAGATCGACGCGGCTCCGGTGTAGCTGTACCCCCGGTGGGCGCCGGTCAGCGCGTGCCAGTGGGTCACCGACTTCGTGATCAGCTCGCGGTTCTCGGGCTGGTCCCAGTTGACCAGGTACAGCGGGTACACCATCAGCATGTGCGAGTAGTGCCGGTGGGACTGCGCGTACGGGGTGTCGGCGCCGATCATGAACCCGTTGTCGTCGACCGGGTACGGCGTGAGCCGGGCCAGCACATCCCGCCAGCGGGGCGCCAGCTCGTCCTGGACGCCGAGCAGTTCGGCCGACTCCAGCAGCGTCCGGCAGCCCCAGCGGATCAGCGCCAGGTCGTAGTTGGTGTCCTGCGGCGGCACGACGGGGTACTCCGGCGAGAGCGTGCTCGGCAGGTGCAGCTTGCCGTCGCTGCCCGGGGTGAGGAAGTGCAGGTAGTAGTTGATCGCCCGGCGCAGCACCGGGTAGATCGTGTCCCGCAGCAGGGCCTTGTCCATGGAGTGCCGGTAGGACAGCCACACGTTGTGCAGCGCCCAGGTCAGGTCGCCGGTCTCGGCGCCGGTGCCCGGCTCTCCCACCGCGCGGTTGGCGAACATGTCCGAGCTGCGGCCGATGCCCGAGCTGTCCTTGCGGTAGGCGGCGGGCACGTTGGCGATGAGCTGTTCCTGGTTCTGCCGCAGCGTGCCGGCGAGCGCGTCGAGTTCCAGGTGGTTGGAGCCGTGGATGAGCCAGTACTCCAGCTGGACGTTGAGGTTCCACCAGACCGCCGGCCAGGGCGTCGGCTCCAGCCAGGGCCCGCTGGTGGCCATGACGGGCCCGCCCGCGCGGCTGGCGGAGGCGACCTTGTACAGCTGGATCCAGTGGAAGCTTTGCAGCCGCTGGTCGGGGAAGGACACGAAGCTCTTCCGGTAGAAGGCGTGCCACCAGCGGACGTGCCGCTGCCTGAGCGCCGCGTACGACGCCCCGCGCCGCAGGTTGCGCAGTGAGTCGGCCTCGGCGGCGGTGCCGGAGGGGAAGCTGTGGCCGACACTGAGCAGCAGTTCGTCGCCGGCACGGCGGTAGGCGGTGGCGGTCTGCCCGCCTCCGGTGAGGGGCTGGAGCACCTGCTCGGTGCCGTCGGCGGCGGTCCGCGTGGTCCAGGGCGGGTTGCCGGTGTAGCCGGCGGGCGGGGCCTCCTGGATCTTGCGGGGGCTGATGGCCTCCTCGGGGTGGAAGGTCCAGGTGACCCGCTCGCCGCCGCTCGCCGTCACGCGCACGGCCAGGACCTCGTCGTGGATGAGGGCGGCGAGGGTGAGTGTGCCCGCGGAGGTGGTCACCGTGCCCGTCAGCTCGGCGTTCCACAGGCTCAGCCGCCAGTCCACGGCGGTGATGGTGCCGACCGGTTCGAGGGTGAGGTGCCCGACCGGCAGCCGGCAGGTGCCCCAGCCGCTGCCCAACTCGGGCCGGTGGTCCTGCACCCGGCCGTGCTGGACGGTGAACCGGATCCGGTTGGTGTCCGGCTCCCGGTAGATCATGCTGCCGAGCAGACCGTCGCCGAGGAACGGCCCCTCGTACCAGAGGGCGGGCAGCCGGCTCCACAGCAGGTCCTGGCCGCGCAGGAACTTCTCCCAGGCGGTGTCGTCGGCCAGGGCGGAGCGCAGCCGCCACGGCCGTCTGCCGCCCGCTGGACCGGTGTCACCGCCCGTCCCCGCTTGCTCCGCGTGTGCCGCCCCCGGCAGTGCCGCCACCGCGGCTCCGCCCAGCGCGGTACCGAGCACGGACCTCCGGGCGACCGCTGAGCGCTTGTCCGACTGTGAGGCCATCCTTGTCCTCCAGACCTGACGGATCGTCGATACATCGGGTGTATCGGCGAACCTAGGTACCCTTCGTGCACCTGTCAATCGTCTGGACGGTGAACGAACCGACCAACCTGAAGCAACACATCGGATGTCTAAGAGGTTTCGATCGGATGCGGCAGGCGAAAGGGGTTGTGGCCCGGTGGGCTCGGACCCGGCGGCACAACAGGGACGCCCCTGGCGTATGGGCCCCGGTTCGTGCCGGCCCGTACGCCAGGGGCGTGCTGGAGGTGTGTCAGCAGTACAGGTTGCCGCCCGGGCTGACGCCGAGGATCTGGGTGAACCTCTGGTAGGCGTCGACGCGGCTCTGGACCTGGGCGGTGTTCTTGCCGTCGCATTCCAGGGAGCCGTTGATCGAGCGGATGGTCTGGCCGAAGCCGGCGCCGTTGACCATGGCGTTGTGCGGGGTCATCGTGCCGGGCCCGGACTGGGTGTTCCAGTACCACAGGCCGGTCTTCCAGGCGACGGCGGAGTCGTTCTGCACCAGCCAGGGGTTGTTGAGCAGGTCGATGTGGAGCGCGTCACCGGCGGCCTTGTAGTTGAAGTTCCAGGAGAGCTGGATGGGGCCGCGCCCGTAGTAGGCGGCCTGGCCCGCCGGGCAGCCGTACGGCTGGTTCGGGTCGCAGTAGTGCGGATAGTTGGCGGTGTTCTGCTCGACCACGTACACCAGGCCGCCGGTCTCGTGGCTGACGTTGGCGAGGAAGGCGGCGGCCTCCTGCTTCTTCACGGTGTCGCTGCCGGTGTTGGCGAAGGCGGGGTAGGCGCTGAGGGCGGCGGTCAGACCGCTGTAGGTGTAGAAGGGGTTCCGGTTCGGGAACATCTGGTTGAACTGGGCCTCGGAGACGACGAACCCGGAAGGCGTGGTGCCGCCTCCACCGCTCGCCGGCGCGTTCCACTTCTGGTTCGCCCCGCCGGTGCAGCTCCAGATCTGGAGGCGGGTGCCGTTGGCGGAGTTGTTGTCCCGCACGTCCAGGCACTTGTTCGCGGCCGGGTTGACGATGTCGTGCGCGGCGGTGACCACCCACTGCTGGTTGGCTCCGCCGGAGCAGTCCCACAGCTGTACGGCGGCTCCGTCGGCCGTGCTGCGGTCGACGACGTCCAGGCACTTGCCGAGCGCCCGCAGGGTGCCGTCACCGGGGTTGGACCACTGCTGGGCGTTGGTGCCGTTGCAGTCGTAGAGCTGTACGGCGGTGCCGTTGGCGCTGCTCGCGCCCGCCACGTCGACGCACTTGCCGGCGAGTCCGGTGATCTGTCCGTCGGCGGCCTGGGCCGGGGTGACGGCGAACAGCACGGCGAGGCAAGCGGCGACGGAGGCGGCCAGGAACCGTCCGAGGCGCACGCGTCTCATCGGTATCCGTCTGATGTACGGGAGATTCATGGGGGATTCGCTCCAGTTCACGGGGCGTACTGCGATGCGGGATGCGTTGAGGTGCACAGAGAGTCAGTGCTGTCAGCCGACAACTGCGACGGGCGCGTACGTCAGTTGAGGACGGTCTGCGTGACGACGATGTGCCCGGCGTCCGGGTTCAGGCTTCCGCCGAGCCGGCTGAACGCGCCGTCGGTCAGGTCGAGGCACTTGGGCTCCTGCGGAGTCTGCACGAACGTGCCCCGGTCGTTGATGCGGACCACCAGCGACCGGCCGTTGGCGACATTGGTCACCTGGACCCGCGTGCCGAACGGCAGTTGCGGCTGACGGCTGAGCGAGGTCGCCGCTGTGTCGGCGTTGTTGTCGAAGACCTCGCCGCTGGCCGTCAGGGCACCGGGCGGCTGAGGGCCGTAGTGCGTCGCCCAGCACTGCTCGGTCGGCTGCGCGGAGGCGGGCGCGTTCCACTTCTGGTTGGCGCCACCGGTGCAGCTCCAGATCTGTGTCCGGGTGCCGTTGGCGGAGTTGTTGTCGGTGACGTCCAGGCACTTGTTCGCCTGGGGGTTGACGATGTCGTG
>NZ_JBVHWM010000092.1:0-33261 GCF_055564375.1 Streptomyces sp. NPDC029138
CCCCCCCCCCCCCTCCCCCCCCCCCCCCCCCCCCCCCCCCCCCCCCCCCCCCCCCCCCCCCCCCCCCCCCCCCCCCCCCCCCCCCCCCCCCCCCCGTACCGCATGGCGGGCGGATGTCACCGCCCTGTGGTGGTCAGGATTCCGCGCGCTTCGGCAGCCGCCAGTTCGGGCGCGGGAAGTGGCAGGTGTAGCCGTCCGGGTAGCGCTGGAGGTAGTCCTGGTGCTCCGGCTCGGCCTCCCAGAACGGACCGGCCGGTACGACCTCGGTGACCACCGGCCCCGGCCACAGCCCCGACGCCTCGACGTCGGCGATGGTGTCGAGCGCGACGCGCCGCTGCTCCTCGTCGAGGTAGAAGACGGCGGAACGGTAACTGGCCCCGATGTCGTTGCCCTGCCGGTCCTTCGTGGTCGGATCGTGGATCTGGAAGAAGAACTCCAGGATCGCGCGGTAGTCGGTGACGGCCGGATCGAAGACGATCTCGATCGACTCGGCGTGGTTCCCGTGCCTGCGGTACGTGGGTTGGGCCAGGTCGTCGTCGCCGCTGTAACCGACCCGGGTACGGATCACGCCGGGGAGTCTGCGGATCAGTTCCTGCATCCCCCAGAAGCAGCCGCCGGCCAGCAGCGCCCTTTCCTCGACGTCAGTCATCAGGTCTCACCCTTCCCCTCCCCCGGCGGCCGGAGGAGATACAGCACTACTATGACGCAAACTTCGTCACCTGTCAAACCGGTGATCCCTGAGGTGACCAGCTCGAACGGACCACGGGGGTGCACATGGGGCCGTAACCGGCTTGACTGGTGATGTTTGGCTGTGAGACGGTCCTCTCGCCCCGCTCCCCGGCGACCGCCTGCGGCGGGAGATCACCAGCAGAGACCGCGACTCCAGATCCACCACCACGGAGGCTCACATGATCAGCAGGCGCACCTTCAACAAGGCCGTAGGCCTGGGATCGGGCGCGGCCGCCGTCTCGCTGACCGCCCTCCAGGGCATCCCGAGCGCCTCCGCCGCCCCGCGCCACACCCCCGCGCCGACCGTCCCCGAGGTGGCCCCCGGCACCCACACGTCGTTCGCCAGGCTGAAGCAGGTCAGGGCCGGCGTACTGGACGTCGGTTACGCCGAGGCCGGCCCCGCCCACGGCCCGGTCGTCATCTGTCTGCACGGCTGGCCCTACGACATCCACAGCTTCGTCGACGTCGCCCCCCTGCTGGCGGCGCAGGGGTACCGGGTGATCGTTCCCTATCTCCGCGGCCACGGGACGACGACCTTCCTGTCCTCCCGCACGTTCCGCAACGCACAGCAGTCGGCGGTCGCCCTCGACATCATCGCCCTGATGGACGCCCTCAAGATCGAGCGGGCCCTCCTCGCCGGCTTCGACTGGGGCTCACGCACCGCCGACATCGTCGCGGCCCTGTGGCCCGAACGCGTCAAGGGCCTCGTGTCGGTGAGCGGGTACCTCATCACCAACGTCGAGGCCCAGAAGAAGCCGCTGCCTCCCGCGGCCGAGCACACCTGGTGGTACCAGTACTACTTCTCCACCGAGCGGGGCCGCCTCGCCATGGAGGACAAGCAGAACAGGCACGACCTGTGCCGGTTCGTCTGGCAGACGGTCTCCCCGACCTGGCAGTTCGACGACGCCACGTTCGAACGCACCGCCACGGCGTTCGAGAACCCCGACTACGCGGCCATCGTGATCCACAACTACCGCTGGCGGCTCGGCCTCGCCGACGGGGAGCGGCGCTACGACCGCTACGAGCGCCTCCTCGCCACCCGACCCGTCATCGAGGTGCCCACCATCACCCTCGACGCCGAGCGCGACCCGTTCACCCCGCCCGGCAACGGCGCCTCGTACCGCGACCGTTTCAGCGGCGCCTACGAGCACCGCACGCTGTACGAGATCGGTCACAACCTGCCGCAGGAGGCGCCCACCGCCTTCGCCCAGGCCGTCATGGACGTCGACCGCTTCTGAGTCCGCGCTCCCCCGCGGGGTCCCGCGCGCCCCCTCCGGCGTCGTGAAGCCCGGTGGTACGCGACCGGGTTGACAAACAAAGAGCTCCTGCTGCCAGGGCGTCGGCCTCGATGCGATCGCCCTTCGGCAGCAGGCGAGGAGCGGTCGTCCGAGCACACCCCCCGGGTGCGAGGGCGACCGCTCCGTCATGTCGCGGACATCACCTCTCCGACCGGCGGTGCCACCCACCCCAACATGAGTCACCGGTTAAGCTGGTGACGCGCGAGGGAGTCATACCCGTCCTGGCCGGCCGGTCGTCCGCCGGCCCGGCGCGGTCGCCTCCGAGCATCCGCGTCACCTCGCGCACCACAGCCCGCCGCGCCCGGCGGACGAGGAGGAACGACGTGAAATCCCGCAACCCGATCTTCTCCGGTTGGGGTTACGACCGCCACGCCGGTCAGGCGTACGCCGGCACGCGGGGGCCCGCGGAAGCCTCTGCCACCGCCCGGCCCCCGCTCGATCGCACGGTCAACCCCTACGCACCGGCCGGCCGGCCGGTGCTCGTCAAGGACGCCCCGGCCCTCGTCAAAGACTCCGCGGCCGGCCCCGCCACGGCGACGATGGACGATGTCGTCGTCCGCACCGCGGCCACCCTCGGCGTCCTGACTCTGACAGCGGTGCTGTCGTGGACCCTGCTCCCCGTCTACGGGACGAACACCGGCCGGTCCCTGGGCATCGCCTTCGGCGCGGCCGGGATCGCGGTCGCCCTCTCCCTCATCCAGGCGTTCCGGCGCACGCCCTCCCCCGCGCTGATCCTCGGGTACGCGGCGTTCGAAGGCGTCTTCCTCGGCTTCCTGTCGGGGGCGGTGTCGGTGTACGTCGCTCCGGGCGTGGTCGTCCAGGCGGTACTGGGCACCATCACCGTCTTCGCGGGCGTGCTGATCGCCTACCGGATGCGCTGGATCGTCGTCACCCGCAGGTTCGTCGGCCACCTGCTCGCCATCGCCACCGGGTTCCTCCTGCTCACCGCCGTCGACGCGCTCTTCTCGGCGTTCGGGGCGGGCAACGGCCTGGGCTTCGGCAGCGGCGGCCTGGGAGTCGTGTTCGGCCTCGCGGGCATCGCGCTCGGCGCCGGCTTCCTGGCCCTGGACTTCAAGCAGGTCGAGGACGCGATCGCCTACGGCGCCCCACGCGAGGAATCCTGGCTGGCGGCCTTCGGCCTCGTCACGACACTGGTGTGGATCTACCTGGAGATACTGCGCGTGCTGACCATCCTGCGCGGCGACGACTGAGGTTTCCGACACGTGAGGGGCATCGGCGCGAGGCGGATGCCCCTCACCGAGCCACGCACGGGCGAAAGGGCCGCCACCTCGGGTGTTGCCGAGATGGCGGCCCTTCGTCGGGGGAAGCCGACAGCGCCTGCCGGGGACTTCACCACGCGCCGGACGTCACCGGTCGGGTACGCCGCGCCCGGGAGGCCGCACACGTGGGCATCATCGCGGCCGGACGCGGCAACCGGTACGACCCACTCGACGCGCGCGGCCCGCCAGTGCGCCGGGCCGCCCGCGTGATGTCCCCCGACGCGACGGGAAGGTGTGCGGGAACAGGCCGGTCGCGTCGGCAAGCGTCACGCGTCGTGGGCCTCTTCGGCGGCGGTACGCGTGTCCTCGTCCGGCACCCACCGGGAATGCTCCCGCGCGGCCCATGACCTGCTCACGTATCCGGATCGCATCCCGAGCCGCGCCTCGGGGTCCCGGTGGGCCTTCCTCATGTGTCCGATCAGGACGAAGGTGATGGCCCAGGCCAGGCAGTCGTGGACGAAGATGGCACTGGTGCGCGAGATGTCCGGCAGGAATCCCATGAACCACATCAGCAGTCCGGTGAACATCATCACCAGCACCGCACCCGCGATCCAGCCCGCGTACAGTTTCTGACCCGCGTTGAACTTGCCCGCCGGCCGCGCCGCCGGCGATGACAGACGCCTCCGGACGGCGCGCAGCCACTGGCGGTCGTACACCGCGAAACGGTTCAGCCGGCGCAGGTCCGCGCGGAACTCGCGGGAGAAGAGCCCCAGCAGAGACGGCGCCGGCAGCAGAACGCCCGACCACTCGTGGAGTGTGATCATCAGGTACCGCCGCCCGACGAGCTGGGCGACCGGACCGAAGTACAGACAGGCCGCGGTCAGCAGGCACGTCAGCATCAACCAACCAGTGGCCCGGTGCACCAGGCGTGGAGCGAGGGCGAACCGGCGGACCCTGCCGGCCGGTTCAGGCCGCGTGCCTGTCGGCGTCGTCGAGCCAGCCGTCGACCGCATATCCGCGCTCCTCCCAGTAGCCGGGAACGACCTTGTCGGTGACCGAGATGCCGGACAGCCACTTGGCCGACTTGTAGAAGTACATGGGGGCCACGTAGAGCCGCACCGGGCCGCCCTGGGCGTGGGTGATCGGCTTGTCCTGCATGGTGAGCGCCACCAACACGTCCGAGCGGCGCGCCTGCTCCAGGGTGAGGCTCTCGGTGTAGGCCCCGTCGAAGCAGGTGAACCGGACGGCCGTGCCCTCGGAGCGCACTCCGGCGGCATCGAGGAGATCCGCCAGCCTCACACCGGTGAAGGGCGTGTCGTTCACCCGCCATCCGTCGGTGCACACCACGTCGTGGACGACCCGGCTCTGCGGCAGGTCCCGCAGCTCCGGCAGCGAATAGGTCTTCGGCCGGTCGACCAGACCGTCGATCCGCAACGCGTAGTTCGTGTCGTCCTTGCGCGGTACCGAACCGACCACGCTGTAGTACCGGAAGCCGCCCGGGTTGGGCAACAGGCCGGTGATGCCGGTGGCGTCCACCTGTGAGGCGGACGAGAGGAATCCCTCCCAGCCGCGTTGCAGGTACGGCGCGGTGGCGAGCCCCGCGGCGCCCGTGGCGAGCATGCCCAACAGCGCGCGCCGTCCCACCGGTGCCCCTTCAGGGTCCTGATTCGGCCGTCCCGCCATGTCTGTGCTCCTTCGACGTGGCGACGGTCTTCACGGCCCGCTTCCCACGGGACGCAGGCTCTGCCGACCGGTGCGTTCGCACCACCCCGACACCGTCACCTGTTTAACCGGTTAGGATGGTGACACGGTGGGACAGAGCCTGTCAACGCGAGCGTGCGCGAAGCGCGTCAGCCGAGCCTCGTCACCTGGTAGTGGGAGATGGACCAGCGGTCGGAGACGCGCTTGAGCACGATGCTGAGAGTGACGTGGATGGCCGGCCGGTCGGTGAAACCGAAGTCGACGTCGAGATACCCGAGCAGGACATCGTCCGCGAGGCTCCGCGTCTCGAGCACCTGGTACTCGGCCGTCAGCCCGATCGGCTGGGAGTCGTAGTACGCGGCGACCCCCTGTCGGCCGACGCTGTAGGGATGGAGCCCCTGGAAGATGGCGTCCTCGGTGAAGAGTGCCGCGACCTTCTCGGGCTCGTGCGCGTCGACCGCGGCCTTCCACTGGTCCATGACGCCACGCAGGATGGCTTCTTGTGCTGCTGTGCCGCTCATCGGCTTTCTCCTCTCGCGAAGGGCGCGGCGTGAGTGCGCACCCCGTGTGGATCAGTTGGTGGGGCCGGCAGTGCCCGGGTCGTTGGGGTGCGGCTGAAGGGCGGTGATCTCGGCGGTCATCCACGGCCACAGGGGCAGGGTGCCGAGCACCTTCTCACGCAGGTCGGCCTCGTCGTCCGCGCGCCACACCCCGACGCTGCGCAGCTCGCCGACCGGGCGCCACAGCCGGAACAGGTGTCCGGTGGCGGCCAGTTCCCTGGCCCGGACGGATTCGGCCGCGCGTCGCCGGTCGACCTCGGCGGGGTCGGTGCCCTCGGGCACGGTCGTGGTGAGCACGACCAGGAATTCCTTCATCGTCGTTCGTCCTCTCTCGGTTCTGCGGGACTGCGGGACTGCGGGCTGCGGGGATACGGGGCCGCGGAGCCACCTTCTCGGACGGGAGGACGCCCCGTGGCGCCCTGAAGCAGAGACCGCCAGTGAGAACATGGTCGGCCAGTCACCGCCGGCCCTGCGGTATATACCCCGCACCGTCTCCTGGTCAGGCGGCGGCCTTGAGAGCGGCGGCGATCTTCACGACGCGCTCGGCCTGGATGCCGGCGGCGAGGCGGGTGATCTCGCCGACGGGCTTGGTGCCCTGGCCGTCGGCGTGGGAGGTGCCGTAGGGGTTGCCGTCGACGAACTTCTGCGGGTCGGTGAAGCCCGGCGAGACGATGATGCCGCCGAAGTGGTGGACGGAGTTGTACAGGGCGAGCAGCGTCGACTCCTGGCCGGCGTGGTCCGTGGCGGTGGAGACGAACCCGCTGTAGACCTTGTCCGCGAGCTTGCCCTCGGCCCACAGGCCACCCAGCGTGTCGATGAACTGCTTCAGCTGCGAGGAGACGTTGCCGAAGCGGGTCGGCGTGCCGAAGACGACGGCATCGGCCCACTCGACGTCCGCCGGGGTGGCCTCGGGGACGTTCGCGATGGCCGCGTGGTTCGCGGCCCAGGCCGGGTTGGAGTCGATGGCGGCCCGCGGGGCCAGCTCCGCCACCTTCAGCAGACGGACCTCGGCACCCGCCTTCACACCGGCGTCATGCAGCTCCTTGGCGATCTCGGTGATCGTGCCGGTGGACGAGTAGAAGACGATCGCGAGCTTGATGGGAGTGGACACGGGATTTCTCCATTTCGATGGGTTTGCGCCGACATGTTGAGTCGACCGGTCACCTAAACTAGACGACCGGTCGACTTCAGTCAATCGCCATCCATGACGCTCCCGGCCCAGCGTCTCGACGTGCGCTCGTCCACGTCCGCCCGGCCCTGTTCAGACAGGGTGCGCGGAAAAATGAGCCGACGGAGCGGCGCCCCGGATCGAGCGGCCCAGGGCCCGTCGTCCGGACCGGGCCGGCTGTGAGGTGCGCGCCTTCGAGCCGAACGGAGCGGGACCTGGTGCGATGCGGCTCCAAGACGGAGGGGAGCGGCCGGCACGAGCGTCAGCAACCGATGACAACTGGCAGATGCGCGGGCCAGGCCCGCGACGCCGGGGTGACCCGAACGACAGGGTCTAGCGCAGAACGACGCCGAAGACGATGCGGAAGAACGCCTCGACCGGTGCCGCGGACTTGTCGGCCCTGGCCGCGATCAGCGCGCCTTCCCAGGCGCTCAGGATGAACAGGGCGGTGTCCGCCGCGTCGAGGTCGCCGTCGAGGTCGCCGGCCTTCTGGGCCTCGGTGAGTACCTGCTGGATGTGCTCGGCCCAGCGGCCGAATCCACGCTGGACGGCCGAGCGGATCTCCTCGTTGTGATCCGCCATCTCCGCGCCGAAGTTGCCGGCCAGGCAGCCACGGACGAATCCGTTGTCGAGGGTGTCCCTGCCGAGATACTCGAAGTGCTCCCGCAGCCGCTCCAGCGGAGGCCGTCCCGGCGTGGTGAGCATGTCGAACCGCAAGCCCGCGGCGTACCGGTTCAACGCCTCCAGGGCGCTCTCCTCCTTGCTGGAGAAGTGGTTGTAGAACGACCCCTTGGGGACGCCGGCGGCGGTGGTGATGTCGCTGATGCCCGTGGCGTTGAAGCCCCTCGCCTGGAACTGCCACAGGGCGGCCTGCGCGATCTCCTCACGCTTGGACACACGTCCCATCATCGATCACCTCGCCTTTCAATATGAGCGGTCGCCTCAACGGGAGTCAAACCCCGGGCGGACCGGTCGCCGGCGCGCAGGAGCCCCCCGGCCGGCGCATCGGCTAGACTCGCCTTAAGTCGACCGGTCATTTTCCAGGCGGGCCTCTCGTCGTGATCCCGCCTGGCCGACAACACACACTCAGGAGCAGCAGCATGTCCACGTACCGAGCCTTCGAGGCGACCGGTGTCCACAACCTCCGGCTGGTCGAACGTGAACTGGTCGACCCCGAACCGGGACACGTCCGACTGCGGGTGGAGGCCTGCGGTGTCTGTCACACCGACGTGCTGGCCATCGAGGGGCTGCGCGCGGACCCCTCGCAGCCCGTCGTCCCGGGGCACGAGGTCGTCGGAGTCATCGACGCCGTCGGCGCCGGCGTGACCGCCTGGCAGCCCGGCGACCGCGTCGGTGTCGGCTTCCTGAACGGGCACTGCGGGGAGTGCGAGCCCTGCCGTCGCGGTGACTTCGTCAACTGCCTGAACCAGCCGCAGACCGGAACGACCACCGACGGCGGTTACGCGGAGGTGGTCTACGCCCGCGCCAGCGGGCTCGCGCGCATTCCTGACGGCCTCTCCGCCGTCGACGCGGCGCCGCTGCTGTGCGCCGGCCTGACCACCTTCACCGCGCTCCAGCAGGGTCACGTCCGGGCCGGGTCCCTGGTCGCCGTGCAGGGCATCGGAGGGCTCGGCCACCTGGCGCTCCAGTACGCGCACAGCCTCGGCTACCGGGTCGCGGCGGTGGCGCGGGGCGAGGAGAAGGAGGCGCTCGCCCGGGAGTTGGGCGCCGACGAGTACATCGACAGCACCGCCGTCGACCCGGGCGAGGCACTGCGCGACCTGGGCGGCGCCTCGATCATCGTCGCCACCTCGTCCAGTGGTGCGTCCATGAACCCGTTGGTGAGCGGCCTGGCGCCGAACGGCAGGCTGGTCGTCGTCGGTGCCGCACCCGACCCGCTGACGGTCGCGACCCCCGACCTGATCTTCGGCACGCGCGCCATCGTCGGCAGCCTGACCGGTTCCTCCATCGAGAACGAGGACAACCTCGCCTTCAGCCTGGCCCACGACATCCGGCCCAGCGTCGAGGTCGTGCCCTTCGCCCAGGCCATGGAGGGATACGAGCGGATGCTCTCGGGCAAGGCCCGGTTCCGCGTCGTACTGGACACCGCGGCCTGAGTCACCCGGCCGCCCGCGAGGAGTGCGGCCCTCGCCGTGCCGTGCGGGCGGAGTCCGAGGATTCCGCCCGCACGGGTCTCTCGCCCTGTCCGCCCCCTGCTCGGCATCCACCCCCCACCCAACCCGGCGGTGGGCTTCCTCAGGACCTTGCGTGCGCTACGTCGGAGAGAACGCCACCGCAGACGGACACACGGTCCGCGCGACCCGTATCGGCCTGCTGTCCGTCTCGGCACCGCCGGTCTCGGTGGGGCCTGGCAGTCGGCGGCGGCCGTCCATCAGGGAACCCTGCCGGTCAGCGACCTCTTCACCGGTTCCCCGGCGTTCAGTTCGATCCCGTAGCGGTCCGCCTCGGGCTGGATCACCTGCGCGTAGCCCGGCGGCAGTAACGGCGGTAGGCCTGCGACGGGGACCGGGGCGAGGACGAAGACGTTGACCCCGAAGGGCACGTCCTCGGCCCGGACGGCGCCGATCTGCTCCGCGAGTGCCTGCGCGGTCTTGTAGCCGACGGCGAGGAAACCCATTCCTCCCGCATGACCGGCCGCCCCCACCATCGCGGGGGTACTGGATCCGGCGGCCATCGGGGCGGCGAGGACCGGCAGCGAGACCAGGCCGTCCAGCAACCGATTCATGTCTCCTCCTCCGGCCGCGGGTGGTCACCCCCGCCCTTGACCAACGCGACCATGGACGCCCGGAGGGACAAGCCGACATGCCGGTCGCGTCACCATCATGCACGGCGGGCATCGCCGCGTCGTCGGGGACGATCGAACGGGGAACGCGGGGTAGATTCGATGAACGTTCGACTCGATGTCCACGATCACCGGACGGAGTGGCCATGACGACCCCAGAACTTCCCCGGCAGGAATGCGCGGTCACCGTCCTGGGCGGTCCGACAGCCGTCATCGACATGGGCGGGCTGCGGATCGTCAGCGATCCGACCTTCGACGAGGCGGGCCCGCACGGATACCTCACCAAGACGATGGCGCCGGCCCGGACCGAGGAGGCCGTGGGCCCGGTGGACCTGGTGCTGGTCAGCCATGACGTGCATCCGGACAATCTCGACGAGCGCGGGCGCGCGTTCGCCGAAGCCGCGCCCCTGGTCCTCACCGGTCCGCTCACCGCGGCCCGGCTCGGCGGGCCGGCGGTCGGACTCGCTCCCTGGACCAGCCACTCCGTGGCGCGCGGGGACGGTGACGACGAACTGACCGTCCTCGCGGTGCCGGCGGTGCACGGCCCCGAGGACGGCGACCGCGACGCCGACGGCCACGTCAACTGCGAGGTCACCGGTTTCGTCCTGTCCGGGCGGGGTCTTCCGACGGTGTACATCAGCGGTGACAACGCCTCCCTGCGTATCGTGGCGGAGATCTCCCGCCGCGTCCCGGACGTCACCGCGGCCGTGCTGCACGCCGGGGCGGCGCGCGTGCCGGCGAAGTTCGAGGGCCGCCCGCTGTCCCTCGACAGCCGGCGGGCCGCTGCGGCAGCGGCCGTCCTCGGTGCGGATGTGGTGGTGCCTGCCCACTACGACGGCTGGGCCCATTTCTCCGAGGGAGGCGCCGACCTGGAGTTGGCCTTCAACGAAGCGGGCCTGTCCTCGTTGCTGCGGACCGTGCCGCACGGGAGCTGGGTGGACCTGCGTCCCTGACCACGGAGGGCGGGGCCGTACGCGTCCGCCGCCCACCGCGAAGCTCCTTGACAGGTCAAGGAGCTTCCCATTTACTTGACGACGCAAGCTGAACCATCCTCTACTTTTCTTTCCGCGTCCCCATGCGAGCAGTACGTGACGTATGACATCGGTCCCGACGGCGGGGAGGCCGTACGGGAAATGGACGCGGTAGTGCGCTGTTCGATCCTCGGGCCCGTGCGCGCGCTCCGCGGAGCCGAAGAACTCGATCTCGGCCCTCCCAAGAGACTGGCCCTCTTCGCCCTGCTCGTGCTGCGCGCGCCCGGCCCCCTCACCCTGAGCGAGGCGATCGACGTCCTGTGGGACGACGAGCCGCCGGCCAGTGCGGTCAACGTGGTGCACCGGCACATCGGCGCCCTGCGCAGAACGCTCGAGCCCCAGCTGCGCAGCCGGTCCGACGCCAAGCACCTCGTACGCGCCGCCGACGGTTACCGGTTGCTGGTCGACGCCTCGGGCTCCGATCTCCTGCACTTCCGTGACCTGTGCACGCGGGCGCGGCTCGCGGCCAGGACCGGAGACCCCGCGCGGGCCGCCCACCGCTTCGTCGACGCCCTCCGGCTCTGGCGCGGCCCCGTCGCCGACGGCAGCCACGTGTGCCGGCATCCGGTGTTCACCGCGGTCGGGCACGAGTTCGTCGCGGCGGTCAAGGAAGCCGCCGACGTCGTCCTGACCGCGGCACCCACGCTGACGGAAGACGTGCTCACCGCCCTGCGCCAGGCGCTGGACGGCCACCCCTTCGACGAAGCCGTGCACGCCCGGGTGATCGCCGCCCTGGCCGCCACCGGCCGGCAGGCCGAGGCCCTGCGGCAGTTCGACCACATCCGCCGCAGTCTGGCCGACGAGCTGGGCGTCGACCCCGGCCCCGAACTGCGAGCCGCCCAGCAGCACCTGCTGCAACGCAGACTCACGGCGCCCGCGCTCAGGCCGGCGGGCCCCGCCCCGGCCGCTTCGATGCCGTCCCAACTACCCCCGGACTGCGCGTCCTTCGCCGGCCGGCGGTCGGCGCTCGACCGGTTCCTGGAACTGCTGCCCCTGGAGGGTGAGAGCCCGGCCCCGGCCACCATCGCGGCGGTCTGCGGCATGGCGGGAGTGGGCAAGACGACCCTGGCCGTCCACGTCGCCCACCTGGCGGCGGCACGCTATCCCGGCGGACAGGTCTACGTGGATCTCCGGGGCCATCACACGTCGCAAGCGCCTCTCGACCCCGGCGAAGCCATGCGCACGGTGCTCGAAGCGCTGGGCACAGAAACGGTTCCCGCGCAGCCGGGCGCCGCCGCGCTGGGCTCCGCCTACCGCAGGGCCCTGGCCGGGCGGCGGCTGCTCCTCGTCCTGGATGACGCCCGCGACAGTGAACAGGTCCGTCCCCTGCTGCCCGCCACGCCCGGCTGTCTGACGATCGTGACCAGCCGTCGGCGGCTGGAGGGGCTGGCCGTGACGGACGACGCCCGGATCGTCACGCTCAACCCCATGACCCGCCAGGAGAGCCTCGAACTCCTCGAACGCCGCCTGGGCGCGGACCGGGTCAGGGGCGAGCGTGCCGCGGCCGAGGAGATCGCCGAACTGTGCGGAGGACTGCCGCTGACGCTGGCCGTCGCGAGCACCCGGGCGCTGCTGCAACCGACGTTCTCCCTCGCCTCGCTCGCGGCACGGT
The DNA here is from genome assembly GCF_055564375.1 of Streptomyces sp. NPDC029138. Classification (NCBI taxonomy): domain Bacteria; kingdom Bacillati; phylum Actinomycetota; class Actinomycetes; order Kitasatosporales; family Streptomycetaceae; genus Streptomyces; species Streptomyces sp. NPDC029138. Next base: position 12,123 of record NZ_JBVHWM010000092.1, read on the forward strand.
TGCGGGACGACCGGAGCAGCCTCGCGGCCCTGTCCACACAGGACGTCCGCACCGATGTCAGGAGCGCTTTCACGGCCTCCTACGAAGCGCTGAGCGACAGTGCCGCGTCACTGTTCCGGCTGCTCAGCCTGCATCCCGCGCGCGACGTCACCGCACGGGCCGCCGCCAGCCTGGCCGGCACCGACCTGTGGGCCACGCACGCGGACATAGCGGAACTCACGGATCACCACCTGCTCGTCGAACTCGTACCGGGCCGGTACACGTGTCATGAACTGCTGCGCGGTTTCGCCGCGGAACTCAGCTCCCTGCGGGATCCGGCCGGCGTGCGCTCCGCGGCACGCGCCAGGATGGTCGAGCACTATCTGTACAGCGCCGATGCCGCCACCGCGCTGATCGCCCCGCACCGCAGGGCCCTGATCCTGCCGCCCCCGCGCCCCGGCGTGCGGCCTCAGCAGTTCACCGAGACAGCGGAGGCCGCCGAGTGGATCATCGCCGAGCGGCATCTGCTGCCGTCTCTTGTCGAGGACATGTGTCTTCTGCCCCGGGGCGAGACGTTCCGTCGGCAACTGTGCTCGACGCTGAAGACATTCGCGCGCCGCGTAGACCGCTGAGCGGGAGGCGGCCCCACGGCCACGTCTCAGGACGCCTCGACGAGCCGTGCCGCGCCACGGAGCTTGCGCAGGGCGTTGTGGTGCCTGGACTTGACCGTTCCCGTCGGCACTCCCAGGATTCCGGCGGTCTCTTTGAGGGTGCGGTCGTACAGGTAGATGTGCACCAGCACAGCGCGGTGCTCCGGCGACAGCCCGTGGAGAAGCGGCCTGACCGTCATGGCGTGGTGCACCGCCTCGATGCCGTCGGTGCCCGACAGCGGCTCGCTGTAGACGGCGCCGAAGACCTCCCTGCGCGTGTGCGGCTTGCGCACCCAGTCGATGACCAGGCGACGGGTCACGGTGAGCAGCCAGCCCCTGACCGATCCTTCCATGCCGACGAGGCGGTCGAGATTCCGCCAGGCTCGGATGATCGTTTCCTGCACGATGTCTTCGGCGAGCCCACGGTCGCCGAGCATTCTTTCGGCATACGAGACGAGCCCGTCCCGGTGCTCCGTCACGATGGCGCCGAGCGTCTCCGCCCGGTTCTGTGCCGTGGAGGGCGTGGTCATAGTCCCCTGAGCCGTTCTGATGCTCTGTCTACCTGCGGTCGGAGACCGATCCGGCCTCACACGTGCGCACTGTAGGCAGACGTGGGTGACGGAAAACTGCCGCGCTTGTGACGCCGCGATGCCGTCCCGCGCCGTGACGACCGCCGCGACGGGCGGCTGTCGGCCTGCGGGATGCGAACGTGGAATGGCCAGATCGTGATGGTCGCGTGGAGAGGACGATCCGGCGGCGTGAACCGCGGCTGCCGGTGTCTCGTGTGTCTCTTGTAGCACGCCGACTCCGAGTCGCCGCACCAACACAGGAGGAGCGGAACGGTGGATACGTCTCCGGGAAACCGCGTGGAAGAGGTCCTCGCCGAGTTCGCGCAGCGGTACGACGCCATGGCTCGGGTGGAGGAGGAACTGCGGACGCTGTCGGTGACGGCGTCGTCCGCGGACGGCGTGGTGGAGGCCACCGTGTGCGCCGACGGCCGGACGTCGGCAGTCCGCTTTCCCACCAACCGGTTCAAGGAGATGTCCGGCCCGGAGCTGGCCCGCAGCGTCCTGGGGGCCCTGACGACGGCCCGGGCGGAGGTCGCCCTCCGTGTCTCGGCGATCGCCCGGTCCCCGGCGGCCCAGGTGTCCGGATGCACCGCACCGGACACGTGTGAGGACCCGCTCCACAGTGGCCCGGAGACGTACACCCCGTCCCACACGTGCTGGCATCGTGTGGTGGGGGAGGCCCGAGCGGTGTCCGGCCGTCATGGCGCCGTCCCCGGTCCGGTCGGCGTGCCGGGCCGCGGTACGGCGCCGGAACAGTCGCCTTCCCAGGGGCCGCTCTGGGGAAAGCTGCTGCCTGGCGTTCCGTCGCCGGCGCGGCCGGCTTCCCTGCCCGCGGAGCTGTCGGAGGCGGTCGTGGCGCTGGGTCAGGCCGTATGTGAGTCCGCCGGTGGGCGGTGCACACCTGACTGGCGCGGACGGCCGGACACGGCGGAAGCGTCGGACGACGACCGCGCGGCACTCGACACCGCCTGATCGTGTGATGGTGCGCGGGACGCCGACGCTCGACACTTTTCTGCATGTGTACTCGGGCCTGGGTACCATGCGCATCATCAACATAACGAGGGAGTGAACGGTTGTGACCAGCCAATCAACCGCCACGCTCCGGTCGCGGTACGTCGAACAAGCCGCGTCGGATCTGGAGGAGAATCGCCGACGACAGCAGGAACTGGCCCAGACCATCAAGATGTTGAAGCGGGAGGAAGCCCTCCTCATCGACATCCTGGCGCTCGCCGAGCGGCACGAGGGCGACGTCGGCGAACCGCCGTCCCTCCCCGAGCAGGCACAGGAGGAACCCACGGTCCGGCAGGTCAGGCCGCCGGCCAGGGCCCAGAACCGCACGGGGAGGAGGAAGGCGAGGGGCAAGTCGCGGGAACCTCTGCTCGCGGACATCCTGCTGGACCTGCTCCGCGCGCAGGACCAGCCACGTTTCGCGAAGGAGCTGAGGGACGAACTTCTCGCCAAGCACCCCGACCGGACTCCGACCCCCCAGGTGGTGCGCAACACCCTTGAATCACTCGTGGCCAAGGGACGCATCCGCCGCCACAAGCAGGACCGGTCGGTCACGTACACCGTCGCGTGAAGTGCCGTGCGCGGCCCGTGGACGCGTGCCGCTCCCGCTCGGGGGGCGAGCGGGAGCGGTACGCGTGTGAAGCGGTCACCCTCCCCGTCTGGGGGAGACGGAAGGACCACCGCTCCACCCCGCTGCGAAGCCAGCCAATCCACATCTTCGCGGCGGGAGCCTTCAATGGGAGAACGGTCCCGGCGCCGTCCGGGGTTCACGAGTCGGCCGGGATTTTTCCGCCCGGGACGAGGTGTCAGGGCCTCAAGGAGCGGCGCAGCAGGTCAGCGGCTCGTTCGGCGATCGCGTAGACGGTGGCGTCGGTGTCACCCTCCCCCATGGCGCAGGTGCCGACGGGGGGCAGTAGGACGTGCACGGGGCGGCAACCCGGTCCTGCCGCTGCTCTCCCGACCAGGCGCCGCCCGGCATCGGGCCCATAGTCGCTTCAGTCGCTGTCCGGCGGGCCGGACACATCCGACCTGCTGATTTCGGTGGCATGTGCTGCGCGCCCTCAGCGGTCGCATTCGCTAGGCTGTGCCCATAGTTCAGTCGCTTCAGTCGCTGATGGGGGGCGGATGCCTGCGGACCCGCAGCTTTCGTGCAGCCGCTCGCGGCGCCCCCGCACCGGGTCGCGCATCGTTCGCGGGGGTCTCGCTGCCGGTGTCAGGCGAACGTGGTACGCGGGTGGAGGGTGTTCATGACGTCCTCCGGGAACGAGGCACTGTTCGATTTCGATCCCGAGGCTGTTGCCGCGCAGATGCGGAGCCGGGACACCGTGGTGTCTGTTCCGGCCCAGTCCGACCCCCGGCGGGTGCCGGTGGACGGGGTGTCGGCGGCCGGACTGCTGCCGGACACGCTCTCGGATCGCGGTAACGCCAAGCTGTTCGTGAAGTTGTACGGGAGCGACTACCGGCACGTGCCGGGCATCGGTTGGTACCGGTGGAACGTCACGCACTGGCAGATGGACGAGGACGACACGGTCCTGTGGGCCGCCGGTGACCTCGCGGAGCACATCGCGGTACAGGATTCCCGGGGTGTCTTCACCAGCAGTGCGTTGCAGCAGCACCGTCGCCGCGCACTGTCCACCACCGGCATCAACGCGATGCTGGCGCAGGCCAAGTCCGCGCCCGGCATGGTGCTGAACGCAGCGCTCCTGGACGCCGACCCGTACGCCCTGTGCACACCCGACGGCATCGTGGACCTGAGGACCTCCCTGCTGAAGCGCCCGGACCCCGGCAAGGACTTCCACTCCCGGTCCACCAGCGTGGGCCCGGAGCACCGGCCGACCCCGCGCTGGGACCGTTTCCTCAGCGACACCTTCGGTGACGACGCCGAGGGCCGGGAAATGATCTCCTATCTGAAGCTGCTCCTGGGTTACTCCGTCACGGGGGACGTCGGCGGCCAGGTGCTGCCGTTCCTCTTCGGATCGGGCAAGAACGGCAAGTCGGTGCTGCTCGACGTGCTGATGAAGCTCCTGGGTGACTACGCCGACGCCGCGCCGCCGGGCTTCCTGATGTCGCGGCCGTACGAGGGACACCCCACGGATCTCGCGGAGTTGCACGGCCGGCGGGTCGTCGTCTGTTCCGAGGTGAAGCCCGGTGACCGGTTCGACGAGGCACGTGTGAAGCTGCTGACGGGCGGGGACCGGATCAAGGCACGCCGGATGCGGCAGGACTACTTCAGTTTCCGGCCGACGCACAAATTGTGGTTGCTCGGCAACCATCGGCCGGAGGTGGGCACCGGTGGGTTCGCCTTCTGGCGGAGGATGCGGCTGATCCCGTTCGAGCGCGTGGTGTCCGACGACCACAAGATCGACAATCTGGCGGACGTCCTGGTCACCGAGGAGGGGCCGGGCATCCTCGGCTGGCTGATCGACGGTGCCCGCCGCTATCTGGCCGGCGACCGGGATCTGACCGGCCCGGAGCGCGTCCGCATCGCCACCACGGCCTACGCGGAGACCGAGGACCACACGGCCCGGTTCTACGAGGAGTGCTGCGTCCTGGCTCCTGACCTGCGCGCCGAACAGACGGCCCTCCACGCCGCCTACAAGGCCTGGTGCCGGAACGAGGGAGCGCCGGCCATGTCCTCGCGGGCGTTCGCCGCGCGTACGCGTGAGCTGGTCGGACTCGCCTCTCCCAAGGAGATGATCCTGTCCAACCAGCGCAAGCACTACCCGGGCATCGGACTGCTCACCGAGGAAGGGAGGGGGAGCCTCACATGAGCTCCTGATCCGCCGGAGCCTGGACAGTCCGCCCACCCGGAGAGGCCGTCCGGCCTGCCGCGGGCCGGACATGCGATCGGCCACACCCCTCTCGCCATCATGTTCGCGTCGCCCCCGGGCCGGGGCCGGGCGCGAAGTGGCGGAGCCGGTCACCGCCGGTGCGGATCGTCGTCGGGGAGCCATACGTCCGGGTCGTCCAGGCCGAGATCGCCGACTCCCTCCGTGAGGGCGTCCACGGTGCTGAGCACGGCCGCGCGCTGCTCGTCGCGGCGCCACACCAGGGACCACGTCCAGTAGACCTTAGGCCCGGACACGGGGCGCGCGACCAGATCGGGGGGCAGCGACGCCTCCTGTGCCTTGGGGCAGTTGAGGATCGGGCGGCGCGCACGGCGTACGTGGTCGAAGAAGCCCGGTCCGGTGATGCCCCCGTCGGAGATGCGCACCGCACGGGCGCCGGTGTCCCGGGCCAGCCGCTCGGCGTAGACGTTCCAGGACGACCATGTCGTGACGTCGGTGTCCATCAGGACGAGGAGGTCCCGGGCGCGGATGTCGTCCTGCTGACGGTCCGCGGAGACCGCGTACAGGCGGTCGGCGCCGATGAGCCGGGCGTTGAGCCCGCGTTCGTCCAGGTCCTGCCGGCGGACCCAGCACACCGCGAGGTCGAGACTGCCGTCCGCGACCCGCGCCGCCTGGGTGTGCGAGGGCGCGATCCAGGCGTCGACGTGCACCCTCGCCACGGTCGAGGTCCGGGCGGTCAGGTCCGGTGGCAGCCAGTTGACGTAGCCGATCCGGACGGATTCCGAGCCGGCGATCCTGGCGGCGCGGTGCTGGAGGTCGTCCGCGCGCTCCAGCAGGTCGCGTGCGTGCGGAAGGAGTGCCGCACCGGCGGCCGTGAGGGCGACCGAGCGGCGGTCGCGGTCGAAGAGCCGCACGCCGAGGTCGCGTTCCAGCGCCTTGATCTGCTGGGACAGCGACGGACCGGCTATCAGCAGCCGGTCCGCGGCACGCCCGAAGTTGAGGTCCTCGGCCACCGCTACGAAGTACCGCAACTGACGCAACTCCATGACGCCCATGCTACGGAGCGGCGGTCGGCGTCACAGCCGCGGGGCTCCTCCGCGACGTGTTGGCTCCCAGCTGGTAGGCAGAGGCTCCTACCGCAGGTCAGAGGGGGTACGGCGACGATACCGGCACGGGAGGAGCCGGAATTAGACGACTGGTCGTCTGGTTGTGACGCGTGACCGGCCGACGAGGACCGGTCGGAACCACCACCGTCACCCCGAAAGCGAAGAAGGCAGTCATGAGCAACTCCGCCAAGAAGGTCGCCGTCATCACCGGTGCCTCCCAGGGCATCGGCGCGGGCCTGGTCGAGGCGTACCGCAAGCTCGGTTATGCCGTGGTCGCCACCTCGCGGACCATCGCCGCCTCGGACGACCCGGACGTCGTCACCGTCCAGGGCGACGTCGCCGACCCCGCCACGGCCGAGCGCGTCGCCGCCGCCGCGATCGAGCGGTTCGGCCGCATCGACACCCTCGTCAACAACGCCGGCATCTTCGTCGCCAAGCCGTTCACCGAGTACACCCAGGAGGACTACGACGCGGTCACGGGCATCAACCTGAGCGGGTTCTTCCGGCTCACCCAGCTCGCCGTCGAGCAGATGCTGCGTCAGGGCGGCGGCCACGTCGTCCAGATCACCACGAGCCTGGTCGACCACGCCCTCTCCGCGGTGCCGTCGCTGCTGGCCTCCCTGACCAAGGGCGGCCTCCAGTCCGCCACCAAGGCGCTGGCCATCGAGTACGCGACCCGGGGCATCCGCAGCAACGCCGTCTCCCTGGGCGTCATCAAGACCCCGATGCACTCGGAGGAGTACTTCGAGACGTTCGCCGCCCTGCACCCGGTCGGGCGGATGGGTGAGATCGGCGACATCGTCGACGCGGTTCTCTACCTGGAGAACGCGCCGTTCGTCACGGGCGAGGTCCTGCACGTCGACGGCGGCCAGAGCGCCGGTCACTGACGCCGGGTCTGACGGCCGCCGGTCGCCGACCGACCCCGGAGGCACATCCACGGGCCGCTGATCAGGGGCGTGATCAGCGGCAAGGCGGCACTGACACCTCGTCAACTGAGGCGAAGCCGCTCCGCCGCCGTCGGCCGAGGGCGCCGGCGTCATCGCGGCGGCGGGATGCAGCTGGGACACCCGTACCACGTCGCCGCCACGCCGTAAGAGCACCGGACGCCGACCGGTACCGGCCACGTCCGCCACAGGCGGCGCCCACTGCGTGGCCAGGATGACGACGCCGGGGTCGCGGGCACACCGGCCCGGGGAGACGGACTCTCACCGCATGAGGTCCGGCAGGCCGTGCCGGCGGCCGGGACAGGTCGCGCGGGTTTGGTCAGCCGGCCACACTGTGCCGGCGGGCCCGGTAGGCGGCGGCCTTGACCCGGTTGCCGCAGGTCTTCATGGAGCACCACTCCCGCCGGGGGCCGCGCGAGCGATCGATGTAGACCTGCGTGCACTCGGGGCGGGAGCACTCGCGCAGCAGTGCGCCCTCTCCTCCGCCCAGGATCTCCACCGTGTCCCGGGCGAGAACCACCAGGGCCTGCGAGACGGAACCGACGCGGCGACGCGTGCTGTCGGCACCGAGCTGTACTCTGACGGGCAGGCCGGCCGCCTGCCGGTTCACCTCGGCGAGCGCCGCGGCCGGCAGCCGTTCGCCCGCCAGGTGGGCCGCGACCAGTGAGTAGATGGCTTCACGCAGATCAAGGGCGGTCGCGAGGTCGGCCTCGTCGGCGCCGGGCGCCTCGTCGAGCATCCCGGACTCCACGAACCAGTCGTCGAGCGACTCGGGATGTGCGAGCATCTCCGTCGGCGTCGCGTTACGGCGTGCACGCAGCGTTCCGACGAAGTCGAGGAAGAGCGTCCCGCAGGGAAATGCATGAGTCACGTCACCATTCTGGCCGGTGACGAACAAAAACGCAAAGCCCCTGATCGAGGCGTCGCGCAGCCCCGGCCGGAACGCCGGCCCCGGTCAGCCTACGATCACGCGGCTACGATGCCCGTATGCCCGCGAAACGCCCCTATGTCTCCCCCCTGCGCCAGCAGGCAGCCGCCCGCACCCGCGCGGAGATCCTGCGGTGCGCCACCGACCTGTTCGCCGCGCGCGGCTACGGCAGGGTCACCGTCGCCGACATCGCCTCGGCGAGCGGAGTCTCCGCCAAGACCATCTTCGCCAGCGTGGGCAGCAAGGGCGACATCCTGAACGAGATCGTCGACCAGGGCGTGGTCGCGTCGGACTACCAGAAGACCATGCGGCACCTGCTCACCCTGCGCGCGCCGGAAGCCGTCCTGACGGCGTTGGCCAGAGGCACACGGGCCGGCAATGAAGGACAGTTCCAGGTCCACGAAGCGATCAGGGCGGCTCTGCCCGTCCATGAGAACGGCGAGGCTCTGTGGGAGCGGGCGACCTCCGCCTACCGGGAGGCCCTTCGGACAGCCGCTCGCCACTTGCACACCCTCACCCCGACGCCCGACCGCCCCGAGGAGGAGACGGCGGACCTTCTCTGGTTCTGGTTCGGCCCGACCGGCTGGCGGACCCTGGTGATGGAGAACGGCTGGTCCTGGGAGCAGGCCGAGACCTTCCTGCTGCACACGTCCGTCGCGACCCTGCTCTGCCGCACATCCGCCCCGGAAGACCGGCCGTCCGAGTAGGGCGGTGACCGGACCGGCATTTCCTCGGCCCCTCCACTGCGCGTCATCGCCCGAGCGCTGGAGCGGGTGGCGCGGGGGCGAATGCCGATCGGCGCGCCCGCCCGCCGCACCCTGTCCGTCACGCGAGCAACGCCCCGTGCGGCCCTGGACCCGGCACTGCTGACGGCCTGGCCCGTGCCGGCGAAGCAGTCGTCCGGGCGGGCGGGGGCGGCAGTCGCCCCGTACGCCTGACCGGACGGGATGCCGTACATGCTCAGCCCGGAGCCTGCGCCGAGGGCGCATGGCCCGACGCGTACGCGGAGAGGTCCCGGTAGCTGGAGCCGTACACGGCGACCGGCGGGTCGGCGGGCGTGGTGCCCGGCGTGACGGTGGTGGCGCCTCGCGCCGGGACGGTGTTGCGGCGGGCGTGGGGGACTGCGGCGGAGCAGGACCGGTGTGCCGTAGCCGTGCGCCGGTACTCGGCCGAGCCGAGACGGCCGTTGTGCGCGCGGTTGGTCAGGACGTCCACGACCGCCTCCGGCAAGGTGCCGACCGCCTGTCTCCTGCTCTGCGGTCGGCGCGATGCCGCCCCACGGCCCATGTGTCGGCCCCTTCCGGCCGGTGCGGTGCACCGAGCGGAGGGGACGCATCGTTCACACCGTGGTGTCGTGCGGCAGCTCCTCGGCGGCCCGGGCCGCTCGCACCATGACCTCGGAGGCGGCTCGGGCGGCCCGGCCGGTCACCCGCCAGGACAGCATGCGCATCCCGGCGGCCGGTCCGGGGGGAAAGACGCCCAGCTGACCGAGCATCGTGAGGTCGTCCCGCACGGCTTCGTGCCGGACGACCTTGCCGTCACGCAGGTCCAGCACGTGGATCTGCTCGAAGTCGATCTCCCGTCCGGTGGGAGGTACGACCTGGTCCACCCCCTGGTCCTTGAAGAGGACGAAGGCACCGGTGTGACGGCCCCGCATGCGCAGCCGCACCCACGCCTGGGAGTCACTGGTGACGATGTCGGTGACGGGCAGCCGGAGATCGCTGAACGCGGACCGCATCCACGCGCTGGAGGCGAGCACGCCTGCCGGACCCGGGATCCGGCACGCCGGAGGGGACACGGCGGCTTCGCGGTTGTGGAACTCCTCGTGGACGACTTCGGCGGCCAGCGCCGGGTCACCGGTCTCCAGGACCTTGAAAAGCGCGTGACCGAGGTCGGAGGCGTGCATCGCCATGTGGTCTTGCCTTCCCTCTGCGGTGGGCTGCGGACGGACGTCCACGAGGGCACCCTCCAATTAGGGTTACACACTACCTATTGAATAGGCAGTGGATGAAATTCTCACCTGCGAGGTCGCCGCGCAACCAGGCGGGACCGCGCCTCCCGAGCCGCAGGCCCCTGAGTGACGTCGTCAGCGACCGGGAAACCGCTGCGTGATCTCCTGGAGCACCCAGCCGTTGCCGTCCGGGTCGCTGAAGGTGGCGTAGGAACCGTAGCTGGCCCGCTCCGGGTGTGGGCCTGCGATCCGCTCCTGGCCCTGACCGTCGTGCACGACGTCCCCGGCGTCGTGCCCGTGGAAGAAGAGGCCCTTGCCGTCGTGGAACACCTCGCTCACCTCGATCCCCCGGCCGACGAGGTCCGCGCGGGCCTCTTCGATGTCCGTGACGACGAGGTACAGACCCTGGGCAGAACCCGGCTCGGCCGTGGTGAGGCCCGCGCCGAAGATGATCGAGGCCTCGGAGCCGGGCGGCGTGAGGTGAACGACCCGGTAGTCGTCGGTGACGTCCTTGGCGAGGTCGAGCCGGAATCCCGCCTTCTCGTAGAAGGCCCTGGCCCGCTCGACGTCCGAGACGGGCAAGACAAGAAGCTCAAGTTTCATGGTCATTTCTCTGGTCGATTCTGGTGCGGTGAGCGGGCAGGTCAGCCCAGGTAGAAGTCCTTGCGTGCCGCCACGAACTCCCCGATCGACCGGGCGGGGGTGCCGGTCAGACGCTCGACGTCGTCCGAAGCCCGGTCGTAGCGGTTCTCCTGGTGCAGGCGGCACATGGTGACGATGTGCCGCTCGATGTGTGACGGCAGGCCGATCGTGGACAGCACCTCCTCGCGCCACTGTTCCAGCGGCACGTCCACGTACGAGACCGGCCGGCTCAGCGCCGTCGAGAAGGCCTCGGCCATCTCCGTCATGTCGACCGTGCGCGGGCCGGTCAGTTCGTAGACGTGCCCCACGTGCACAGCGGGCTCGCGCAGCACGGTCGCGATCGCCCTGGCGACGTCGTCCACGGCGACCGGCGAGGTGCGCCCCGCGCCGAAGGGCAGCTCGATGGAGCCCCGCGCGCGGATCGTCCGTGCCGGAAGCGCGGTGAACAGCGGGTTGTCCAGAAACGATGTCGGGCGAATGTGGACCACCGGCAGGCCCGACCAGTCGAACACCTGCTCCGCCAGCCAGTGCAGCCGCTGCTGGTGGGACTCGGCTGTGCTGGTGGCGGTCATCTGGGACACGGTCATCTGCGACAGGTCGACCAGGGCCTCCAACGTGCCGTGCTCCCGTGCGACGCTCGCCACGACGGTCGCCGCGAGGAGGTGGTCCGGTGAGACAGGCATGGCGAAGTACATGCTCCGGGCGCCCTCCAGGGCGGTCGCGACGGTCTCGGGGCGCGTGAGGTCACCCAGGACGACCTCCGCCCCGAGGGCACGGAGCCGCGCGGCGCGGTCGTCGTCCCGACGGACCATGACACGCACGGGTACGTCATGTGCGCGCAGCCTCTCGACGACATTGCGGCCCACGCCGCCCGCGCCTGTGATGAGGACGGGGTGACTGGCAGCCATAGGTCTGCCTCCTTCTTTGCGACTGAGTGCGATGGAACCCCCACCTAGATTAGGAGCATATGCTCGTAACTCCGGAGAGGCAAGCGCCGTAGGGCGATCCGGAGGTGGTGGAGGCCGACGGGACGGGGACGACAGCCCGCACGGCGATCGCCCAAGCCCGTGCGGCCCAGACTGCCGCCCCGACGACTCGGGGAACGCGCGCCCCGTCGAGAACGGTCGCCGCAGCCGACCGACGAGGTGTCACCCCCTTCCCGGCGACCCACCGCGGAACCGGCGCCCCGGCCACGCCGACAAGGGCGTCGGCGGGCCAACGGCCGCCGCACCTGCGGCCGACCCGAGTCCCGTCGCGCTGTGGACGGCGTCCACCGCGTCCCGCAGCGCGCGGGCGAGGTGTGTCGGTGGAACCGACCCGGACAGTCACGCTCGTACGGAGGCAGGGTCACTCAGCCGCGTACGACCACGGTGTCACGTGCCTCGCCGCTCCCCTGCCGTCACCGTCCGAACCGGTGGAACCCGCGTCCTGTGTGACGCGGGTCGTCTGTCGTCATCCGTCCCCGGTGAGGCCGAGTTGTCGCAGCATGCCCAACTTTGCAGGGCGCCCCGCCGCCGCGGTCCGGCCCGTTCCCCGGCGACCGGGCCTCGGCGGACACACGAGCCCGGGCACGCAGGCACCCGGGGAGCGGCCCCTGCGCCACGTGTCTCCAGTCTCTCCCCGTCGCCGCGCGACAGGGACGCCGCGGGCGACACGCGACCAGGCGCTGCCACAGCGAGCGGGCCGAACGGCGCGGCCGGTGCCGTCAGCCCGCACGGCCCCCTGTCCCACCGCGTTCAGCCGGTCGTGCTCTCCCGTACCAGGAGCCTGTGCGCCGCGGTCACCTCCCGTGGACCGGGGCGTGTGGCGCCGCGCGGCGAACCGTGGATCTGCTGTTGCAGCATCTCCACCGCGACCCGGGCGATCTGCTCCTTGTCCGGGGAGACGGTGGTGAGCGTCGGGGTGCTGTAGCGTCCGTCCTCGATGTCGTCGAACCCCGCGACCGCCACGTCCTGCGGTACGCGCAGGCCACGGGCGAGTGCGGTGCGCTGAGCCCCGAGGGCCAGCAGGTCGTTGAAGCAGAAGACCGCCTGCGGCGGCTCGTCCAGGGCGAGCAGCCGCGCCATCGCTTCGGCACCGTCGGACCGGTGGTAGGAATCCGTCGGCGGGGCGAGTGTCTCGTCGTAGGGCAGGCCGGCCGAGTGCAGGGCTTCTTTGTAGCCGGCGAGCCGGAGGCGGGCGGTGTTCGCGCTCGGGTTCGTCTGCCGTCCGATGGCGGCGACACGGGTGTGGCCGAGTGACAACAGGTGCTCCGTCACCTCCCGCGCCGCACGCTGGTTGTCGATGGCGACGTGGTGGGTGGGACCGTCGATGACCCGCTCGCCCAGCAGGACGAGCGCGGTGCCGGCGTCGCGGTCGGCCAGTTCCTCCCGCCCGACCGCGATCGGGCTGAAGATCAGGCCGTCGATGCGCTGTGCGCGGATCCCTTCGAGGACCTGGCGTTCCCGTTCCGGCTGACCGTCCGTCTGCTCGATGATGACGGTCCAGCCGCGCTCGGACGCCGCGTCGATGACGAAGCGCGTCAGCTCCGCGAAGTACGGTGCGTCGAGTTCCGGCAGGGCCAGGGCGATGACACCGGTGCGGCCCTGACGCAGGTTGCGGGCGGACAGGTTCGGGCGGTAGTCCAGTTCCGTCAACGCGCGTTCGACCTTCTCCCGCGTCGGCGGTGCGACGTAGGTGTAGCCGTTCACCACGTTCGACACGGTCTTCACCGAGACTCCGGCCAGGGCCGCGACGTCCTTGAGACTCGCTCCCACCAGATCACCTCCCACTGCGCCCGGAGTAGGCGCTTGCACTGGCGCGTCGAGGGCCACCCTCGCAGACGGCCGGCCCACGTCGGCAACCGTTTCCCGCACGCGGACGTGGCCACGGTGCGAATCCGTGCGACCCGAGCACTTTACGACGCTGTTTCAACGATGTAATCGTATCTCCTCACAGACGGCGTGCTCGTGTCGTGTCCCTTTGTGCGCCCGCCTCCGCCGTCCGGCAGAAACCGAGGAGCCCCCTGTATGGCCACAGCCCGTCTCACCCTTGACCCGGCGTTCACGACCGGCACCGTCGACCGCAGACTGTTCGGCTCCTTCGTGGAGCACATGGGCAGATGCGTCTACACCGGCGTCTTCGAGCCCGGGCATCCTGCCGCGGACGAGGACGGATTCCGCACCGATGTCCTCGATCTGGTGCGGGAACTGGGCGTCACCACCGTGCGCTACCCGGGCGGCAACTTCGTCTCCAACTACCGGTGGGAGGACGGGGTCGGTCCCGTGTCCGAGCGGCCCCGGCGACTCGATCTGGCCTGGCGCAGCCTGGAGAGCAACGCGTTCGGTCTCAACGAGTTCATGGCCTGGGCCGGCAAGGCCGGGGTGGAACCCATGATGGCGGTCAACCTGGGGACCCGTGGCGTTCGCGAGGCCCTCGACCTGCTCGAATACAGCAACTACCCCGCGGGTACGGCGCTGTCGGACCTGCGCCGCTCCCACGGCGTGGCCGAACCGCACGGCGTCCGCATGTGGTGCCTGGGCAACGAACTGGACGGGCCCTGGCAGATGGGCCACAAGACGGCCCACGAGTACGGACGGGTGGCGGCGGAGACGGCCCGCGCCATGAAGCGGTTCGACCCCGGCCTGGAGCTGGTCGCCTGTGGCAGCTCCAACGCCCACATCGACACCTTCGCCTCCTGGGAGGCCACGGTGCTCGAACACACCTATGAGTTCGTGGACTACATCTCCCTGCACGCCTACTACCAGCCGGAGAACGGTGACCTCGACTCCTTCCTGGCCAGCGGCGAGGAGATGGACCGCATGATCTCCGCGATCACGGCCACCGCCGACCACGTCGGCGCACGCGTCCGCAGCGACAAGAAGATCAAACTGTCCTTCGACGAGTGGAACGTCTGGTACCAGAGCCGCTTCGGCGGTGAGTCCTCCCTGCCGTGGCGGGAGGCTCCCGAGCTGATCGAGGACGTCTACGACGTGACCGACGCGGTGGTCGTGGGCAGCCTCCTGATCACCCTGCTCCGGCACGCCGACCGCGTGGGGGCGGCCTGTCAGGCCCAACTCGCCAACGTCATCGCGCCGATCATGACACGGGCGCAGGGGCCCGCCTGGCGACAGACCATCTTCCACCCCTTCGCCCGCACCGCGCGCCACGCCCGCGGGACCGTGCTGCGGGTGGAGCCGGAGTCCCCGCTCGTGGACACGGCGAAGTACGGTGCGGTTCCCGCCCTGTGGGCGACCGCCACGCATGACGAGGAGAGCGGCGAGGTGGTCCTCCTCGCGGTGAACCGCAGTCGCCGGGAGGAACTGGCCCTGTCCGTCGATCTGCGCGCCTTTCCCCGGCACCAGGTCGCCGAGCATGTGATCCTGCACGACCCGGATCCGACGGCGACGAACACCGAAGCCGCCCCCGACCGTGTCCGGCCGAGGGCCGTGGCGGGCACCAAGACCGACGATCGCGGCCTCAGCACCGAACTGCCGCCCGTGAGCTGGACCATGATCCGCCTCACCGATGTCTGAGCCCCGGTACGGCATCGCTGTCCCGGCCGACGAAGAACCCATCCGAAGGAGCAGAGCATGCGCAGTACTACTTCCCCCCTCCCGCCGGTCCCGCGCAGGACGTTCCTCGGCGCTGCCGCCGGTGTGACGGCCGCCGGGCTCCTCACCGCGTGCGGCGGCGGCACCAAGGTGGGGGCCGGGCAGGGCGACGCCGCCGACGCGCCGACCTTCAGCGGGGGCGAGTACAAGGGGCCCAAGGTCACGCTGGAGTACTGGAACGGCTTCACCGGCGGCGACGGTCCGCACATGCAGGCGATGCTGGCCTCGTTCAACAAGAAGTACGAGGGGCGCATCACCGTCAAGAACACCACCCGGCGCTGGGAGGACCTCTACCCCGCCCTGCCGACCGCCATCAGCGCCGGCAAGGGCCCGGACGTCGCCGTCATCCACAACGACCAGATCGCCACCTTCGCCGTACGCGGCACGCTCATGCCGCTGGACGACGTCGTGTCCGCCCTGAAGCTCACCGAATCCGACTTCATCCCCGCCGTGTGGCAGGCCGGCGTCTTCGAGGGCAAGCGCTACAGCGTCCCGCTCGACGTGCACTGCCTCGCCGACTACTGGAACGTGCGCCATCTGACCCGTGCGGGACTGCGCGAGGCGCCGGGCGACCGCGCGGGCTACGAGGACGCGCTGAAGGAGCTGAAGTCCGCGGGCGTCTCCCATCCCTTCTGGATGCCCAACAAGTGGCCCGCGCACCTGATGTTCATGAGCCTGCTGTGGCAGTTCGGCGGCGAGCTGTACAACGCGGAGGGCACGCAGGCGCTGTGGGGTTCGGACGCCGGTGAACAGGCGCTGGGCTGGATGGTGGAGCAGATCCGCGAGGGCTACAGCCCCGCCCAGGTCGCGCAGGACTCCCAGTACAACGCCTTCAAGAACGACAAGGTCAGCTTCACCTGGGACGGCATCTGGCAGATCAACGACCTCAAGTCGACGGCCGGGAAGATCAAGTGGGACCTCTCGGCCATACCCACGATCGGTTCGTCGCCCGCCGTGTGGACGGCCAGCCACAACTTCGTGCTGACGTCCCAGGCCGGGCGGGACAAGAACAAGGTGCAGGCCGCGAAGTTCTTCATCGACTACATGAGCGAGCGGTCCACGGAGTGGGCCCAGGCCGGCATGATCCCCGCCCGGAACAGCGTGCGCGCCCGCCCCGAGGTGGCCCGGCTGCCGCAGACGCCACTCGCCCGGGACGTCGACGTCTTCCGCTTCCTGCCCGCGCTGCCCGGACTCGGCGACGTGCAGAGCAAGGCACTGGAACTGGCCGTCCAGAAGGCCGTACTCGGCCAGCAGTCGCCGGCCGACGCCCTGGCCGACGGCGTGCGGACCGCCAACAAGATCCTGGCCGAGAACAAGCGGAAGTACGCGAAGTGAGGCAGGCCCGGTGCGACGGCTGACAACACCGCCGTCCACCACGGGTGAACCGCGAGTCCCGGACCGCGCCGCGGTCCGGACCGGCTCACGGTCCTACCAGTGGTGGACCCCCTATGTCTTCATGGCACCGTACCTGGTGCTCTTCCTCACCTTCGTGCTCGTTCCCATCGGCTACGGCCTGTGGATCAGCCTGCACGAGTGGGACATCAATCTGCCGGCCAAGCCCTTCGTGGGGCTGGGCAACTACTGGGAGCTGTTCGATCCGCAGGGCGTGGACGGCCCCCGCTTCTGGCAGGCCATGCGCGCGACCGGCGTCTTCACCCTGCTGTCGACGCCGTTGCTGCTCGTCGTGCCCCTGTTCACCGCCCTGCTGATGAACGGGAAGTTCCGCGGACGCAACCTCTACCGGGCCGTCTACTTCGCGCCGTACGTCCTCGGCGTAGCCGTCGTCGGTCTTCTGTGGCGGTTCCTGCTCGACGGCAACATCGGCCTGGTCAACCACTATCTGGGTGTCATCGGCCTGCCGGACGACATCCAGTGGACCACCGACACCCCGGCCGCCTGGTGGGCCCTCGTCCTGGTCACCGTGTGGTGGACGCTCGGATTCAACTCCGTCATCTACCTCGCCGGCCTACAGGACATCCCCGCCGAACTCTATGAATCCGCCAGGGTCGACGGGGCGGGCGCCTGGCAGCGCTTCCGGTACGTCACCCTTCCCGGCCTGCGGCCCGTGGCGCTGTTCGTCGTGAACTCCACGCTGCTGGCCTCGGCCAACATGTTCGGCCAGTCGTACATCATCACCGGGGGCGCGCCCGCGGACGAGACCAAGACCGCCATCTTCCTCATCGCGGAGACCGGCCTGCGACGCTTCGAGATGGGGTCGGCCTCCGCCATGAGCTTCATTCTGGCCCTGGCTCTCATGGCGGCGAGCGCCGTGGTCTTCCGGGTCTTCCGCGAACGCCAGGAGGGGCGATGACCGGTACGAGGACACGACAGCGGCCGACCGCCACCGGCGCCTTCCCCGACGAGCGGCGGCCCCCCGAGAGGGCGCCCCGCGCCGCCCGGCGCCTGCGCCGGTCCCTGCTCCACCTGGTGCTGGCCGTCGTGGCCGCGCTGTACCTGAGTCCGCTCCTGTACATGCTGGTCACCTCCTTCAAGACGGGAGAGGCCGCGGGCTCCACGGACCCGCAGTGGATCCCCTCCCCCGCCACGGTGCAGGCCTACCAGCACGTCCTCGGCGCCACCGACAGCCCGGTCGGGCGATGGCTCCTCAACAGCGTCCTCGCCGCCTCGGCGCACGCCGCCCTGGTG
Organism: Streptomyces sp. NPDC029138; assembly: GCF_055564375.1. Lineage (NCBI taxonomy): Bacteria > Bacillati > Actinomycetota > Actinomycetes > Kitasatosporales > Streptomycetaceae > Streptomyces > Streptomyces sp. NPDC029138. The sequence goes on from NZ_JBVHWM010000092.1 coordinate 29,927, forward strand.
CTCGTCACCGCCACCCCCGCCGCCTACGCGCTGGCGCGGATGCGGTTCACAGGCCGGCGGGTGTTCTTCACGTCGATCGTCGCAACGCTGTTCGTGCCCCCCATGGTGCTGCTCATCCCGAACTTCCTGATCGTCAACGAGCTGGCCTGGGTGGACAGTCTGCCCGCGGTGATCGTCCCGGGCGCGGCGAGCGCGTTCGGGGTGTTCTTCCTCCGCCAGTTCTTCCTCACCGTGCCGGACGAGCTGGAGGAGGCCGCCGAACTCGACGGCTGCAACCGGTGGCAGATCTTCGTCAAGGTGGTCCTGCCCCTGTCCAGGCCGGCGCTCACCACGCTCGGCATGCTCGCCTTCCTCGCCAACTGGAACGACTTCCTGTGGCCGCTGTACGTGCTGCTCAGCCCCGACTCGCTCACCCTGCCCGCCGGACTCGCCAACTTCCAGAACGCCAACAACATCCACTACGACCTGCTGATGGCGGGAGCGGTGATCGCCAGCGTGCCTGTCCTGCTGCTGTACGTCGTGGCCCAGCGCTGGGTGATCGAGGGTGTCTCCCGGTCGGGGCTCAAGGGGTAGCGGCTACCGGGTGACACGGCGGGGCCTGCGGCCGGCTTCAGGTCACCGGAGGCAGGTTCGGCCCCGTGGTGCCGAGCTGCTCCGTGGCCACGACCTGGGGCACCGGCCAGGTCACGCCCTTCGGTGGCCACGTCTGCCCGGTGGCCCTGAGGAAGTCCGCGGGCGGCTCGTACAGCGGCGGCTGTGTGCCGTCGGGCACCATCGACGCCCACTCGATGCCTTCCGTACGGTCCTGGAACTCCTGCTTCATCGCATCGAGGAGGTCCGGCTGCTCGATGAGGTCGATGGCGCCGGCCGCCAGGTACCGGGCGGCGGACAACAGGGCCTGGTGGCCGATGTTGGTGGCGGCCGTGGCGGTGACGCCCCAGTTGTGGTTCGGCAGCCCGGGCGGGTACGCCGCGGACAGCAGCACCGCGGTGGGCGCCTGCCAGCTGATGTCAGCGGTGTCCGTGGCCAGTCCGCCGGTGTACGCGGCCGCCGGGGGAGCGAGGGGCGTCAGCTCCGTCGGCATGCCCACCTCGGGACGGCCGAGCGACTTCTGGAGGGCTTTCGCGAGGGCGTGGTCGGCGTCCGTGAACTTCGGCGCGCCGATCTGCCGCATGTTGTCGTTCAGCAGCTCCGCGCCGGCCTTGTTGGCCAACAGGTTCCAGGTGGCCGAGTGGAACTTGTGCACGAGCCGGGTCTGGCTGGCCTGGGCCGCGGCCTTGGCGCAGTCCACGATCTTGTCGTAGAGCACCCGGGCGCGGGCCGGGCTGCCCTCGCGGACGAAGAACCAGATCGAGCACATGTCGGGCGTCACGTTGGGCGCGCCGCCGCCGTTGATGATCGCGTAGTGGAAACGGCCGGAGGGTGCGACGTTCTTCTCGCGGAGGTACTCCGACATCGTTGCCATCAGCAGGGCACCGTCCAGGCCGCTCTTGTTGCCCAGCGGGGTGCCGCCGTGCCCGGACGCGCCGAGGAAGGTGAACGTCGCCGATATGAGGGCGCTGGTGGTGTTCCAGAAGGGCACCGTGATGTTGAACGGGTGCCAGTCGAGGAAGGCGTCCAGCCCGTCGTACACGCCGGCCTTCACCGCGTACGCCTTGCCGACGAGCTGCTCCTCGCCGGCGCTGCCGAACAGCTTGACCGTGGCGTTCAGTCCGTGGGCGCGGATCGCGTGGGCGACGGCGATGGCGGCGGCGGTGCCGCCCGCGCCGAGGGTGTTGTGGGCGTCACCGTGGCCGGCGCCGTAGGAGGGGCCGTAGGCGTCGTAGTGGTAGACCAGCGGGTCGTGGGTGGTCACGCCCTTCTTCTGCGACAGGCCGGGCAGGGCGTCGTACTCGGCGTTGAAGCCGATGACGGGCCCGCCGGTGCCGTAGGTGGCGACGAATGCGGTGGGGAAGCCGCCCGCGCCCCATGTGACGGTGAAGCCGTTGTCCCCCAGCAGCTTGGCCGTGGCCCGGGACGACTTCCACTCGCGCAGGGACAGTTCGGCGTACTCCCACACGTCGTCGCTCAGTTCGGTGATGGCGTCCTCGTTGGCGCCGATCCAGCCGAGAGCCGTCCGCTTGGCGTCGCTGTCCCGTGCCAGGCCCTTGGGCGCCTTGTAGTCGGCCGGGGAGACCCCGGTCTTCTCGTCGTATCCCAGGGTCGCGGCCAGCACCGGATCGGCCTGGAGAACGGTCGCTGTCGTCGCCGTGGCACTCAGCCCGAACATCTTCAGCAGGCGTCTGCGTCCCACATCGAGGTTGTCCACGTAGGTCCGGTTTCCTTCCAGGATGACCCGAGAGCCGGATGTTCGGCGGTCCCGGCAAGACACGTATCTCTCTCAACACCCTAGCCACAAAAAGGCGTTGACGGGGCCTGGAACGCCGACACGGAGCTGCGGGACCAGCGCACTGAGCGTGGCCGGCCGGGCCGCGTGTGGCTCGCTCAGCTGAAGTCGGGCGGGCTGGTGCGTGTGCGCTTGATCTCGTAGAAACCCGGCGTGGAGGCGACGGCGAGCACGCCGTCCCACAGCCTGGCAGCCTCCTCGCCCTTCGGAGCGGGGTTCACCACAGGGCCGAAGAAGGCGACGGGGTCGCCGCCCGCGTCCTGACCGGGGACGGCGATGATCGGGCTGCCGACGTCCTGGCCGACCAGGGTGATCCCCCTGTGGTGAGAGGCCCGCAGCTCCTCGTCGAAACGGTCGGTGTCGCCGGCGTCGGCGAGATCCACGGGCAGTCCGGCCTCCCGCAGGGCATCTTCCAGCGTGGCCCGGTTCTTGGGCTGCTGCCGCAGGTGGTAGCGCTCCCCGAGGGCCGTGTACAACGGCTCCAGGGTGTCGGGGCCGTGGAGTTGAGCGGCGGCGGTCAGGACCCGCACCGGCGCCCACGCCTCGCCCATCAGGACCCGGATGCGCTCGGGCAGCTCGTCCAGCCTGTTCTCGTTGAGCACCGACAGGCTCATGACGTGCCACGACACCTCCACGGGCCGGCTCCTGGCGACCTCCAGCATCCAGCGGGAGGTGAGCCACGTCCAGGGGCACACGGGGTCGAACCAGAAGTCGACAGGCGTCGTGGACTCGTGGGAGGTCGGTGTGCGCACGGGAAGCTCCTTGAAATAGACCGGTCGTCTAGTATGCACGACATACTAGACACCGCGCATCGCCGCGCGGCGACGCGACACCCATGTTCCGCCGACGTGCGAGCGCGGGTGGGGGGGGGGGGGGGGGGGGGGGGGGGGGGGGGGCGGGGAGGGGGGGGGGGGGGGGGGGGTGGCGGGGGGGGGGGGGGGGGGGGGGA
>NZ_JBVHWM010000093.1:0-33013 GCF_055564375.1 Streptomyces sp. NPDC029138
TCCGGTCCGGCAGCAACGGCTCAATGCGTGCCCACTGGGCGTCAGTCAACGACACACCAGACCAACGATCCGATGATCTGAAGGAAACGGCCTAGGTGTTGAAGCCCTGCCCGAGGCAGCCGGCCGCCCCGATTGCGGCAACGGACTCGTAGACCATCGACATGCGGCCGTGGTCACCGGGCCCCCAGACCGGGCCGGGACGGATGATCATCGAGCGCGGGCCATCGACGCGGCGGCCACGACCGTGTCCAGGGCGGCCCTTCGGACTCCGCCACAGGCTCGACCGTGAACGCGTCGTGCCCGGCGAAGGCGTCCTGGCTCCGGCATGGGATCGGCCGGGGGTTCTGCGCGGCCCCCGTGCCCGGGGTGGGCTTCGGACGGACGCCGTTGCCGGAGAGGAAGACCAATGTCTTGCCGGTCCCAGCCATCGTCCGGGTCGCGTCCCGGACGATCACGGTCTTCTGTTCCGGAACGCCCTGGGCTGCGGAAATGGTTCGGTGCGCACGAGGCCAGTGACCGTGTGCCCGCTGCCGGCCAGGTGCCGGGCCAGGCAGTCGGCACCTCGGTGGTCTTGCCGTCGGTGAGGGTGACGCGGGCGCCCGGCATGCCGCCGTACTCGCCGATCCAGCGGGTGCAAGTCTCAGCTGTGAATACCGCTGATCAAGCGCTCATGGCCGCGCTCGGTAAAAGCGGATCACCGCTTGTGATTCAGTTCACCAGTATGCGGCTGGCTTATTCCGTATCGCACACTTTAGCCTCTTTGAACAGTATGCAAGCCTCATAAGTGATCTTCTCACACAACAGCCCCGTACGCGACGGGAGCGGGCCGGCCGGTACTCGGGTGGACGGCCGCTGTTTCCAGACACTTCAGAGCGTGTGAGGAAGATGCGGCGCATTCGTCGCCGGCATCCGTCAGAGGGCAATTCGAGCTCGGAAGGCAGAAGAAGTGAGCGAAGACGCCGTGTGGGTCCGAGGCGTGACAGGCATCCAGCTGCACCACGTCACCAACATCCAGGATGCTCGACGGTTTCTGGGCAATGCTGTCATGGCACTGAATGCTGCCCATGTGAGAACCGGCGACGCCAGGTTCTCCGGTCTCGCCGACCAGCTCAAGGGCATGGTCGCCGCAGCGCGTGACCTGGAGGGCGAGGCGCAGGAGAGGATGCACGAGCTGCACTCCGGGGACCCTGAGCGGTTCGTGCGCTGCCGGGAGGGCGAGGAGCCCTGGCCGGACGAGCTCCAGGCGGGCTTTGTGCCGCGTCATACGTGCCGCGACGAATGCCTCTACCACGACCATGGGGTGCTGGACGGCATTCTCCAGTGCACCTGCGGCCGACCGCCGTGCCGCGCGTGCGCGATCGTGGGCGCGCCCTGACGCCGATCCCCGAGGGCCGGGCTCGCGCGTGACCGTCGGCGTGCGGCCGCGACCCTGGGGGGCGGCGCATGTGCCGCCCCTTGGATGTCGGCCCCGTCCAGTGCGCGCTTTCGCTGCCTTTCTCCGGGAATTTCGGCGGCGCAGCTAGTTGAAGGCGGTACTGAATACGTTGTCCCGCCGACCAGGCCCGGCCGTGCATGCGCGGCCGGGTCTGCCTTTTTCATGGCGGGCGGTGCCCCGGCCCTTTGGTCTTTGACGCCGTCCGACCCCCTGCTCCCACTCTTTTCGGCGGGTGTGGCGAGCGCCCGCAGGGCAGCCCTCAACTCGGCTTGACACGCCGCCATCCGGGGGGTTGCCTTGAATAAGGACGGTACTTCTGCGGCGTCCCATCGGCTCCGGCTCGGTGTACGTCCAGGGCCGGAGGCGCGGCGGGGCGGAGACGTTTATGGCGACGTATGAATATTCCTGCAGCCGCTGTGGATCGTTCGATGTGAAGCTGCCGATCGGCACCGCGCCGACGCAGTGGAACTGCCCGCGGTGCGACGACACCGCGCGGCGTGTGTACTCCTCTCCGGCACTCGCCTCGACGCCGCCCGCGGTGGCGGCTCTGCGCGAGCGTTCGGAGAGATCCCGGGAGAACCCCGAGGTGGTCACGCGAGTCGCCAGGAACGCCACGCCGAGTCCCGCTCATCCGGCGCTCGCCCGGCTTCCCCGGCCCTGACAGGCAAGCAGGGCGGGCGCATACGCGTGCGTGTGCCTGCGGCCACGGCGCGAAACCGCGCGCACCAACTGTGGTCGGATGGACCGCATACGGGCGTGTCGCCGACGGGAGCGGAAACAGCGGGAGGTGTGTCCTCTTGGCCAACGTCGGACTTCTCTTCGTGGGCGCTGTGCTGTTCATGAACGGGTTGATGCTGCTGGGAAAGGTGGACAGCCGGGCAGCAGCCATATTCAACCTCTTCGTGGGGGGACTTCAGGTCCTCACACCCACATATCTCATCATCGCCGCAAATGACGATCCCAAGCGCATCATGCTGGCGTCGGGCATTTTCCTGTTCGGCTTCACCTACCTCTATGTAGGCATTGGTCTGCTCATGGGGCTGGACACGACCGGCGTGGGCTATTACTCGCTGTTCGTGGCCATCGTGGCCCTTGGCTATTCCTTCGTCAGTTTCCGGCTCGTGAACGACCAGCCATTCGGCGTGATATGGCTCTATTGGGCGTTCCTCTGGTTCTTCTTCTTCCTGCTGCTGGGGCTGAAGATCGAGGCGCTGACGACCTATGTGGGCTGGGTGACCGCGATCGAGGGCTGGGTGACCGGTGTCATCCCGGCTTTCCTGCTGCTGACCGGTTACTGGGTTCCGGAGAACTTCTCCGAGACGGCGATCGCGTTGGGCGCCTTCGGGGTACTGACCTTCGCCGCACTCTGGTTCGTACTCCGCCGCAGGGCTCCGCGCAGACCTGAGCAGGATTACGGCGCCTCGGGATATCCGGCCGGAAGCCATGGCTGACCCTCCTGGGGATGGGGCGGGAGGTGGTTGCTGAGACGCGAGCAGCAGGGTGACGGGCACTCGGGCCTCGGGCGCCATGCCACTCGGATCATCGGGAGCAACACGAGGAGTTGACATGCCTGACGTGATCTTCAGCGTCGATCAGTCCCGGTCGATGCGTGACCAGGAGGTGCCCGGACATAACAGGTGGCATCCGGACGTACCGACTGTTGCAATGGTGCGCCCGGGGGACGAGTTCCGCGTCGAATGCCGCGAGTGGACCGACGCGCAGATCGGCAACAACGATTCCGCCAACGATGTGCGTGACGTCGACCTCAAGCGGGCCCACATGCTCAGCGGGCCGATCGGTGTCGAAGGCGCGGAGCCGGGTGACCTGCTGATCGTGGACATCCTTGACCTCGGGCCGGTGCCGCAGCAGGTCGGGGACGCCCCCGGTCAGGGCTGGGGGTATACCGGCGTATTCGCCAAGGCCAACGGTGGAGGGTTCCTGACCGACTACTTCCCGGACGCCTACAAGGCGATATGGGAATTCCACGGGCAGGTGGCGACATCCAGGCACCTTCCCGGCGTCCGCTTCACCGGTATCACACACCCCGGCCTCTTCGGCACAGCGCCGTCCGCGGAGTTGCTGGAACGGTGGAACAGGCGAGAGCAGGCCCTGATCGACACCGACCCGGACCGTATCCCGCCTCTGGGGCTCACGCCCGACCCGGACCAGGCCCTCGGCGGTCAGGCGACAGGATCGGATGCCGAACGCATAGCCCAGGAAGGTGCGCGCACCGTGCCCGCACGGGAGAACGGAGGCAACCACGACATCAAGAACTTCACCCGTGGATCGCGCGTCTTCTACCCCGTCCACGTCAAGGACGCCAAGCTGTCGGGCGGTGATCTGCACTTCAGTCAGGGAGACGGTGAGATCACCTTCTGCGGCGCCATAGAGATGGGCGGTTACATCGACTTCCACGTCGATCTCATCAAGGGCGGCATGGAGAAGTACGGCATCACCACCAACCCCGTCTTCATGCCGGGGAACGTCGAGCCGCGATACACGGAGTTCATGTCCTTCATCGGGATCTCCGTGGACCACGACACCGACACCAACTACTACCTGGACGCGACGGTCGCCTACCGCCGTGCCTGTCTCAACGCCGTCGAGTACCTGAAGAGGTTCGGCTACACCGGAGAGCAGGCCTACCTGCTGCTCGGCGCGGCCCCCATCGAGGGACGCATCAGCGGAATCGTCGACATCCCGAACGCCTGCTGCTCCCTCTACCTGCCGACCGGAATCTTCGATTTCGATGTCCGCCCCACCTCGGAGGGACCGAAGGCCGCGGACCGCGGGCAGTGTGCGGTGTCCAGCTGAGCGAAAGGAGCCTGACGCGCTGCCGGCCCCCGCACGGCGACTCGCCGTGCGGGGGCCGCGCGTCTCCGTGTGCCTCCGCAGGCGCCTCGCCTGCTCAACGCCGGCCGGCCCGGCGCAAACGCTTGTTCGCCAACCGCAGCTTCCTCACGATCCCAGTATGCGGCCGGCGCACGTACATGGGCGGGACACCGGGAGCTGCTAGGGTGTCAGCGACGTAGATCGTGTATCGAGGAGTCGCAGACGTGGTGGGTGACGACGACATCTCCGGGTGAGATCCGGATCTGACGGCCACCGAACGCGCTGAAGAGCGCCGCCGAGGTGGCCCGTTTCGTCGTACCCATTTTCCGCACGTCTGCCCAGGGCAGAGGTCTCTCCCCTGCCCGCGATCCGTCCGAGGTCACCTCCATGTCCGACGTCGCCGTCGTCTGCTCGAACCTGTCCTTCGCCTGGCCCGACGACACCCCCGTCTTCCGCGACCTGTCCTTCACCGTGACCGCCGGCCGTACGGGCCTGGTCGCTCCCAACGGCTCCGGCAAGAGCACTCTGCTCAAGCTGATCGCCGGTGAACTGAAGCCCGCCGGCGGCTCGTTGTCGGTCAGCGGGACACTGGGCCATCTGCCGCAGAGCCTGCCCCTGACCGGTGACCTCACCGTCGCCGAGGTGCTCGGCATCGCCGACGTGATCCGCGCCCTGGACGCCGTCGAGTCCGGGGACGTGAGCGAGGAGCACTTCACCACCATCGGCGACGACTGGGACATCGAGGAGCGCACCCGCGCCCAGCTCGACCGCCTGGGTCTCGGCGACCTCACTCTGGACCGCAGCCTGAGCACGCTCAGCGGCGGTCAGGCCGTCTCGCTGGGCCTCGCCGCCCAGTTGCTGAAGCGCCCGGACGTGCTCCTGCTCGACGAGCCCACCAACAACCTCGACCTCCAGGCGCGGCACAAGCTCTACGACGTGCTCTCCGACTTCACCGGCTGCCTGCTGCTGGTCAGCCACGACCGCGCGCTGCTCGACCGCATGGAACGCATCGCCGAACTCGGCAGCGACGAACTGCGCTTCTTCGGCGGCAACTTCACCGAGTACGAAGAGGCCGTACGCGCCGAGCAGGAGGTCGCCGAGAGATACGTCCGCAACGCCGAGCAGGAACTGAAGCGGGAGAAGCGGGAGATGCAGCAGGCCCGCGAACGCGCCGAGCGCCGCGCGAGCAACGCCGCGCGCAATCTGAAGAACGCCGGTCTGCCCCGTATCTTCGCCGGCACCATGAAGCGCGGCGCACAGGAGTCCGCGGGCCGGGCCGGGCAGACGCACGCGGCCAGGGTCAGCGAGGCCAGGGCCCGCCTCGACGAGGCCGGACGCGCGCTGCGCGAGGAGCAGCGCCTCGCCCTGGAGCTGCCCGACACCCAGGTGCCCGCCGGGCGCAACGTGTTCACCGGCGAAGGAATGCAGGTACGCCACGGTGACCGGCCCGTGTTCGCCGACGGCGGGGTCGACCTGGCCGTCCGCGGCCCCGAGCGCATCGCGCTGACCGGGCCCAACGGCGCCGGCAAGACCACCCTGCTGAGGCTGGTCACCGGCGGCCTCGCCCCGGACAGCGGGGAGATCAAACGGAACGACGGACGCATCGCCTACCTTTCGCAACGCCTGGACCTGCTGGACCCCGACCGCACCGTGGCGCAGAACTTCGCCGCGTTCGCCCCGGAGCGGCCCGAGGCGGAGCGGATGAACCTGCTCGCCCGCTTCCTCTTCCGGGGCGCTCGGGCCCACCTGCCGGTCGGCGTCCTGTCCGGCGGCGAACGGCTGCGCGCCACCCTTGCCTGCGTGCTGTGCGCCGAGCCGGCCCCGCATCTGCTGTTGCTCGACGAGCCGACCAACAACCTCGACCTGGTCAGCGTGGGCCAGTTGGAGAGCGCGCTCAACTCCTACCAGGGCGCCTTCATCGTGGTCAGCCACGACGAGCGGTTCCTCGCCGAGATCGGGGTGAGCCGGTGGCTGCGGCTGGCCGACGGAGAGCTGCTGGAGACCGGAGCCCCCGCGGTGTGAACCGCCGGCGTGTGAAGTGGCCCGCGACGAGGCGGTGCGCCCCGCGGGCCGGCCACCGATCACGTTGGACGGATTCCTGTGCCTCAACCCGCTCTGCTCGCTCACGACCTCGTCCGTGTCCTGGGAGGCCGGCGTGTCCTCGACGGCGTCTCCCTGACCGCTTCTCCCGGCCACCGCATCGGCCTGATCGGGGAGAACGGTGTCGGCAAGTCCACCCTGCTGCGGGCGCTGGCCGGCGTGGACGAACCCGACACGGGGAGCGTCACGCGCCCCGGCGACCTCGGCTTCCTGCATCAGGAGATGCCCTTCGACGCCGGCTCGACCATCGCCGCGGTACTCGACGAGGCGCTGCGTGAGGCCCGTGAGGACCTCGCGGAACTCGAACGGCTCGGCGAGGAGCTGGCCCGCGTTCCGGAGGGGGGACCCGGGCCATGCGGAGCTCCTCGACGTCTACGGCAGGCGGCTGGAGCAGGCTCAGGACCGTGAGGCCTGGGACGCCGACCGCCGCGCGGCGCTGGTGCTGGACGGCCTGGGCCTCGGTGTCCTCGGGCACGACCGCACGCTCGGCTCGCTGTCCGGCGGGCAGCGCGGCCGGCTGGCGGTGGCCGCGCTGCTCGTACGCAGGCCGTCGGCGCTGCTGCTGGACGAGCCGACCAACCACCTCGACGACGGCGCCGCCGCGTTCCTGGAGGAGCAGGTCCGCGGCCTGCCCGGGACCGTGGTCGTCGCCAGTCACGACCGGGCGTTCCTGGACGCCGTCTGCACCGATCTGATCGACCTCGACCCCGCGGCGGACGGTCCGGTCCGCTACGGCGGCACCTACAGCGCCTATCTGGGCGAGAAGCGCGCCGAGCGGGAGCGCTGGGAGCGGCGGTACGCCGAGGAGCAGCAGGAACTGGAGGAACTGCGGCACTCGGCGGGCGTGACCGCGCACCGCCTCGCGCCCGACCGGGAGCGGCGCGACAGCGAGAAGATGGGCTACGGCCACCGGGCGGGCCGGGTGCAGAGCCAGATCTCCCGCCGGGTGCGCAACGCCACCCGGCGGCTGGACGAGCTGGAGCGCACCCGGGTCGCCGAGCCGCCCCGGCCCCTCAGGTTCGCGGTCGGGGAACTGGCCGCGTGTGCCCAGGAGGGCCCGCATCCCCTGGTGTCACTGCGTGACGTCTGGGTGCCGGGCCGGTTGGCGCTCGGCGGTCTGGAGGTGACGGCGACGGACCGGCTGCTGGTCACCGGCGGCAACGGGGCCGGCAAGTCGACGCTGCTCGCCGTGCTCGCCGGACGTCTCGCGGCCGAGGGCGAGGTGCGCAGGCGGCGCGGTCTTACGGTCGGGCTGCTCGCCCAGGACACCGCGTTCGGCCGGCCCGACCGCACGGCCCGCGCCCTCTACCAGCAGGCGCTGGGCCCCGAACGGGCCGAGAAGGTGCCGCTGACCTCGCTCGGTCTGATGCACGAGGCCGACTTGGACAAACCGGTCGGGCAGCTGTCCGTGGGGCGGCGCCGGAGGCTCGCGCTGGCCCTGCTGGTGGCCCGCCCGCCCCAGCTGCTGCTGCTCGACGAGCCCACCAACCACCTGTCCCCCACCCTGTGCGACGAGCTGGAGGCCGCGCTCGGCCCCGGTCCCGGCGCGATCGTCCTCGCGAGCCACGACCGCTGGTTGCGCAGGCGGTGGCAGGGCCGCGAACTCCGGCTGGGGCAGGGAGAGCCGCGGCGATCGTATCCATGACCTCCAGGCGCCCCTGGACGTGTCCGGCTTGCGGCCGCTGACCCCGGCGAGTAGATCAGCAGCGGGGCAAGGTCCTGGTCGACCGCCGAACAGCTGCCGCGCGGCGTGCGCAGCCGGCCGTCGGATACTCGCCCACGTCAATCCCTGGCAGACCACCACGACCTGGCCGTACGTGCCATCGCCTCCAGCCGCGCACCCTGCTCTCGCTCGGCGGCCGACAGCACAGCGGGGGTCGTCGAGGAAGCGCCGCAGCAGCTTCTCGCGCGCCGCAGTCCGATCGCGCATGGCCACCAGGTCCGAGTGGGCGGCGGTCATGATGCCTGGAACTCGCGATCGGAGTACCCCGGCCGCACGGCCTGCTGGGCGATGGTGTCGGATTCCTGCCGGACAGGAGGCTGGGGGTGTTGGTTGGCTGGCCGCATGATCACAGCGCACCTGGACAAGGCCCTGCTCTTCCGCTCCCTGCACAATCCCGCACGTCCCCTCGCGCTCGCCAACGCCTGGGACGTAGCCAGTGCCCGTGTCATCGAGGCCGCAGGAGCACCCGCGATCGCCACCACCAGTGCCGGGATCGCCTGGTCGCTCGGCCGTCCGGACGGGGAGACCCTCTCTCCCGACCAGGTGGTGGACCTGATCATCCGCATCGTCGCGGCGGTCGACGTACCGGTCACCGCCGACATCGAGGGCGGATACGGGCAGGACGCGGCCGGCGTCGCCGAGACCGTTACACGGGTGCTGGAAGCAGGTGCCGTGGGCGTCAACATCGAGGACGGCACCCGGCCTCCGGCCGAACTCGGGGCACGGCTGGCGGCGGCCCGGGTCGCGGCGGAACGAGCGGGCGTGCCCCTCTTCATCAACGCCCGTACCGACACGTACCTGTTCGGCCTCGGCGACCCCGCCACCCGGCTGAAGGACACCCTGGAGCGGGCGCGCGGGTACGTGGACGCCGGTGCCGACGGCATCTTCGTGCCCGGCGTCACCGACCCCGCCACCATCAGGGAACTGGCTGCGGGCATCTCCGTACCGCTGAACGTCATGGCCGGCCCCGGAGCACCCGCCGTCGCCGAACTGGGCGCCCTCGGCGTCGCCCGCGTCAGCCTCGGCTCGGGCGTCGCCCAGACCGCCTACACCGCCACCCGCCACGCCGCGCAGCGGCTGTACGACACCGGCGACTATCAGCCGCTCGCCGATGCCATTCCCTTCCCGGAGCTCAACGGCCTGTTCCCCGACCCGCGGTGAACGTAAGGCTCGCCACGCCGCACCAAGTCACAAACGCTCTCCCTCCTCGCCTACGTAGCCATAGGGAGGAACTCGCGGGGCCCGTGGTCTGTCCGAAGCCGGTCAGGGCCCGTCGGCGGCCCAGCGCGGCGGCTCGGCGGCCCACCAGCGCCGCATCCAGTGTGGGCGGCAGTAGCAGCGTGGGCGGGAGACAGGGTTCTCGGCACCCTCACGTCCGGTCCGGTGCGACCTGGCGGCATGCGACCTTGGTCAGGACTCCCGGCCCTGGGCGAGCTGGCGGTGGAGGCTCCCTGTGAGGTGCTCCGCCATGGCTTCCGCAGCGCGATCGGGCTTGCGGCGCAGTATCGCGCGTACGACGCGTTCGTGTTCCGCCAGCGTCGGGTCGTCGGCGTTCCTGATACTTCTGATGCGGAAGACATGCAGATGGGAGTGGAGCCGCTCCACCGCGTCGGCCAGCAGCGGACGTTGCGAGGCCATCGCGATCGTGTCGTGAAAGCGCTGGTCCAGTGCGGCGAAGCCGCGGTAGTCCGCGTACCGCCCCGTCGGCCCCGGATGGGTCTGCATCTCCTCCACAAGCCGCTCGATGGCGTCGAGTTGCTCCTCGGTGGCATGGACGGCGGCGAGTGCTGCCGCTCTGGGTTCCAGGAGGAGCCGCATTTCGAAGAGCTGCTCAAGGCCCTCGCGCGTCAGCAGCTCTGTCGCCCGGTACCCGGAGAGCGACCTCTTGACCACGAGCCCGTCGGACTCCAGCCTGGCCAGCGCCTCACGGACGGGTGTGGGCGAGACTCCGAGAGCACGCGACAGCGCTTCGATCCCCACGCGCGCACCAGGAGCGATCTCATGATCCATGACCATGGCTTTGATCTGCTCGTAGACGCTGTCCGAAAGAACCTGCCGACCAGTACCGGCGGATTGGCCTCTTCCAGACTCCGGGGCCCTGGCAGAGGAACTGTCATGCTGTGGCATCCGTTCTCCTGCTCCTGATGCTCCAGGTTGTCGGGACGAATGCAGTTTACCGAGGTGAGGGCGTTGTCCGGCGGCACGCTCTGGCCGCGGGACCAACACCTGCTCGGGGCGGACCCGGACGACCTGTGCCACGCGCTTCATTCCGCTTCCCTTGCCGCGGTCACCGCCGGGAGCGCACGGTCGTGGATGACGCGGATGATCCGGCCGCTCATCCGTGCGTAGTCGCCATCGTTGTCGACCTCGCCGCGGAGGCGATGGTCGGCCATGACGAGGACACGGTCCGCCAGCGTGATCATCTCGGTGAGGTCACTGCTGATCAGCAGGATCGGCAGACCCCCGCGGGCCAGCTCCCAGAGGAGTTGGTGGAAGCCGTGCTTGGTGCGTACGTCGACGCCCACGGTCGGCTCGTCGACGATCAGCAGCCGGGTGTCGGCCGCGAGCCACTTCGCCAGACTCACCTTCTGCTGGTTGCCGCCGGACAGTTCACCAGCATTCTGCTCAAGACCGGCGACGCGAATGCCGAGGCGGTCGACCAAGTCCTGCGCCACCTTCCGCTCCTCGGAGGTGGAGACGAACCCGAGGGCCTTGGCCAGCCTCTTCCACACGGTGACCGTGATGTTCCGGTGGATGGGCTGTTCGAGGAAGACACCCTCTTCCTTGCGGTTCTCCGTCAGGTAGCCGATGCCGAACTCGTGCAGCGCCTGGCGGGGCGAAGCGATCCGGGCCGGCTTGCCGTGCATCCTGATCTCACCGGCGGTGATCCGGTCGAGGCCCAGTACGGCCTTGACCAGTTCGCTGCGCCCGGCACCGACGAGGCCGTAGAGGCCGACGATCTCACCGGGCCGCACCTCCAGGGAGATGTCCTGGTGGCCGTCGGCGGTGGAGATTCCGTCGAGCGCGAGGACCGGTGCCGCTCCACGGTCCGGGGTGCGTGGCCGCATCTCGGTCGCCGTGTGCGCGCGTCCCACCATCAGGTTCACGATGTCGTCGTGGGTGTGTCCGGAGAGCGGAGCGGACTCCAGCACGGACCTGCCGTCGCGCAGCACGGTGACGGTGTCGCAGATCGCGAAGACCTCTTCCAGCTTGTGGCTGACGAAGACGACGCACGTGCCACGGGCCGTCAGCCGTCGGACGACGTCGAAGAGGCGGTCGGCCTCCCGCGGGGACAACGAGGCGGTCGGTTCGTCGAGCAACAGCACCCGGCTCTCGGTGTAGAGCGCTTTGGCGATCTCCACCAACTGCTGCTGGGCCACCGACAGTTCGCGCACCGGCCGGAGCGGGTCCAGGTCCAGGCCCAGCTCGGCCAGGCAGCGCAGGGCGGGCGCGCTCATGGCCCTGCGGTCGACGAACCCATGGCGCGAAGGAGGGCTCTGGAGCGTGATGTTCTCCGCCACCGAGAAGTCGGGTATGAGGTTCCGTTCCTGGTGGACGACGCCGATGCCGGTCCGGGCGGCCTCCAGCGGCGAGCGCAGGCGGACCTCTTCGCCACGCCAGGTGAGCCGGCCGCCGTCGGGCGGGTGAACGCCGGTCAGGACCTTGATGAGGGTGGACTTCCCCGCGCCGTTCTCGCCCAGCAGCGCGTGCACGGACCCGGCCTTCAGACGCAATCCGACGCCGTCCAGGGCCCGTACTCCGGGGAAGACCTTGACGATCCCCTGGCCTTCGAGAAGGACGTCGCTCACTGTCCGCCTCCCGCGTTCGGCAGGGCGGCGTCGACGTTCGGTTCTCGGCCGACCGGTACCGGCGGGGTACGCCCGTGCGCCTTCCCCCTCTTTTCCATATGTGTCTGGTGGACGCGGCTGCCGACCACCGTGCCGAGCACGACCACGCCGATGAGGAAGTTCACCCAGCTCGGGTCGAGCGAGAACTGGGCGCGCGCGGCGTCGATGAGCCGCATGACGAACGCCGCCAGCACCGTGCCGAACACCGCGACGGAGCCGCCGCTGAGCCCGACACCTCCGATGATCGGTGCGGCGAAGCTCGGCAGCAGCCAGTCTCCGCCCACGCTGCGGTTGACGCCGGGCAGTGACGCCGTCGCGGTCACGGCGGCGACGCCGACCAGGAAACCGGACAGGGTGTGCGCGAGCACGATCTGCCGGTCGGTGGAGATGCCTGACAGCCTCGCCGCCAGCGGGTTCCCGCCTGCCGCGAGGAGTCGTCGGCCGGCGGTCGCGCGGTACATGAACACGGCCAGCAGGGCAGCCGCGGCGAGTGCGGTGAGGAACACCAGCGGGAGGTTCAGCGGGGCCGCCCGGCCGAGGTCCTTGAGGGCCGGCGAATAGCCGTCGATGGTGCGTGTGCCGGCCAGCCGGTACTGCACCCCCAGCAGGATGGTCATCACCCCCAGCGTGACGATGAAGCCGTTGATCCGCGTGGCCACGATGACGACACCGGTCACCAGTCCGGCCAGCATCGCCGTGAGGACGCCGGCCGCTACCGCGAGCGGTGCAGGGACGCCGCCGTCGGCCATCAGGACACCCATCAGACAGGCCGTACAGCCCCCCAGGGCACCGACGGCGAGGTTGAGCTGCCCGACGCACAGAGCGACCATCTGGGCCAGCCCGATGAGGACCGGCGTGGCCAGGTACTGGAGGAAGGTCCGTACCGACGGACCGTGGAAGAACTCGCCCGAGGAGGCGACCCCGAGCGCCAGGTATCCGCCCAGCGTCACGCACAGCAGCGTCATGGTCGTGGAGCGGGAGAAACGGCGCAGGACCGCGCCGGTCCGGGCGCCGCGCTCATTGATCGTGATCACGTGGACCGCACCACCTTGCGATAGGACACGACGGCGCGCACCCGGTCGGCCGACAGGGCCAGCAGGAGGACGCAGCCGAGGTAGATGTTCAGGCTCTCCAGGCCGACGCCGATCAGATCCAGGCCCTTTCGGATGACCGCGACGAGGGAGGTGCCCAGCAGCGCTCCGAGTACGGAGACGACCCCGCCGGTGAGAAGGGTGCCGCCGAGAACGGCGCCGAGGAACGAGGGAAGCATGAAGTCGTCGCCGATGGAGGCGCGGAACGTGCCGGTGCTGACAGCGGCCATGAATCCGGCGAGCGCGGCGAGCAGTCCGGACAGGCTGTGCGCGAGGATCACACGGCGACCCGTGGGGATGCCCGACAACTCCGCCGCCGCCGGGTTGGCCCCCGTCAGCAGCAGCTCCCGGCCCATGCGGGTGCGGGTGTACAGGAAACCGAGGCCGCCCAGTGCCAGCACCGTGAACTGCGCGATCTGCGGCACGGCCGGGGATCCGCAGACGCGACCGACGCAGATGTCGGCGAGCGAGGTGGAGCGCAGGTCCAGGAGCCCGCTCGGCCGCGTGGTGAAGGCCGCGTTCTCGGTCAGCGCCGAGTAGAGCAGGGAGACCAGGCCCATCAGCGCGAAGTCCATGGCCAGGGTGACCACGAAGGAGCTGACCCCGGTCCGGGCGATGATCCAGCCCGTCAGGGCGCCGATAACGGCTCCGGCGAACAGGGAGGCGAGAAGGCCGAGTTGGAGGGGGAAATGGAGCCGGTCGTAGCCGAGGCCCGCGAAGAGAGCCCCGAAGGCCGCCATCCGGCCGACGGCGAGGTTCATGTGCCCCACGGAGAGGACGGCCATCTGGGCGAGCGCCACGACGGTCAGCGTCGAGATGTCCCGCAACAGGGGGAACAGCACGAGCCGCTGATCGAGGAACGCCGGTCGCAGGACGCCGAACAGCGCTGCGAGAGCGACGGTGAGCACCAGGAGACCGAGCCGCTGGTCCACCCAGAACGGCAGCCGCCGCGGGGTTCGATGTACACCGGCCGTCTCGTCGGCCTCGTGCTCCGGTGTCGTGACGGGTGTCCTCATGCCACCCTCCTGTTGTCGATGGCGTCCATGTCCCAGTCGATGCCGATACCGGGAACGTCCGGTGCCACCGCCAGTCCGTCACGGATCGTCAGGTCGCTGCGGGTCACCGCTCCCAACTGCGGGATGTACTCGACGAACATGCCGTTGGGCACCGCGGCGGCCAGGCTGACGTGGAGTTCCATCAGGAAGTGCGGGCAGACCATGGCGTTGTGGCTCTCCGCTGTGTGCGCGACCTTCAGCCACGGCGTGATGCCGCCGACGCGCGCGGCGTCGACCTGTACGACAGAGGCGGCGCCCGACTCCAGATACGTGCGGAACTGCATGGCGGAGTACAGGGATTCACCGACGGCGACGGGGATTCTCGTCGCTGCCGCCAGGCGGGCGTGTCCGCTGACGTCGTCGGCGGGAAGAGGCTCCTCCAGCCAGTACGGCCCGTAGGGCTCAAGGGCGGCCGCGAGGTGGAGGGCCGAGGAGATGGTCTGTGACTGGTTGGCGTCGGTCATGATGTGCATCGACGGGCCGACCGCCTCGCGGACGGCCCGCAGCCGCTCAGCGTCCTCGGCCACGTGCGGCTTTCCCACCTTGATCTTGACGCCCGCCCATCCGGCCTTCTGGGCCTCGCGTGCCGAACGGACCAGGTCGTCGGTGCTCAGGTGGAGCCATCCGCCCTCGGTGTCGTAGAGCGGGACCTCCTGGCGGTGGCCGCCGGCCAGCCGCCACAGCGGTTCACCGGCGCGCTTGCACCGCAGGTCCCACAGGGCTGTGTCCACGGCGGCGAGGGCCAGGGAGGTGATGGCTCCCGTGGTGGTGGCCCGTGTCGTGGCGAACAGCCGCTGCCACAACGCCTCGACGTTACGGGCATCCGCTCCGGCGAGGAGAGGCAGCAGGTGCTCCCGGAGCAGGGCCAGGACGGACGATCCGCCGGTGCCGATCGTGTAGGCGTAGCCGGTGCCCGCGAGGCCGTCCCTGGTGGTGATCTCGACGAGGATCGTCTCCTGCTTGACGAAGGCCTGCACGGCGTCCGTTCGGTCCTTCTCCACCGCGATGTCGGCGAGCAGCGCGGTCGCGGTCGTGATGATGGTCATCGGGCGAGGTCCGCTTCCGTAGGGCCGTCGTGGTCACCCGCAGACGAGGAACGTGTCCGCGAACTGTTTCTTGAGCTGCTGGGTCTTCGCCTTCCTGGCCGAGTCGTAGGTGTCCGCGTCGGCTTTGGTGACCACGAACGAACCGGAGTCGATGGTCTGGCCCGGGTGGCGCATGGTGCACTGCTTCGTCTGCAACAGCGCCAGCGCCCAGGTCCCCACCTCAACCTGTCCCACGGGGTTCTGCACCACGGTGGCGGCGACCGAGCCGTCCTTGATCGCGGCGAGGATCTTGGCGTCGTCGTCGATGGCGACGACCTTGACCCCGGACCCGGAACTGTTGACCGCGTCGGCGGCGGCGACGGCGGGGTTGTAGGCGGTGGTGACGATGCCCTGGATCTGGTTGCCCTTGGCCGCGAGCAGGTCGGAGACCGCCTTCTGCGCGGTCTGGAGGTCCTTGTCGACGTCGGTGACGGTCTGGAGCAGCCGGACCTTGCCACCGGACTCCTTCACCGCCTTGGCCACGCCCTTGATGCGCAGCTGCGTGTTGGCGTCCACGTTGTTGCCGGTGAGGTGAACGAGCGTGCCCTTGCCGCCCATTGCGTCGATCGCGGCCTCGGCCGCCTTGTAGGCGGCGACCTCCACGTCCGTGGACAGGCAGAAGTCGGCCTCGTCCGTGGGGGCGGCCGGGCAGGAGGCGAGCGAGGCCACGGCGAAACCTTGCGACTTCAGGTCCGCGAAGGTGGTGTTGATGTCGGTGGGCGACACCCCGAAGATCCCGAACGCGTTGTATCCGCGGGCCGCGAGTGTCGAGACCAGGTTGTCCTGCTTCTGCTGGTCCCACTCGGAGGTCTCGTCGAAGGTGACGTCCCCGAGGCCGTACTCGTTCTTCGCGGCGGCGCCCGCCGCCTTCCAGGGCTGGAAGTACGGGTGGGCGCCGCCGGGCACGAGGGCCACCTTGGTGCCCGACCCGTCGGTCAACTGGGCGGTGCCCGTCCCGGACTTGCCGGATGCCGGGGCCCGGGTGCCGGACTGGACGCCGGAGTTCTTGATGGTGCAGGCCGCCGGGGCCGCCATGAGCACGGCGGCGGCAACCCCTGAGACGACGGAACGGGTCGGGGGACGCATCTCCACCACTCCCCAGAATCAAATAGGAAATCGGTAGGGCGATGCTTGGCCACCCAGCACCGCCCGTCAACCCCTCGAACCGCACGAGCGATGCCGATCTGTCGGTACTGCCAGCTCACCACGCCGTGCAACGGGGAGTTCGACATGACGAAGAGGCGTGCGGACCCAGCCGGGCAGATCCATCGATCGGCCTCCTGCGCCTCCGATCGAGCCAAAATCGTATAGGAAAGATGAAGCGAGGGGCGCGCCCCCGCCCTGCCTTGAAACGGCCGGGATGCTGCTGGCGTCACAGGATCAAGCCCTTGGATCCACCGTCAACATCCGTCCATGGCCTCCCTTTCAGAGGTGCAGCACCCATCCAGTAAGCACTTCTGAAAAAGTATGGTTTTTTCATTGACAGCGGAAAAGAGTCAGCCCTAGGTTTTCGGCCATGCGCCCGACCTCCCCCCGTGAGTCGGTCCCCACCATGACTCCGGCCGCTTCCCTGGTCTTCACCACACTGCTCTCCCACGGTCCGCTCACCCGGGCCGAGGTCGCGCGGCGCACCAGCCTCTCTGCGGCCGCCGTCACCAAGGCGGTTCGTCCGCTGATGGAACTCGGCTATCTGGTCGAGGGTGTGGACGAAGAGGCACGGCCCGCAGTGGGACGCCCGGCCAACCTGGTGTGGGTGGACGGGGGGAGGGCGCTGTTCATCGGGATCAAGGTGACAGGCGACGAGATCATCGCCGTACTGGCCGACCTGTGTTGTCGTATCCGGATGTCCCGGCACGTACGCCTCACGGGCCGCGCGCCGGAGGCGGTGCTCCCCACCATCACCGCGCTGGTACAGGAGTTGCTCACCGAGGCCGTCGGATTCGGCGTACAGGTGCGGGGGCTGGGCATCGCGATCTCGGGGGACGTGGACCGGGCGGACGGTGTGGTCCGCTACTCGCCCTTCCTGGAGTGGCGAGACGTACCGCTCGCCGAACTCACCACGGTCGCGACCGGGCTGCCGGTCACGGTCGACAACGACGTCCGGGCGCTCACGGTCGCCGAGCACTGGTTCGGGGCCGGAGTCGGACTCTCGGACTTCGCCCTGGTGACCGTGGGCGCCGGCATCGGCTGTGGCCTGGTGGTGAACGGACGGGTGGTGTCGGGCGCGCACGGCGTGGCCGGCGAGATCGGACATCTGTCCCTCGACCCACTCGGCCCGCCGTGCCACTGCGGCAACCGGGGGTGCGTGGAGGCGATCGCGGCGGACCCCGCGATACTCCGCGCGGTGCGCGCGGCCACGGGCAAGCAGGTGTCCGATGCCGCCGAGGCGCTGGATCTGGCCCACCGCGAGGACCCCGGTGTCCGAGCGGTCTACGCACGGGCCGGGGAAGCCATCGGCAAGGCGATCGGCTCCCTGGTGAACATCCTCGGTCCCGAGCGGGTGATCATCTCCGGGGAGGGCCTGGCCGCCTACGATCTCTTCGCCGAGGGCATCCGGGAGGCGTTCGCCGCGTCCGCCTTCGGGACCGCTGCGCGGTGTGACGTGGTGACGCGTCCTCTGCCCTTCGAGGAGTGGGCGCGCGGGGCCGCGGCCACCGCGATCCAGTCCTTCATGCAGTCGGACACGTACGAGGAGCAGCCATGACGCTGCAAAGCCGCGGCCCGTAGACCGCCGACGGGGCGGGCCGCCGAACGCTGCCCCGGGCGTTGTCCGATGCCGGGGCCGCCACGCGCCTGACCCTGCCCGCTCTCGCCGTCGGCGGCGCAGGGTCCGTCCGGCCGGAAGACGGTGCCCATCCCCACGTTCGTCGCGGCAGCTGCTCTCCTGACCGCGATCCCCGCGCTCCTGGTGTACCGCACGCTTCAGCGACAGTGCACCAGCGGCCTCACCTACGGCTCGGGCACGAGCCGAGCCGCCGACCGAAGCCATGGCAGCCGGCCACTCGACCGGTTCACCCCGGCGTCCTGCCCGGCACACCGCCGGTCCCCCACCGGGCACCACCGCACGATTCCGCTCACCCACCACCAGGAGGCGACCCATGCGGTCATCCCCGTACCCAGCCCTGCGCGCAAACCTCCCCGGCTTCCCGCGCCGTACCCTCAGAGCGACCCTGGTCCTGGCCGTCACGGCCGGACTCGCCACAGCGGTCCCGGCCGTCGATCAGGCCATGGCCGCCACGGCGAAGTCCGCGACCGCGGCCGTCACTTCCGCTTCGGCGACGGCTGACGCGACTTCAGGCCTCGCGGCCAAGCCGTACATGGGCTGGTCCAGTTGGAGCATGCAGTCCTCCCAGTATCCGGGGCTGAATCCGAACGGCAGCTACAGCTACCTCACAGAAGCCAACGTGCTGAAGCAGACGGACGCCCTGGCCACCACGCTGAAGAAGTACGGCTACGAGTACGTCAACATCGACGCCGGCTGGTGGATGGACCAGAACTGGACGCCCGAGTTCGACCAGTACGGCCGGCAGACACCCGACCCGACCCGGTTCCCGAGCGGCATGAAGTCCGTCGCCGACCACATCCACTCCAAGGGCCTCAAGGCCGGCATCTACCTGCCCGTCGGCCTGGAGAAGGGCGCGTACGGCGACGGCAAGCTGCCGATCCACAACGCCCCCGGCTGCACCACCGCGGATGTCGTCTACCCCGACCTGCGCACCACCAACGGCTGGGACAGCGCCTACAAGCTGAACTTCGACAACCCCTGCGCGCAGAAGTACATCGACTCGCAGGCGCAGATGCTCGCGGACTGGGGCTACGACTTCCTGAAGCTCGACGGGGTGGGTCCCGGCTCGTTCAAGTCCGGCGACAACTACGACAACGTGCCGGACGTCGCCGCCTGGCACAAGGCCATCGGTGACACCGGGCGCCCGATGCACCTGGAGCTGTCCTGGTCGCTCGACATCGGCCACGCCTCCGACTGGAAGAAGTACTCCAACGGCTGGCGTATCGACACCGACGTGGAGTGCTACTGCAAGACCCTGGTCACCTGGGAGAACTCGGTCAACGACCGATGGAACGACGCCCCCGCGTGGAGCGGCAAGGCAGGTCCGGGCGGCTGGAACGACCTCGACGCGATCGACGTCGGCAACGGGGAGATGGACGGCCTCACTCCTGCCGAGCGGCAGAGCTACATGACCCTCTGGGCCATCAGCAAGTCGCCTCTGTTCACCGGTGACGACCTCACCAGACTGGACAGCTACGGCCTCTCCCTGCTGACCAACCAGGAGGTCATCGCCGTCGACCAGAACGACTCACCCGTCGCACGCCCCGTCACCCCGATGGGCGACCAGCAGGTCTGGGGAACCAAGAACTCCGACGGCAGTCACACCGTCGCCCTGTTCAACCTCGGCGACTCGCCGGCCTCCGTCACCGCCGACTGGGCGTCGTTCGGCTTCACCGGCGCGGCCTCCGTACGCGACCTGTGGAACCACCAGAACCTCGGGACGTACAAGAACAAAATCACCGCGACACTGCCCGCACACGGCTCACGGCTGTTCACCGTCAAGCCCGGCGGCACTCCGCTGGCAACCACCCGCTACGAGGCCGAGTCCGGGAACAACACCCTGACCGGGAACGCCTCCGTCGCCTCATGCGACTCCTGCTCCGGCGACAAGAAGGTCGGCAACCTCTACCTCGACAGCAGGCTCCAGTTCAACGACATCACGGTGAAGAAGGACGGCATCTACACCATCAACGTCGCCTACGTCAGCGGCGATCCCCGATCGGTGACCGTCTACTCCAACAGCGGCAACGGCACCCGTCTGAAGTTCCCCTCCACGGGTGACTGGAGCACGGTCGACACCGTCAGCGTCCAGTTGTCCCTGAAGGCGGGCTCCAACACCATCACGTTCGACAGCGGCTGGGACTACTCCCCTGACATCGACAGGATCGACGTCCCCAAGACCGCCTGACCCCACCCGTGGGCCCCGGTCCCACCTCCGGCCTACCCGCCTCGCACAACGCCCGACGGCCCAGCGTCCGTCGTTCCCGCATGCGCCGTTCCCCGGACATGGAGTGCACAACGTGGACACCCAGCACACCGAATCGCGCGAAAGTCACCCGAGCCGCAGGGGCTTCCTCGCCCTCGCCGCCACCGCCGGCGCAGCCGCCGCGCTCGGCGGTCTGCCCGCCTTCACCGCGTCGGCGGCTCCTTCCCGCCCCACCTCCTCGCCTCTGCTGTCCGCTGCCGCCGCCGCGAAGAACCAACTGTGGTGGCGGACTCCCAGCTCCTCCGCCTCGATGATCCAGCAGGGTCTGCCGGTCGGGAACGGGCGCCTCGGAGCGCTCGTGAGCAACGACCCCTCCAGCGAACTGCTGATGATCACCGACGCCACCCTGTGGACCGGCGGCGTCAACGACACCCTCCAGAGCGACGGCCAGTTCCCCTACGGGCGGGACGACTTCGGCTCCCTGACCCTGCTGGCCGAACTCACCGTCGACATCTCCGGTCACGACCTGGGCTCCGTCGACAACTACCGTCGCACCCTGGACCTGGCCCAGGGCTTCGTCAGCGCTTCCTACGACCTGTCCGGCGTCACCTACCAGCGGCAGATCTTCGCCAGCCGCCCCGACGACGTCATCGTCCTGTATTTCTCGCAGCTGGGCGGCGGCTCCTACACCGGCACCGTCACGCTGGCCGGCACCCATGGTGAGCACACCACCGCGGATGGCACGGGACGCCACGCCTCGTTCGGCGCCTCCCTCGCCAACGGCCTGAAGTACGGAGCCGCCGTCACAGCGGCCAGCAGCACCGGCACGGTGGCCGTCAGCGGTACGTCGATCTCCTTCGCCGACTGCAAGGATCTCACCGTCGTGGTCAGCGGCGGCACCAACTACGCGCCCGACGCGGCCACCGGGTTCCGCGATCCGGCCCTGGACCCGGAGCGTCTGGCCCGCACCAAGGTCCAGGACGCGGCCGGCCACTCCGCGAGCACGCTGCTGCACACCCATGTCGCGGACTTCCGCCCGGTGTTCGAGCAACTGGACATCGACCTCGGCACATCGTCCACCGCACAGCGCAAGCTGGACACCTGGCAACGGGTACAGGCCCGCTACCGGGACAACGTCCCGGACCCGGAACTCGAGGCGGCCTACCTCCAGTTCGGGCGCTACCTGATGATCTCGGGGTCGCGGGGCGGACTGCCGATGGGTCTTCAGGGCCCGTGGCTGGACGGCAACGACCCGGACTGGATGGGCGACTACCACACCGACATCAACGTCCAGATGAACTACTGGATGGCCGACCGCGCCGGACTGTCGGACTGCTTCGACGCGTTCACGGACTACTGCCTCGCGCAGCTGCCCTCGTGGACGGACATCACCCGGCGGCTGTTCAACAGTCCGACCAACAGGTACCGCAACTCCAGTGGCAAGATCGCCGGTTGGACGGTGGCCATCTCCACCAACCCCTACGGCGGCGGCGGCTGGTGGTGGCACCCGGCCGGCAATGCCTGGCTCTGCCAGAACCTGTTCGAACACTACGAGTACACCCAGGACCGCACCTACCTGGAAAAGATCTACCCCCTCGTCAAGGGCGCCGTGGAGTTCTGGGAGGCCCGCCTCATCACCACGACCGTCACCGACGCCACCGGGTCCGCACGCGAGGTCCTCATCGCCGACAGCGACTGGTCCCCCGAGCAGGGTCCGCTGGACGCCAAGGGCATCACCTACGCCCAGGAGCTGGTGTGGAACCTCTTCGGCAACTACCGCACCGCGACCCGGGTACTCGGCAGGGACACCTCCTACAGTGAGACCATCGACGGTCTGCGTCAGCGCCTGTACCTGCCCGTGGTCAGCCCCAAGACCGGCTGGCTGGAGGAGTGGATGTCGCCCGACGATCTGGGCGAGACCACACACCGGCACCTGTCCCCGCTCGTCGGTCTCTTCCCGGGCGACCGGATCCGCCCGGACGAGTCCACGCCGAAGGACATCCTCGCCGGCGCGACGGCCCTCCTGACCGCCCGCGGCATGAACAGCTACGGCTGGGCCAACGCCTGGCGCAGCCTGTGCTGGGCTCGGCTGAAGAACGCGGAGAAGGCCTACCAACTCGTCGTCAACAACCTGAAGCCGTCGGTGGGCGGCAGCAACGGCACCGCGCCGAACCTCTTCGACATCATGGACATGGGGCAGGGCCGCGGCATCTTCCAGATCGACGCGAACTTCGGCACTCCCTCCGCGATGATCGAGATGCTGGTCTACTCGCGGCCGGGCCACGTCGAGTTGCTGCCCGCGCTGCCCGCCGCGTGGGCGGCATCCGGCTCGGTGTCCGGAGTCGGCGTGCGGGGCGGCTTCGTCGCCGACCTCAGGTGGAAGAACGGCAAGGTCGCGCAGGTGACGTTGAAGAGCGTCGGCGGCCGTGACACGACCGTCTTCGCGGGCGGCACCTCGCGCAGGATCAGCCTCGAGCCCGGTGGGTCCGTCACGTTGAGCAACCTCGGCTGAGCCCGGTTCGACACATCCGACCAGCAGCCCGAGCCAACCCCCGATGACCTGTCGTCCGCGGACCGTCCCGCCGTCCGGAATCCGTCCGTCTTCGGCGGAGGCCGGCCGGGCCGGGCTCCCCGCGGAGCCTGCCTGCCGCGGACGGCGCGGAGAGTGGAGAGAACAACGATGTTCCCGGAAAAGCAAAGCAGGGCGGCGGATCGCCGACCGCGTCGCAGAACCTGGCTGTCCGTGTTCGGTGCGCTGACCGGGATGACCCTCACGGTCGTTCCGTTGAGCACCGCGCACCTGGCAAGCGCCGCCACGTCGTCGTCGCCGGGCAAGGGCACCAGGGTCAGCGCCTGGTCGCCCAGCATGACGACCGGCGGCCCGTCCTTCGACAACCAGACCATCCGGATGGTGGTGCACAGCAGCGTCGCGGGCTCGGGCGTACGCATCACCCTGTCGAACCGGTACAGCACCACCCCGCTCGACGTCAGCACCGTGGACGTGGCGGTCCAGGCGAACGGCGGCGAGGCGACGCCCGGCACCACTCGGAACGTCACCTTCGGCACCTCCCGCCACGTCACGATCCCCGTCGGCGAGGAGGCGGTCAGCGACGTCGTCCCGATCTCGGTCAGCGCCGGCGAAAACCTTCTCGTCAGCCTCTACATCCCCGGCCCGACGGGAATGTCGACCTGGCACTCCGACGCGTTCGACACCACGTACATAGCCTCCGGCAACCACGCCGGTGACGACAGCGCCGCCTCCTTCGGCGCCACCACGACCTCCTGGTACTACCTGGCAGGGCTGGACGTCCTGTCACCGACCGCGAGAGGCACCGTCGTCGCCTTCGGTGACTCCATCACGGACGGCTACCACTCCTCGACCGGCACCTACACCCGGTGGCCCGACTTCCTCGGGCGCCGACTGGGCTCCGAACCGGGCCCGCAGAAACTGAGTGTCGTCGACGCCGGTATCGGCGGCAATCGGGTCCTCACCGACGTTCCGAACCTGTGGCAGGGAGTCAGCGCTCTCAAGCGCTTCCGCCACGACGCCCTCGGTCAGCCGGGCGTCAAGGACGTCATCCTCTTCGAAGGCATCAACGACATCGGCAACAACGCGGGCCCCGACGGCCGGCCACTGACCGCCCAGGACCTCATCGACGGCTACCGCATCCTGATCGACGAGGCGCATGCCGCACACGTCGCCGTCATCGGCGCGACTCTGATGCCCGACGAGGGAAACGGGTACTACACGCCCGACGCCGAGGCGATCCGACAGAGCGTCAACCAGTGGATCCGCACCAGCGGCGCCTTCGACGGCGTCATCGACTTCGACCAGACCATGCGTGACCCCGCGAACCCGGCAGCGCTCAACCCGGCCTTCGACTCGGGCGACCACATCCACCCCAACGACGAGGGGATGAAGGCGATGGCCGACGCGATCGACCTGCGGCTCCTGCGCACCTGACCCTCGTGGGTACCGGTCGCCTCGGAAGCGGCGCCCGCGAGCCCGGAGCGGCTCGCGGGCGCCCCTCCGTCCCGTCCCGGGCCGCGGGGGCAGGTTGGCTATCGAGCAGGGTGCCACCGGGGACGCGATCACGGTGGCCGCTGAGGCCGATGAAATCGGGCCGATGGCCCGGAATCCCTGTTTCGTCAGCTGCCGGTGTGTGGGGCCGGCGCGGGTAGTTCCACAGTGACGCGGAGCCCGCCGGCGGCGCGCGGTGTGAGGGTGAGTGTTCCGTCGTGTGCGTGGGTGATGGATTTGACGATCGCCAGGCCGAGGCCGACGCCTGCGTGGTCGGTGCGGATACGTTCGGTGCCGCGCCGGAACGGTTCGGTGAGTGTCGAGACCAGCTGCGGGGTGAGCTTCTCGCCGGTGTTCTCGACGGTGAGCACCACAGTGCTGGGGCGGACGCCGGTGCTGACCCACACGGTGCCCTGTTCCGGCAGGTTGTGGAGGATCGCGTTGTGCACGAGGTTAGTGGTCAGCTGTAGCAGGAGTGCCTGCGACCCGCTCGCGGGGGCGATGTCACCGCCGGTCTCCACGGTGACGCCATGCTTTTCCGCGAGGGGGAGGAGCGTTTCGGTGGCTTCTTCCGCCAACAGGGACAGGTCGACGCGTTCTCGGGTGAAGGACCGCTGCTCGGCGCGGCTGAGCAGGAGCAGTGCCTCGGTAAGGTCGATCGCCCGGGTGTTGACGGTGTGGAGGCGGTCGACGAGTTCGCCGGTGTCGCGGTCCGGATCGGTGCGGGCCACGTCGAGAAGTGCCTTCGAGACGGCCAGCGGGGTACGCAGCTCGTGTGAGGCGTTGGCCGCGAATCTCCGCTGTTCGGCGACGTGTGCTTCGAGCCGGGCGAGCATCGTGTCGAAGGCGTCGGCGAGTTCACGGAACTCGTCCTGGCGGCCCGGTAGCCGGATCCGGTGGGAGAGCGACCCCTGCGCGGCCATGCGTGTGGCGTCGGTGATCCGGGTCAGGGGGGCGAGCATGCGGCCGGCGAGGATCCATCCTCCCAAGAGACCGAGGACCAGCAGGAGCGCTGACACCACGGCCGCCGAGGCAGCGACAGAGCGCAGGAGGTCGGCGCGGTTCAGCGGCCCGTCAGGGCTGGTTCCCATCTCGGGCTGGTATCGAAGGATGATGACCCACACGATGGCGAACAACAGGGCACCTGCGAGCGTCAGGAACCCGGCGTAGCTGAGGGTGAGTTTCAGGCGAACGCTCAAACCAGGGGCCCTATCCACGGTCCCCTCCCCTGTGTCCGGCCTCCGGTTGCGTGTCGATGCGGTGGCCGGCGCCTGGCAGGGCGGCGATGGTCCAGGTCTCGCCGAGGCGCTTGCGCGGTGCCCGAACGCTGATGCGCACCGCGTTGGTGAACGGGTCGGCGTTCTGCGTGAGGTAGTCGTCGGCGCCGAGTCCGACCCCGGAGGCCTTGTCGTCGAGACGGTCGGCCGGGGTGAGCATGAGAATCGGCATGCCGCTGCCGGAGGCGGCGCTGCGTTGGGCGACCTCATCACCGGGCGGTCGGGGGCCATCGAAGTCGAGCACGGCGATGTCGTAAGTGTTGACGCTCAGCTGTTCCGGAGCGGTGTCACCGTCACCCGCGATGTCGACCGCGATCGCTGCCAGCCGCAGGCCGTCGCGGATGGCTCCTGCCAGATCGGGTTCGTCCTCGACGATCAACACACGCATGCGCTCGATGCTACGAGTCGGCGCGTATCGTCGGCGTATCGGAAACCGCGTAGGTGCCGGCAACACGGCGGAGACCGGGCAGGGCGGTGGCCGCCGGGACACCGGCGGCGACGCCAATCCCGACCCGGCCGGCACCGCCCGCGACCTGGCCGCCTCCGGGGTTGACGTGCTGGCCCTGGTGGAGCTGGACGCCGCAGGCTCGGGGCACGTACGAGAAGGAGCTGGCGCAGGCGTACCCGCACCACATGGTGCAGGCCGGTGCCGCGCACCACGGTGGCCCCGCCGCGTCGCGGCTACCCATCCGGAGGCACGCGGATGGCGAGCGGACCGATCACCACAGAGGATGAGTACGCATCCCTGGTAGCAGATCTGTGGCAAATCGCCTGGTCCGCTGCGGGTCTGCGAAGGAGGCACCCCGTGGAGAGTGTTGACACAGGCCGGTTCGGAGCCGTGGGACTCTTACCGGCGGTGGTCGTGTGAAAATTCACGGCAACTCGCCCGCCAACTCGCGCCTGCGTGCGCAACGCACGCTGGCGAAAGCAAAAACCAGACCGTCGCGCGTCTCCCTGACGGTGATCATGCTGGTTCTCCTTGCGACGACCGGGCTGCTGGGCTGGTTCGGCATCAAGGACTTCGTCGGGGCGCTGACCTTCGCCGGTCACATCACCGGTGCCGTACTCATCGCGGTGGCCTTCACCACCCTGTTGGGCGCTTTCGCAGCCGCGGACCACTGGCTGTCGCACAAGTTCGAATACTCCGGGCTGGTGGCGCTGATCGGCACGTTCGTGGCCACGCTGACCAACCTTCTCGTCCTGGCCGAAATTCTGAAGGACGGCGACTCAGCGTTCTTCAAGGCGCTGTTCGTCGTCCTCACGGCGGGCTCGGCATGGGCTGTCTTCGCGGTGTGCCGCACCTCGGTCGTGATCCCCTCTCCGAAACGGGTGGCCGCGACACTGGTCGTCACCACGGTCATCGCGCTGGCGAATTTCGGCTACCAGAACCTCTACCAGCCGGCCCAGCGCGAAGCCGGTCCTGTCATCCGGTTGACCGTGGGAAAGCCGATGACGAATCCGAATCGCAAGGCATTCTCCGTGCCGGTGGACATCACGATCGAGAACCGCAGCGATGCGGCCTTCTACGTTCTGGGCACCGAATTCCACGCCATGGGTGAGCGGGTGCCTCTGAGCTCGCAGGACCGGCTACGTCAGCAGTGGCGAGCTGATTCCGAGCAATGGGCGAACTTCCAGGGAGTCAACCCGGTCTCCCGCAGGGAGATCCACCAGCCCGGCGAGTTGGTGTCGGCGCAGCCATGGATGCCCTGGGGACGATGGGTCTACGCCAGCGACACGTTCTCCTCCCGAGTGGTCGTGCAACTTCCCGTGGAGACCCCGTACGATCAGCTGGCGTTCTATGCCAGCGCGCATCTCACACGCAAGGACCGCGCTCGTCTGGACAACCTCAGCTTCAGCGGGTACAGCTGGCGTGGCGCCCAGGTACCCCAGTGGTTGAAGCAACAGAAGGATTTCGACTCCATCGTCTACAAGAGCCGGATCCACGAGAACAACGTGATCGACGAAAAGACGAGGGAGCCTCGGTACATGACCGTCTACTGGCGGTTCGGGGCCCACGGAGTCAACGTGCTGGAAACCATCAGCACGGTGGACGGCAAGAACGAGTCCCAGGAAGCGGTGGAGGGCCGGTACGGCCTCCGCGTGGTGGAAACAGGCCCGGTCGAACGGCCCCTGTGGGACGTCAAGAGTGGACGCTGACCGGCGCCTCCGCGCCGGGCACGGGAGAACGCTCGTCCAGCAGTCCCTCGAGCCACACCACCAGGGCGAGGGAGCTGTTCATACGGTCCCAGGAGGAGGAGTCGCCCATGCCCAGCTGGGCCTCCCGCACCGCCTGGCAGAGTGTGTCGATGTCGAACATCTCCGCGATGAGCGGATGCCGCGCGGAGCGGCAGAGGTCGACGAGTTCGTCGCCGTGTGACCGCAGACCATGGACGTACGGCTCGTTGAAGGGGATCTTGTCCGCTCGGTCGCGTATCCGGGGCGGGAGCAGATCCGCCATGGCCTCGCGCAGAACCGCCTTCGGACGGCCCGGACGGAATGTGGCTTCGGCGGGGAGGCGGCGCATCGTGGCGATGACCTCCGGGTCGAGGAAAGGGTGCGAGAGAAAGAATCCGTTCTGCTGTGCACTGCGCCAGGAAACCGGGTCGGGCGCGGCGAGGTAGTTGGCCGCGTCGTAGAGCGACTGTTCCGGCTCGCGCCCGAAGAGGAAGCGGCTCTCAGCGGCGCCGGCC
Organism: Streptomyces sp. NPDC029138; assembly: GCF_055564375.1. Classification (NCBI taxonomy): domain Bacteria; kingdom Bacillati; phylum Actinomycetota; class Actinomycetes; order Kitasatosporales; family Streptomycetaceae; genus Streptomyces; species Streptomyces sp. NPDC029138. The sequence continues at coordinate 28,149 of NZ_JBVHWM010000093.1, forward strand.
TCGCGGTAGCCGTGAGCCCGTGCGAAGCCGCGTCGCAGCCATGGCGGGCGGGTGAACGGGCCGAGGCCGCCGAGGACCGTTCCGCGGCGGACGAACCTGGTGATCCGTTCGGCTGTCAGCGGAAGCGCCGGCTGTACGACGTGGGTGCGGACGATGTCGCGTACTCCCTGTCCGCTCCCCGCGGCCCGGGCCCGCGCCTGACTCGTCATCTCCCGGAGCCGTCCGGACCGGGCCAGCCGGTGCAGATGAAACGGGTTGGCGTCCACGATCGGATCGGCTCCGCATCCGGTCAGGAGGGTGTCACAGCCCAGCTCGGCCGCGGCGGCATGCAGCCTGCTCCAGAAGGGGGCACGGTAGGCGTTGGCATCAGGCTCGTCCGAGTCCCCGGCGTGGTGGAGGAAGTCATCGAAGTCGGCCACGTCGTCGGCGTCGACGATGACCGGGCGGGCGCCGGGTGCCTGTCTGCGGACCGCCTCCACCGCCTCCTCCAGGTACGGCCGCTCCGCGGCCAGCTCTCCCCTGCCGAAACGCCCGGCGAGCAGGACCAGGTCCCCGGTGCCGCCCTCGTGTCCCGCGGCGAGCAGACGGGCCGTGAGCAACGCGACGCTGGTGGAGTCGGTGCCGCCGGAGACATGGCAGGCGATCGTCCGGCCGAGGCGGCGCCCGACAGCGTGCTCGAGCGCGCGGCGCAGCTGCTGCCCGGGACCGGATCCGTCTGTCACCGGTACGGGCGGACCGTCAGTGCGCCCGGTGCGCCCGGTGCGGCTCAGTCGCCGGCCGCGCATCCGCCCGGTGACGGAGAGTTCCACCACCTCACCGCCGAGGATCCGGTGCACCCCGGCGAAGGGGGTCAGTTCCGTGTGCGGTTGTGCCAGGTTCCCGGTCAGATACCGGCAGAAGTAGCGGCGTTCCAGCTCCGCGGCGCTGCCCAGGCTGCGCGCCGAGGTACTCGCCGCGCTCACCCGGCCATCGGACTCCCTGAAGAACAAGGGGATGCGCGCCTGATCGTCCCGCATCAGCAGGACGCGGTCGTGGTACATCAGGACAGCCGCGAAGTCGCCGGTGGGCAGCGGCGGTTCGGATCCCGGCCGGGCGAAGGCGGCGAGGAGAGCGTGTGCGCCCGCCAGGCGGTCGCGGACCGAGCCGACCCAGCCGACGACCGCCGCGGTACCGGCTGGTGAGGACACCGTCGTCACGAGTCCTTGCCGGACCATGGCCTCGGCCGTCCGGAGTTCGGGTGCGTCCCCGGCGAACCCGACTCGGAGCGCTTCCATGCCGACGCCCTCAGCAGCCGATCGAGAGGACCGGTGTGAAGGCGTGCCCTCGCGGATCGGCGTCCGGGATGCTCAGGCCGGCCGCAGACGTCCAGGCGTGCATGGCGAACGGGTGCTCGCGCACACCCACGTGCAGTACGGCCTTGAAGCCGCGCCGCCGCAACAGGACGAAGGCCGTGAGCGCCTCGGTCTTGCAGTCGCCGTTGACGAACCAGCTTCTCCGGCTGACTGCTTGAACCGCTCGTTTCAATCGCTCGACGTCCGCCGCGGAAGGGGTGTCCGTTCGGGCGTACTGAGGGGCGACCAAGGGCAGGAGCCGAAGGACGCGTCCGAAGCCGAGCGTCCGGATCAGCAGGTGCCCGCTGCGCAGCCAGAGTCCGAGCTGGGCGCCCGTAGCCGCCGGCCGGCGGGCCGGCGCGCATCCGGCTCGAACCAGACCGGTGACGAGTTCCGCGCGTTCCTCGGAGCTTTCGTCGGCGAACTTCTCGACGTCCGCCGTCGTCATTCCGAGAAATCGCGTCCGCTTCCAGTCGGCGATGAGCGCCCCTCCGGGCAGCCTGGCGACGCGGCAGTGCGGTGAGAGAATCCGTGTCATGGCCACCAGGGCGTCGGGGTCCGGTGTCACCGCACCACCTCCCATGCCCCGGTGCACGGTGTCAGGACTGATGTCCGTGACCGTCGTAGTCGCCGCCGCTGAAACCGCGGATCAGACGGCCGCCGCCGAGAAGGACAAGGCCACGCGGCATTCGGAGCCGCAGCAATCGGATCAACATCGCCTACCTCCAGAACCGGGTGGCGTCGATCAACTCCAGGCTACTCTGGCCCGCATGCCTCGCAACCTTGAGTGGGGCAGGCGAGCACAGAACATGATCAAGCGCCCACCTCGCTGATGCGAGGTGGGCCCTTTGACCTGCGACGAAGAAATAGTCCTCGCATGAGAGTCGGTCCACTACGGGGATGTCGGCCGCGACGAAGTCGGCCAGCCGCTCCTTCGAGGGGGGCTCGGCGGCGCATGGGGGCGTCCTGCGCTAGCGTCCGCCGTCATGACGATGGTTTCGCTCAAGGATTTACGGGCGGAGTTGCGGGATCTGGCGGAACCGGCTGTGCGGGTGCAACAGGAGCGGGTGCTCAGCCGTGTGGAGGACGACGAACTGCTCGGCGTACGCGTGCCGGTGCTGCGCAAGCTGGCGCGTTCCTACTGCGGCCTCTCCCTCGACGATGTGGACGCACTGCTGCACAGCCGTGTCCACGAGGAGCGGTTCGCCGGGCTGCTGGTCCTGGCCGAGCAGGTGCGCACGGCGCGCCGCGCAGACCGCCGGGCACTGCTCGACTTCTATCTGGCGCGTACCGACTGCGTGGACAACTGGGACCTCGTTGACGGTTCCGCGCATGTCGTACTCGGGCCGTGGCTGTTGGAGGGGGATCTGCGGGTCCTGGACGAACTGGCCGCGTCATCGTGGCTGTGGGACCGTCGGATCGCGGTAGTCGCCACGCTGGCGTTGATCCGCGAGGGACGCTTCGAGCCGACGCTCCGCCTGGCCTTGACGTTGCGGCAGGATCCGGAACCTTTGATCCACAAGGCGCTCGGCTGGATGCTGCGGGAGATCGGCCGTCGGGACGGGCCGCTCATGGTGGCCTTCCTCGACCGGCATCTCGACGAGCTGCCGCGCGTCACCGTGCGCTGTGCGACGGAACGGCTGGCGCCGACCGAGCGGGCACGGTTCGTGAAGGGGCGATAGGGCGGGGAACAAATCCCGGCCCGGTCGGAACGTACCCCCCGGTGAACCCGTTCACATTTGGCGTCGGCACGGACGGCCTGCTTCGACCGGCGCCGCGACAAGGCGAGCATGTGGCCTGTGCCGGCGGAGGACCGGTCCTGAGCGCAGGCGAAAGCGAACCGCTGTGGCGCCTGTGTGATCCCGCGGCGTGTGGTTGACGATTGAACGAAGTGGTTTAACATTCATCTACAGCGTCGGACAGCGCGCCCGCACGGCACCTGTAGCCCAGGTGGACTGCGTCCGCCACGGCGCATCACACGCATCCTCAGGATCGGAGACGACTCCATGACCACCCCCGTCCGCCTCGCCGTCATCTACTACTCCTCCACCGGCTTCTCGGCCGAAATCGCCAAGGAGATCTCGGAGGCTGCCCAGAAGGCGGGCGCCGAGGTGCGCCTGCTGAAGGCCGCCGAGCTGGCTCCGGAGGCCGCCATCGCCTCCAACGAGGCGTGGGCCGCCCACGCCGCGGAAAGCGCGGGCGTCCCCGTGGCCACGACCGCCGACGTCGAGTGGGCGGACGCGATCGTCTTCGGCACCCCCACCCGCTTCGGCAACATCTCGTCCCAGCTGAAGCAGTTCATCGACACCCTCGGCGGCCTGTGGGCCCAGGGCAAGCTGGCCAACAAGGTCTACAGCGGCTTCGTGACCACCGCCACGGCGCACGGCGGCCAGGAGTCCACGCTGCTCGCCCTGTACAACTCCATCCACCACTTCGGCGGGATCATCGTGTCCCCCGGCTACACCGACCCCGTCAAGTTCGTCGACGGCAACCCGTACGGTACGTCGCACGTCGACGCCCAGGGCAACAACCCGGTCGGCGAGCAGACCCGCAACGCGGCCCGTCACCAGGCCGAGCGCGTCGTTCAGGTCGCCGCCGCCCTGAAGGCCGGCCTCGCCTGACCCACCTGGCGCGCGGCCTGCCCCATCTGAGCGCCCCACACGGGGCGATCCCTGCCTGACGTACGGCATGTTGGACTGAGCCCGTACCCGCCGTGCCACCTGCGGCGGGTACGCCGGACGGTCGTGCTCACTCGTGTTCGATGACATCACCCCCTCCGTGGTTCACGTGACCCCGGAGGCGGTTCAGTTCCATCAGGAGCTGAAAGCAAGCGGCCCCTGTCCCGTGCGCCGTACGTCCCCGTCGGCCCCGGGGATGGTCCCCGACTTCGCGTAGGGTGCTGGTGCGGCGGGGAGCGGATGCGCTACCCGGCTCCGACTGGCCCTGTGTGTCGGGAAGGGATGAGATGGCGAAGGCGAGGACAACGCGTTCCGAGGGGCGAGCCGGCGGGCGCGGGGAGCGTTCGGGCGCGGAGCAGGCGGCACCCGCCAGTGGCCGGCCCCGGGATCCGGCGATCGAGGAGGCGATCATCCAGGCCACGCGCAAGCGGCTGGCCACCGATGGTTACGCGTCCATGACGATCGGGGACATCGTCGCGGACGCCGGCGTCACCCGGCCGACCCTCTACCGGCGTTGGGCGAACAAGTACGACCTCGTCATCGACGCCCTGGAATACGGACTGCGCAAGCAGCGCGAGGCCTACCCTTCGCTGGACATGGACCAGTTGGCTCCGCGCGAGGCGCTGGTGGAGGCGGTGCGCCGTCTCGACCCTCGCTATCACAACGAGCGGGCCATGGCCCTGCACGGCAACTTCATGGCCGAGGTGGAGCGGGTGCCGGGCCTGCTGGAGCAGTTGCGGGAGCACGGCGTACGGCCTCGTTGCGAGGAACTGCTGATGACGCTCGTCTCGCTACAGCGCCGCGGCGCCGTGCGGGAGGACGTCGACCTGGACATGATCGTCACCCTGTGTTTCGG
>NZ_JBVHWM010000094.1:0-29948 GCF_055564375.1 Streptomyces sp. NPDC029138
CAGTCCGGAGCCGCGACGAACGCCTCCAACAGCCGACCCCAACGCGCCACCAAAGACTCCACCGACGCCCGGTCGAACAGATCCGTGGCGAACTCCACGACCACGTCCAGGCCGGCCGGGCCGCCGTCCGCGTCGCGGGTCTCGGAGAGGCTCAGGGCCATGTCGAAGCGGGAGCCACCGCTGCCCATCGGGCGGTACCGGGTCCGCAGGCCGTCGAACACGGCCAGTTCGCCGGTGGCGCTCTGGAGCACCAGCATGATCTGGAAGAGGGGGTGGTAGGCGAGGGACCGCTGCGGGTTGAGGACCTCGACCACGTTCTCCAGCGGCACGTCCTGGTGGGCGTACGCGGCCAGGTCGGCTTCCCGCACCCGCTCCAGCAGGTCACGGAACGTCGGGTCGCCGGAGGTGTCGGTGCGCAGCACGAGGGTGTTGACGAAGTAGCCGACGAGGTCGTCGAAGGCCTGGTCGGTGCGCCCCGCGACCGGGGTGCCCAGCGCAATGTCCGTGCCCGCGCCGAGACGTGTGAACAGGGCCGCCAGCGACGCCTGCAACACCATGAACACGCTGACACCGCACCGGCGGGCCAGGTCCGCGACGCCCTGGTGGACGGCGGCGTCGAAGCGGGTCTCCAGGCCGTCGCCCCGGTAGGAGTTCACCTCGGGGCGGGGGCGGTCGGTGGGTAGGGAGTGCTGCTCGGGCAGTCCGGCCAGTGCCTCCTTCCAGAAGGCGAGCTGGGTGCTGAGCAGGCTGTCCGGGTCGTCCTGCGCGCCCAGCAAGTCGCGCTGCCACAGCGTGTAGTCCGCGTACTGCACCGGCAGCGGCTCCCACACCGGCGCCTCGTCCCGGCACCGCGCGCCGTACGCCTGCGCCAGGTCCCGGGTGAGCGGGCCCATCGACCAGCCGTCTCCCGCGATGTGATGCAGCACCAGCAACAGCACGTTTTCCCGCGGGCCCAGTGCGAACACCTCGGCGCGCAGCGGGAGTTCACGCTCCAGGTCGAAGCCGTGCCGGGCGGAGGCCGCCAGTGCGGTGGCCTCTTCCTCCGGCGTCACGTCCGTGACCGAGAACGCGACCCGGTCCCCGGCCTCGGCCGGGTCGAGGATCAGCTGACAGGGCACCCCGTCGACCTCGGGGAAGACGGTGCGCAGGCTCTCGTGCCGGGCCACCACGTCACCGAGGGCCGTCCGCAGCGCCTTGACGTCGAGCGCCCCGGAGAGCCGGACGGCGGTGACCATGTTGTAGGTGGCGCTGATGCCTTCCAGGCGGTGCAGGAACCACAGGCGTCGCTGGGCGAAGGACAGCGGCAGCACTTCGGGGCGTGTCCCACGGGCCACGGGCGGACGGGCCTGCGTCCCGGTGTCGAGCCGCTGGGCCAGCCCTTCCACGGTCGGGGCCTCGAACAGGGCGCGGATCGAGACCTCGGCGCCGAGCACGGCCCGGATGCGGCTGATCAGCTGCGTGCCCAGCAGCGAGTGCCCGCCCAGGTCGAAGAAGTTGTCCTCCACGCCGACCGAGGGCACGCCGAGCACCTCGGCGAACAGCTCGCACAGGATCTCCTCGCGCGGGCTGCGCGCCCGGCGGCGGTCGGCCGTGGTGAAACGCGGCTCGGGCAGCGCCCGCCGGTCCACCTTGCCGTTCGAGGTCAGCGGGAAGGCGTCGAGGAGGACGACGGCCGCCGGGACCATGTACTCCGGCAGCCGCTCCCCGACGAAGCCGCGCAGCTCGCGGGGGTCGGCCTCGGCCCCCTCCTCGGGGATCACATAGGCGACCAGCCGTACCTCACCCGGCGTGTCCTCCCGCGCCAGGACGACCGCGCCCCGGACGCCGGTGTGCCGGGCCAGCACCGCCTCGATCTCACCCAGCTCGATGCGGAAGCCACGGATCTTGACCTGGTCGTCCGCACGCCCCAGATACTCCAGCCCGCCGTCCGCGCGCCGGCGCACGACGTCACCGGTGCGGTACATGCGCGCGCCCGCCGGGCCGTACGGGTCGGCCACGAACCGCTCCGCCGTCAGGCCCCGCCGATCGGCGTAGCCGCGTGCCACACCGTCGCCGGACACGTACAGCTCACCCGTCTCGCCCACCGGCACCGGACGCAGCGCGCCGTCCAGTACGTACAGGGACAGATCGGGCAGCGCGGCGCCGATGGGGCTCCGGGACGGCTCGGGGCCGGTGGCGTCGGCGGCGACGAGCGGCAGCCGGGTGACGTGCACGGTCGTCTCGGTGATGCCGTACATGTTCACCAGCGTGGGCGCGGTGTCGCCGCGCCGGGCGAACCATCCGGCGAGCCGGGCGGGTTCCAGGGCCTCGCCGCCGAACACGACCCAGCGCAGCGCGAGCCGGCCCTCCGCCTCCGGGTGCCGGCCGCCCGCCTCGATGAGCTGGTAGAAGGCCGACGGGGTCTGGTTGAGCACCGTGACCCGCTGGTCGGCGAGGAGCCGCAGGAAGTCGTCGGGCGACCGGCTCACGTCGAAGGGCACGACGACCACCCGTGCGCCGTGCAGGAGCGCGCCCCACATCTCCCAGACGGAGAAGTCGAAGGCGTAGGAGTGGAACAGCGTCCACACGTCGTCGGGGCCGAAGGCGAACTGCCGCGCGGTGACGGTGAAGAGCCGCCGCACGTTGTAGTGGGAGACGACGACGCCCTTGGGTGTTCCGGTGGAACCCGAGGTGTAGATGATGTACGCCGGGTGCTCGGGCCGCAGCACCCCGCGCCGCTCCTCGTCGCGGATGTCGGCGGGGTCGAGGGCCGCCGTCCGCTCCACGGTCCCGGGATCGTCCAGGACGAGCACCGGCAGGCCGGCGGGAAGGGAGTCCCGCGTGGCGGACAGGGCGAGTCCCACGACGGGCCGGGTGTCGGCGGCCATGAAGGCGATCCGGTCCGCGGGCAGGGACGGGTCGATGGGCAGGTACGCGCCGCCTGCCTTGCTCACGGCGAGCGCCGCGACGACGGTCTCCACCGACCGGGGCAGTGCGAGGGCCACCACCGTTTCCGGGCCCACGCCCGCCGCGATCAGGAGCCGGGCCAGCCGGTTGGTCCGGGCGTCGAGGTCGGCGTACGTCAGCGTGGTGTCGCCGCAGACCACGGCCGTGGCCGAGGGGTCGCGGGGCGCGGCGGCGTAGGTCCCCGGGAGGGTGCGCGGGGTGGCCGCGCGGGGCTCGGGGGCCGCCGAGGGCAGCACCCGGCCGAGTTCGTCGGCGGGCATCACGTCCAGGCGGCCCGTCGGTCGGTCGGGATGGTCCGCGAGGGTGCGCAGGGTGGTGATGAGCCGGGGGCCGTGCGCGTGGAGGTCGTCGGCGGTGTACAGCCGCGGGTTGCCGTTGACGTCGATCCGCAGGCCCTCGGCGTCGGGGCGGTCGTAGGCGACGATCGACAGGTCTTCGAGCAGCGGGGCCGCGGGATTGTGCATGGTGCTGGCGCACTCGCCGAACCGCAGCGCCTCGAAGCGCATGACGTTGAGGAGGGGGCCGAAGAAACGCCGCGGGGCGCCGGGCAGCTGGAGGTCGCGTCGGATGTCCTCGCCGCGGCGCCGCTGGTGGCGCAGCGCGGACCTCAGCTCGTCGGAGACCTGGGCGACGAGTTCGGCGGCGGTCATGGCCGGGTGCACGGTGAGGCGCAGGGGCACGACGTTGGCCGTCATGGCGGGGGTGCGCCGGGCCTCCGGGTCGAGACGCGCGGCGACCGGCAGGCCGAGGACGACGTCCCGGCTGCCCGTGAGGCGGCTCAGGTAGAGGGCGGTGGAGGCGATCAGCAGGCGTGACGGGCGGGTGCCGAACGCATCGGCGGCCTGTGCCAGCGACCGGGTGGCGGCGGCGGTCATCTCGTGGCGGTAGCGGACGAAGCGGTTCTGCGGCTCCGCGGACGCGCGGGTGAGGCTGATCTGCTCGGGCCGGTCGGCGAAACGCCCGCTCCAGAACTCCTGGTCCGCTCGGTGCTGCGGGGAGGCGAGGTAGGACCGCTCCTCGGCGAGGAGCGCGGCCATGGAACCGAACGGGCTGTCCGGGGACGCCTCGGCGCCTGCCCGCAGGGCGCTGTAGAGGTCGGCCACCCGGCGGTTGATCAGGGCGGATCCGTAGGCGTCGAGCACGATGTGGTGGTAGCTCTGGTACCAGAAGAACCGGTCGGGCGCGGCACGGAAGAGCACCTGGCGGAAGGGACGCCCGTCGCGCAGGTCCGGTGCGGCGGCCAGGTCGTCGCGCACCCAGGCGTCGACGGTCCGCAGCGGGTCGGGCTCGTCGCTCACGTCGACGACGGGCAGGGTCCAGTCGGTGGGCGCGACGAATATCTGACGCGGCCCGTCGGGGCCGTCCACGAACCGCGCGTGCAGTGTCTCGGTCTCGGCGACCACGCGGGCCACGACCGCCTGGAACAGGGGCACGTCGATCGCGCCGTGCAGCTCCAGGTAGTTGCCCCAGAGGTAGGCGGGGCTCGATGGATCGAGGGACTGCCCCATCCAGATACCAGTCTGCGCTGCCAGCAGCGAGTGCGAGGTGCTCCGCGATTCGGACATCCTGGTTCTCGTTCCCCTAGACGATCGGCCCCTCCGCGTCGCCGCGCGAGGGCATGCGTACGAAGCGGCGCCAGCGCTGTGGAGCGCCGGCGCCGTCACGGCCCACGGAAGGGCCCTGGGCCTCGGATCAGTCGAGCGCGGTGGTCAGCGGCTCGTTCAGCTTGGTGTCGGCCGGCTCGGCGGAGTCGAGCTCGGGGTAGACCGGGCACCCGTACATCGGCTCGTACGGGGAGAAGGTGTTGTTGTCGGGCAGTTCGCGCAGGTGGCGGCCCAGCGGGTTCTTCTCGCTCCAGAAGTCCCCGCCGAGGAGCCGGGCGACCCACATGGGGGCCACGCGGGCGCCCGTGCTCTTGAGGAACCTGCCCAGGTTGTAGTCGTGGCTGTAGAAGCCGTGGATCAGCCGGGTGTAGGTGTCGTAGCCCGTCTTGTAGAAGCGCTCGTACTCGTCGACGGTGGGCTTCTCCTCCCGCTCGCCGCTCAGCAGCTCGGCGGTCAGCTCACCGGCGCGGGTGCCGGTGACGAGCGCGAGGTAGACGCCGGCGGAGAAGATCGGGTTGGCGAAGGCGCCCGCGTCGCCGACGACGAAGAAGCCGGGTCCCGCGACCTGGTCGGAGTAGTAGGTGAACTCGCTCTCGACGAGCGTCTCGGTGTACTCGGCGCCCTCGATGCGCTGCCGGATGCGGGGGACGCGGCTGACGTGCTCCTCGAACAGGGCGTCGGGCGACTCGGCGCTCTGGAGCGTGCTCGCCGGGGTCACGGTGCCGACGCTGAGCTTGTCCTTTCGCACGGGTATCGCCCACAGCCAGCCGTCCGCGTGGGCGCCGACCTGGATGTCGCCCTCGACACCCGGGTTGGTCGCCTCGTCGACGCCGATGAAGTGGCGGAAGACGGCGACCGTCCGGGTGGACTGGGGGTACTTGCGGCTGCGCAGCACGCTCTTGGTGATGAGGCCGGCGCGACCGCTGGCGTCGATCACCCGGCGCGCCCGGACACTGCGCTCGGTGCCCTGGGCGGTGTAGGTGACGCCGACGACCCGGTCGCCCTCCATGTCGACCTTGGTGACCCGCGCCTCCTGGACGACCGTGGCCCCGCACTCGGCGGCGTGGTCCAGCAGGATCACGTCGAAGTCCTCGCGCTCCAGCTGAAAGGTGGTCAGGGCGCGGCCCGCTCCCTGGTCGGTGAAGTCGACCCGGTGGAAGCCCTCGCCGGTGTGACAGAACTCGGCGCCCGTCTTGACCGGGAAGCCCTCGGCCTTAACCTTCTCGGTCACACCGAGCTTGTCCAGCATCGCGGACGTGTAGGTGAGCATGGACTCACCGATGTGGAACCGAGGGAACGCCGCACGCTCCAGGACGAGGACGGAGAGTCCTCTGCGGGCCATCGTCACCGCGGCGGACGACCCCGCGGGGCCACCGCCCACGACGACGACATCGAATTCGTTCGCATCCGGATACGCCACTGACACTCCTTTGCTTCCTGGCTCGCGCCGCGAAGGACGAGCCAAGGGGCCGAGGGAGAGCAGGCGTCACCGGGTGCGCCCCCGCCGCCGCGCGCCTCCCCCGTCACGCCCGGCATCTTCCGCACTCTTGTGCGACAGGACCATCTTGGCATATCCACCGGTCGTCAAGTAAGCGATCATGGGGCCTGATATGCAGTCAATTTCCTTTTGACAGGCCCCAGTCCGCCACTCGATGCCGAGAGATCAGCCGACGACGTCACCCGGGCCGGCCCCTGGATCAGGAGACAGCAGGAGGACCTTTCCGTCCTTGCCGTACGACCCCAGAAGCAGGAATTCGCTGGCGAATCCGGCGATGCGCTTTCTGCCGAGATTGACGACGCCCACCACCAGACGGTCCTTCAGTTCGTCCGCCGGATAGTCGGTCACCTGCGCGCTGGTCGACAGCTCTCCCACCAACGGGCCGAAGTCGACGCGGAGTTTGTAGGCGGGCCTGCGCGCCTCCGGGAAGGGTTCCACCGACACGACCCGGCCGACCCGGATGTCGGTCGAGAAGAAGTGTGCCGGGTCGCTCTGCGGTTTGGGTTCCTGACTGCTGGTCATGTTCCAGGGGCTCCGGTTTCTAGTAGGACATCCGGATTTCTAGTAGGACATCCGGACCGGCATGATGACGCACTGGTAGTCCGCCACGTCCTCGCCCTCGGCGGTCCGCCCGGTCAGCACGGCCGACTTCAGCGGGGCCTGGCAGTTGAGCACGGCCACCTCGGTCTCGACGGCGCTGAGCGCGTCGAGGAGGAACTGCGGGTTGAAGGCGATGGTGATGTCCTCGCCGTCGATGTGCGCGTCCATCGACGCCATGGCCTGGGCCTCGTCGCCGGTCGCCGCCTCCAGGATCACCTCACCGCCCTGGAAGCTCAGCCGCACCGGGGAGTTCCGGTTGGCCACCAGCGACACCCGCTTGATGGCGTCCATGAACGGCGCGGTGCGCACGGCGGCGCGGGTGGCGAACTCGCGGGGCAGCCGCTGCCGGTAGTTGATGAACTCGGCGCCGATGAGGCGCGAGGTGGCCCGTCGGCCCTGGAACTCGAATCCGATGGTCTCGGCCCCGCCGGACTCGCTGTTCCCGCCGAGGCTGAGCGAGATGGCGGCCCCGGACGGCATGGACTTGGCGGTCTGCGCGATCGACTTGGCCGGTACGACGGCGCTGAGCGACACGTCGGGATCGACGGGGTTCCACTTCAGCTCCCGCATGGCGATGCGGTAGCGGTCGGTGCAGGCCAGGGTGAGCACATCGCCCTTGGCCTCCAGGTGGAGGCCGGTGAGGATGGGGACCGACTCGTCGCGCGAGGCGGCGAGCGAGACGTGCGCGACCGCGGCGCTGAAGGCGTCACCGGCGACCGTACCCGCCAGGCCCGGTACGACCGGCAGGGCAGGGTAGTCCTCGACCGGCAGCGTCTGGAGGGTGAAGCGGGTGCCGCTCCCCTCGACCATGACCTTGGTCGCGTCGCCCACCAGCTCGATGACGCCCGGCGGCATGCTCCGCATGATCTCGGCCAGCAGACGGCCGGAGACCAGGGCGGTGCCGGCCTCGATGACCTCGACGTCGACTTCCGCGCGGGTGGAGACCTCGTAGTCGTAGCCCGAGAGCGTCAGCCTCTCGTCGACCTTCAGCAGAATGCCGGCGAGGATCGGCACCGCCGGCCTGGAGGCCAGACTGCGCGCCGCCCACGCCGTCGCCTCCACGATCTCGTCGCGCTCCACTCGGAATTTCATGGTGCCCCTCTACCTCCGGGTCGTTCACGTTCTCTGTCAGGGGACCGAGTCAAGCACGGCCGGCCCCGTGGCGCTCAAGCCGAGGGGAAGGGAGGGGCGTCGTCGCGCGCCGGCCGCAGGGACCAGGCGTCGGGATCGTCCCCCGACGGCAACGGGCCCACGACCCGCGCGGGGTTCCCGTACACGAGGACACCGGGCGGCACGTCCCGGGTGACCACGCTGCCGGCTCCCACCACCGCGTCGTCGCCGATGGTCACGCCGGGGCAGAGGATGGCACCGCCGCCGATCCAGACGTTGCCGCCGACGACGATCTCCTCGCCGAACTCGTACCCCTGCCGGCGCAGACCGGGTTCCAGCGGGTGGGTCGCGGTGAGCAGCTGCACGTTCGGGCCGATCAGTGTCCGGGCACCGATGCGGATGGGGGCCGTGTCCAGGAACACGCCGCCGAAATTCACGAACACGCCGTCGCCGAGGGAGATGTTCCGGCCGTACAGGCAGTGGAACGGGGAACGCACCTCGATGTCCTCGCCCACGGAGCCGAGGAGTTCCTGGAGAATCTTCCGGCGCCCGCCCGGGTCACCCACACTGGTCGCGTTGTACCGCTCGACGAGAAGCGCCGCGGAAAGGCGGTCTTCCGCCAGCTGTTCGTCGCCGTAGACGAAGAGTTCACCCGCGAGCATCTTTTCCCGGTACGTCGTCACCGGCGAACTCCCCCTGCTGGACCACCCTGTTTCGCCGACGAGCCTACCTCCTGCGCCGGTCCCGCTTCACGGTCGTGGGAGACTCTGACGACAACTGATGGGGGATCAATGTCGGGGACACCGCGCATACTTACGGATCATCATATTCCGTTTACCGAGGATCAGGTTCCGCTTGTCGCGGTTCTCGGAGCGGGCCACATCGGCACAACCGTGGTGGCCCGGCTCCTCGCCGGCGGACATCCTCCCTCCCGTCTCCGGGCCACGACCCGCTCCCGCTCCCGCGCGGCGGAACTCGCCGCCGCGCACGGGATCGCGACCGGCGTGGACAACGCAGAGGCGGCCTCGGGGGCGGACATCCTGGTCCTCGCCGTACGCCCGGACCAGGCCGACGCCGTCCTGGCCGAGGCGCTGCGGGTGGCCGAGCCGGCCCGGTACGTCGTCTCGTTCGTGGCGGGCTACTCGCTGGCACGGCTGACGTCGGTCGCGGACCCCACGCCGGTGCACGCGTTCCGCGTGGCCACCAATGTCGCGGCGCTGGAGAAGTCCGGGGTGCTGGCCGTCTCCACGCCGCCGTCCGGCCCCGCCGAGGCCCTGGAGCACGTCACGGCCGCGCTGCGGCCCCTCGGCACCTTCGTGCCCCTTCCGGAGTCCCAGCAGGACACGGCCGCGTCGACCCTCGGCAGCGGAGCGGCGTTCCTCGCCCTCGCGGCCACCGGCGTGCGCGAGGCGGCGAGCGCCGCCGGGGTCGCACCGGAGCACGCCCTGCTCTTCACGGTGGAGGCCCTCGAATGCGCCGCCGCCCTCCTCCGGCAGGCGGGCCCCGCGTCGGCCGAACCCTGGGCGTCCCTGGTCACGCCCGGCGGGATCACGGCCGCGGGCATCGACTCGCTGGTGAGTCACGGCGTCTCGGACCACGTGGCCGAGGCGGTGCGGGCGGCCGTGGACCGCGCCCGGGTCGTCACGCCGACACCGGCCGAAGCGACTTGACCCCCGTCAACTCCCCCTGGAGGATGATCTCCTCGCGCAAATGATCAACTTCAATGGGAACCGCCCCGCCGGACCGGGTCCGGAGCGGCCCTCGCCGGCTCACGCTCGGCCCGACCTCTGCGCGGCCTCTCCAGCACCTCAGCTCCAGTGCCTCAGTTCCAGTACCTCAGCTCCAGCAGCTCAGCTCCAGCACCTCAGCGAACTCATCCCATCGGATCCGAAGGCGGCACGCCGTGTATGACGCGATAGTGGTGGGCGCCCGATGCGCCGGCGCCTCGACGGCCCTTCTGCTCGCACGGGCGGGTCACCGTGTACTGATGGTCGACCGGGCCACGTTCCCCCGGGACACGCTGTCCACCCTCTACATCCATCAGCCAGGTGTCGCCCGGCTCGCCCAGTGGGGCGTGCTGGACGACGTCGTCGCGACGGGAGCCCCGGCGCTGGACCGGGTCACCTACCGGGTCGCCGACGTCGAACTCTCCGGCTGCTCCTGGCCGGTGGCCGGGCAGCGCGCCGCGTACGCCCCGCGGCGGCACCACCTCGACACGATCCTCGCGCGTGCCGCCGTCGCGGCGGGCGCGGAGTTCCGTGAGGGCTGCACCGTCGAGGACATGCTCTTCGAGGACGACCGCGTGGTGGGCGTGCGCTGCCGCACCTCCGGTGGCGCGGTGGTGGAGGAGCGCGCCGCGCTGGTGGTCGGCGCGGACGGCATGCGCTCCCGGGTGGCCGAGGCGGTCAAGGCGCCCCTCGTCACCGAGGACCCGCTCATGACCTGCGCGTACTACACCTACTGGGAAGGCGTCTGCGACCACTTCGAGCTGCACGAGGCGCCCGGCCGCTGGATCGGCGTGATCCCGACGAACGACGGACTGACCCTGGTCGCCGCGTACTTCCCGCAGGCCGAGTTCAACCGGGTGCGGGCGGATGTCGAGACGGCCTACCTGGACGCCGTACGGACCACCGCGCCCACCCTGTACGACCGGATGGCGGGCCTGGAGCGGGCGGACAAGTTCTACGGCAGCGGAGACCAGCGGAACTTCTTCCGCAGGGCAGCGGGCCCCGGCTGGGCCCTGGTGGGGGACGCCGCCCACCACAAGGACTCCATCACCGCGAAGGGCATCACCGACGCCTTCCTCCAGGCCGAGGCACTCGCCGGGGCGATCGGGGAGGACCTGCGCGAACCGGCGCGGCTGGACGAGGCCCTGCGGACGTACGCGGACGGCCATGAGGACCTGCTCGTCGACGGGTACCAGAGCACGCTGTTCACCGCCGCGCTGACCGTGCGCAAGGACCGGCTGGCCATGCTCCGGGCGGTGGCGAGCAAGCCGGAGTTCACCGAGCGCTACTTCGCCGCCGTCGCCGGGGACTGCGCGACGGAGGATCTGTACACGCCCGATCTGCTGGACCTCCTCTACTGATCGCCGGCCCCGGCGCCGCAGCCGTGTCCATGTTCATGTCCATGCCCATGTCCGCAGCCGTATCCGTGTCCGCAGCCGCATCCGCATCCGCATCCGCATGGAACCCACCGATTCCCGGAGTCCTGTCATGACCGTTCCGACCGGCCCCGCCAGCCGCTGGATCCGACGCCACCTGCCGGTCGGCGACCCCCGGATCAGGCTCTTGTGCTTCCCGCACGCCGGCGGCACCGCGAGCTTCTTCCGCACCTGGCCGAAACAGGTCCCCGCCGACGTGGAGGTGCTGTCCCTGCGCTACCCCGGCCGCGAGGACCGCCTGGGCGAACCCTTCATCGACACGATGGAGCCGCTCGCGGACGCGATAGCCGAGGCGGTGACCCCGCTGCTGGACCGGCCGCTGGCCTTCTTCGGGCACAGCATGGGCGCCTCGGTCGCCCACGAGGTGGCCGTCCGCCTGGAGGCCCGGCACGGCTTCACGCTCCACCGGCTCATGGTCTCCGCCCGCCCCGCCCCCCAGCTGCTGCCCGCCTACCACTTCGACCTCGACGACGACGAGGCGCTGGTCGCCGACGTACGGCGGCTGGACAGCAACAGCGGCGCCGTTCTGGACGACCCGGCCCTGCGCGAGCTGGTCCTTCCCGCGATCCGCGCGGACTACGGCCTGGTGCGCGGCTACCAGCCACGGGAGGTCCGGACCGTCAAGAGCCCGATCGCCGCGTACGCCGGCGACGCCGACCCCGAGGTCTCCACGGCGGACGTGGACGGCTGGAGCGCGGTGAGCGCCGCCGGCTTCCGCCTCCGGGTCTTCGAAGGCGACCACTTCTACCTGGTACCGCGCGAGAAGGCTCTCGTCGCGGACATCGCCGAGCAACTGCGCCAGGACTGAACCGACCCACCCCCGAGCTCGGTCCTCTTCACACCATCCACGTCAGCCACCACGGGTGAGGTCATCCTTATGCGGAACGAATACATCGAGGCCTCGGGGCGCGTCGCCCACCAGCACGGCGAGCCGTCCGACCTCCGGCACATCGGGCGGTCCGCCTTCCGGCGCACGCTCTTCGACATGGCCGCGATCCGCGCCTTCGAGCAGCGGCTGCTCCAGTGCGCCGACCGGGGCGAGGTCTCCGGTCCCCTGCACACCTCCATCGGCCAGGAGGGAGTGGCCGTGGCGGTCTGCCGGCACCTGCGGGACGGCGACCAGGTGGTCGGCAACCACCGCTCCCACCACCACTTCCTGGCCCAGGGACTGGCCCGTACGGTCGCGGACGCCTGGGACCCCCTCACGGACGCCCCGCCCGCGGCCGCACAGGAGCTGCTGACCTCGGCCTTCGCCGAGATACTGGGCCGCCCCACCGGGGTGAACCACGGCGTGGGCGGCTCCATGCACCTGCGCCACGAGAAGGTCGGCTTCATGGGGTCGAGCGCCATCGTCGGCGGCGGGATACCCCTCGCCGCCGGGCTCGCGTTCGCGAACCGGCTCCGGGGCACCGGCGCCTGCGCGGTCTGCTTCATCGGCGACGGCGCGGTCAACCAGGGCACGTTCCACGAGACGGCCAACCTCGCGGGCGTCCTGGACCTGCCCCTCCTCATCGTCGTGGAGAACAACGGCTACGCCGAGGCGACCCGGCCCGAGGACGCGTCGGCCGTCCTGCCGCTGGCCTCCCAGGGCCTCGCCCACGGGCTGCGGGCCGCGGCCGTCAAGGGCGGCGACCACGCCGGGCTGCACCGGACGGCCGAGGACTTCCTCTCCTCGATGCGGCGCGGAGCGGGGCCCGCGATCATCGAGGTGGAGACGTACCGGCACTTCGACCACACGGGCCCCGAGCGGGGCAGCGCCGTCGGGTACCGCAGCGCGGCCGAGGAGGACGCCTGGCTGGAACGCGACCCCATGGCCTCGCTGCCGAGGACGCTGGCGGCCCACGGGCTGCTGACGGCCGAGGAGAACGAGGCGATCCGCGCGGCGGCGACGGCGTTCGTGGAGCGGGCCTTCGACGCCACGCCCCCGCCGAGCACGGTCCCGCCGGTCCTGGACACCCGCACGCTGCTGCGCGGCCCCGGGCGGGAGGCGCGGGAGGATCGGACGAGCACGCGGGAGCAGGCGCCGCGCACCAAGTGGACCTTCAGGAACGCCATCGCGGAGGGCATCGCCGGCGCGCTGCGGCACTCGTCCGACGTGGTCTTCCTCGGTGAGGAGGTGGCCAACCCCGGCGGTCTGCTGTGGCAGGCGGGCCGTCTCGACCGGAGCCTGGTCGGCTCGCGCATCGTCAACATGCCCATCTCCGAGGCCGGCTTCGTGGGGATGTCCTGCGGCGCCGCCATGGCCGGCGTGCGCCCCGTCGTGGAGCTGATGTACGGCAGCTTCGCCCTGATAGCCGCCGACCAGTTGTTCAACCACATCGGCGTGATCCGCGCGCTGTACGGCAACACGGCACAGGCGCCGGTGATCGTGCGGGCCAAGGTGCCGATCGGGCGCGGCTACGGACCGCAGCACGGACTGAATCCGGCCGGCCTGTTCACCTCCTTCCCGGGCTGGCGCGTGTACGCCCCGGCCGACCCCCGGGAGTATCTGGGCACGCTGAACTCCGCGCTGCGGTGCGACGACCCGGTGCTGCTGATCGAGTTCGCGTCGCTCTACGACGAGGTCTTCGAACTCTCCGAGGACGACTTCACGCGCCGCCTGCCTCTGGAGGGCGCACGGGTCGTCCGTGAGGGCACCGACGTCAGCGTCTTCTCGTACGGCATCGGGGTGGGCTGGGCGCGGGCGGCGGCCGACGAGCTGGCCGCGGCCGGCCGCTCGGCCGAGGTGGTGGACCTGCGGGCGCTCGACACCCTCTCGACGGACTGGGCCACCCTGGAGTCGTCCCTGGCCCGCACCGGACACGGTCTCTTCGTCGACCCCGCGGCGCGGGGCCAGTCGATCGCGCCGCGGCTCATCGCCGACCTCGTCGGCCGGCAGGCCGGCTCCCACCGCCTGTCCTACCTCGCCTGCGCCGACGTACAGCCCGTGACCCCGGTGCTGGAGCAGCAGGCGGTCATCGGCACCGCCGACATCGTCACCGCAGTCCACGAACTGCTGAACGCTAACGCTCACTGACCCGGGAGGTCGGCATGCGCTGGAACCATCTCTATCTGGCGGGCTCCGGGACGTACTTCCCCGAGCGCGTGGAGACCGCGGAGGAGGCGATCGCGGCGGGGCGCTACTCCGCCGAGGAGCACGCGTCCAACGGCATCCGCGCGGTGCGGACCGCCGGGGAGGACGAGGCACCGGCCGTCCTGGCGGCGCGGGCGGGGCACCGGGCGGTGGAGCGCTCGGGGCACGCCGCCGAGGACTTCGCGTGGGTGCTGCACGGATGCATGGGCTACCAGGGGCGGGACTTCTGGACCCCGGCCCACTACGTGCAGCGCGAGACGGTCGGCGGGCACGGTCCGGCGGTCGAGGTCCGGCAGGGCTCCAACGGCGGCCTCGCCGCGCTGGAGCTGGCCGCCGCGCAGCTGACCGCCCGGCCCGACGCGACCGCCGCGCTGATCACCACGGGCGACGCCTTCCGGCTGCCCTACGTGGACCGCTGGCGCACCGAGAACCAGCAGGTGTACGGCGACGCCGGCACCGCCGTCGTGCTGTCCCGCCGGGAGGGTGTCGCGCGCCTGCGGTCGACGGCCTCCCGTTCCGTGCCCGCGCTGGAGCCGGTGTACCGGGGCACGGGTGGCTGGTCCGCCGGCCCCGACCCGGCCGAGTGGCCCGTCGACCTGCGCACCCGCACCCGGGACTACCTGCTGGCCGACCCGTTCCGCTACGACGAGGTCATCGCCCGGACCGGCGAGAGCCTGGAGCTGGTCGTACGCGAGGCGCTCGCCGACGCCGACACCAAGCTGGACGAGGTGGCGTTCGTGGTGCACCCGGCCATCGGGCGGACCATCGTGGAGTACTCCTACGTCGCCCAGCTGGGCATCGACCCGGAGCGCACCGTCTACGCCTGGGCGCGGGACTACGGGCATCTCGGCGCGGGCGACCAGTTCGCGGGCCTCGATCACCTGCTCGCCGGCGGGCGCGCCGACCGGGGCGACCTGATCCTCGCCATCGGGGTGGGCATCGGCTATCTGTGGACGGCGGCGGTCTTCGAGGTGCTTCGGGCGCCCGGCTGGTAGGCCGGCCGGTATGCCGATGCCTCGGGTCCCGCGCACACGCGCGGGGCCCGAGGCATCGATGTCCGCGCGGTCTCAGCGGGCGTGCCGGACCAGGGTGATGCCGTCCTTCACCGTCAGCATCACGGCCCGCACCCGCGGGTCCTTGGCCACCTTGTCGTTGAAGGCCACCACGTACGCGCCCCATTCGGTGAGCATGGTGGAGAGCCACTCGTCACCGCTGACGGCCTGCTCCTCGTCCCCGGCGGCGAGAATCCGGTCCGCCTCCTCGGACTTCTGGGTCAGCGAGTCCACGACGATGCCGCCCCACAGGGTGTTGTCGATCGCGAGGATGCCGTTCTCGGCGAGCAGCCCGCGTTCGAGGATCGTGTCGAAGTACTGGGCGTAGTTCGGCTTGTCCGCGTCGACGAATATGAAGTCGAAGGAGCCCTCCAGGGTGCGCAGGGTCTCCAGCGCGCTGGCCTCCACGAGCTTGATCTTGTGGCCGTGGGCGCTGCGCGCGAAGGCCTTGAGGGCGAGGTCCCGCGCCCGCTCGTCGGCCACGTAGCTGTCGACGGTGACGAGTTCCCCGTCGTCCGGCAGCGCGGCGGCGAGTCCGATGGTGGCGTGGCCGGTGAACGTGCCGATCTCCAGGACGCGTCGGGCGCCGACCATGTCGGCCAGCATCGACAGGAAGGACACCTGCGCCGACGACGTCGCGATGTCCGCCCATTCCGGGCAGAGCCGCTCGGTGTCGGCGTGCAGTTCCTTGAGTTCCTCGGACGGCGGCGTCGAATGAGCCTCCGCGTACTCCTCGATTCCCGACCGGAAGATCGACGGCTTCTTGAAGACTACGTCCTTGCGATGGAACACGGAGTTCCCCCTCTTCATTTCGTGGATCAGTTGGGTACGACGGGTGGTGAATCCTGCTGCGAACGGCGTCAGTTCAGCAGGTCTTCCTCGCGGAACTCGGTGTCCTTCCGCTGCCCGGACGAGGTCTCGAAGGCCTTCAGCACGGAGCGCTCGATCTTCCCCGAGGAGTTCTTCGGCAGCTCCGCGAACTCGATCCGGCGGATGCGCTGGTAAGGAGCCAGGCGCGTGGACAGGAAGGTGAACAGCTCGGTGGCCGTCTCGCGCGACGGTTCGGCGGTGGCGGCCAGGGTCACATAGGCCTTGGGCACGGCCAGGCGCTTCTCGTCGGCCGCGGGCACCACCGCGGCCTCGGCCACGCTCTCGTGCTGGAGCAGCACGCTCTCCAGCTGGAACGGTGAGATGCGGTAGTCGGAGGACTTGAAGACGTCGTCCTGCCGCCCCACGTAGGTGTAGTAGCCGTCGGCGTCCCGCTGGGCCACGTCCCCGGTGCGGTACCACTGCCCGGTGCAGGGGTCCAGCGGCTGTCCCTCGTCGTCGGCGTAACCGGTCAGCAGGCCCAGCGGGCGCTCGGTGACGTCGAGGCAGATCTCGCCCTCCTCGGCGGGGAGTCCGTCCGGGCCGAGCAGTTCGACCCGGTAGCCGGGCAGCGGGCGGCCCATCGAACCGGGCTTGACCGGGACGCCCGGTGGGTTGCCCACCAGTCCGGTGGCCTCCGTCTGCCCGTAGCCGTCGCGGACGGTCACGCCCCAGGCGCGCCTGATCCGCTCGATGATCTCCGCGTTGAGCGGTTCGCCGGCGGAGACGGCCTCGCGCAGTGCGACCTTCCACCGGTCCAGTGGCTGCTGCACGATCATGCGCCAGACGGTCGGCGGCGCGCAGAACGTGGTCACCTCGCCCCTGACCAGCGCGTCGAGTGTCGCCTCGACGTCGAAGCGGGGCTGGGCGAGGGCCAGTACGCCCGCCTCGGCGGACCATGGTGCGAAGACCATGCTGCACGCGTGCTTGGCCCAGCCGGGCTGGGCGATCGTCGTGTGCGTGTCACCGGGGCGCTGGCCGACGAGGTACATGGTCGTCAGCTGGCCGACGGGATACGAGGCGTGGCTGTGCTGCACCAGCTTCGGCCGGGAGGTGGTGCCGGAGGTGAAGTACCGGAACAGCGGGTCCGTGGCGAGGGTCGTCCCCTCGGGCCGGAAGGCGGAGCCGGTCCGGCGGGCCGCGGCCAGGTCGTGCCAGCCCTCGGGGGCACGGCCGTCGGTCGCGGACAGGCTGACGATCCTCGTCCGGATTCCCGGGATGCGGCGGAACTTCGGGGTGTCGGCGGCCCGTGCCACGACGTGCCGCACGCCGGCCCGCCGCATGCGGACGCTCAGGTCGTCCTCGCCGAGCAGGGTGGTGGCGGGGACGACGACCGCGCCGAGCTTGATCGCGGCCAGCAGGGTGACCCACAGGTCCACCCGGTTGTCCAGCATCAGCAGCAGCGGATCGCCCCGCCGTACGCCCAGCTCCGCCAGCCAGGTGGCGACCTGGCCGGAGCGCTCGGACATCTCGGCGTACGTCAGGGACGTGTCGCCGCCGGTGCCCGCCGCCAGGTCCATCACGCGCAGCGCGGTCGTATCGCGGCGCTCGGGCGTGCGCGCCACCACGTCGAACCAGTCGAGGGCCCAGTTGAAGGTGGTGAGCCGGGGCCAGGAGAACTCCCGGCAGGCCCGCTCGTGGTCGTCGTGGTGGGTCAGCAGGACGTCCCGGGCCTGCCGGAACGCCGTGGTGGGATCGCCGAGTGCGGCGTCCGTGCCAGGTACGGGCACGTCACACCGCCAACGTCTGGGCGGCACCCGGGCGCAGCCTGGTGCGCACCGGCATGTGTTTGATTCCGGCCACGAAGTTGGAGCGCAGGTGCTCCACGGGCCCATCGAGCTCGATCGACTCGAACAGGGCGAACATCTCCTTCACGAGCATGCGCAGCGTGATCCGGGCCAGCGAGGCGCCGACGCAGTAGTGGTTGCCGTAACCGAACGCCAGGTGCCGGTTGCCGGTGCGTGCCACGTCGAAGCGGTACGGGTCCTCGAAGACCGACTCGTCGCGGTTGGCGGAGCCCAGCCAGACCGCCACCGCGGAGCCCGCCGGGATGTGCTGTCCGGCGAGGGTGACGTCCCGCAGGGTGTACCGCATGAAGTGGTTGGCCGGTGACGACCAGCGCAGCCCCTCCTCGACCCCGCTCGGGATCAGGGAGGGGGTTTCGGCCAAGCGGCGGAAGCTGTCCGGGTCCTCGATCAGGGCGAGGAACAGGCCCGTCAGGACGTGCGGGGTGGTGACGTTGGCCCCGAGGAGCAGGCTGTAGCAGTTGTAGACCAGTTCCTGCACGTCGAGCGGTTCGCCGCCGGCGTTCATCGTCATGAGGAAGCCGATCAGGTCGTCCGGTGGGTCACCCGCGCGTTCCCGGATCTCCCCGGCGAAGTACTCGAACAGCTCGTGGTGGACGCTCATCAGCGTCGTCGCGCTGTCGCCCTCCTGGAACTCGGTGTCGTCCGGGGCGATGGCCATCGTCGTGCACCGGGTGAGCCGCGGCCAGTCCTGTTCCGGGACGCCCATCAGGGCGCCGGTGAAGGCCATGGGGAACGCGGCGGCGGCCGTGGCGAGATCCCAGCGGTCCTCGGTCAGCGCCGGGGCGAGCATGGCGTGGACGGCGGCCCGCAGGTGGTGCTCGCGTGACGCCAGTGCCTTGGGTGCCAGGGCGCGGGCCAGCGGGTCCCGCATCGCGGAGTGCCGGGGCGGGTCGGTGGCCGCCATCATCTTGCCGCCGGCCGGGTCGCCGACGTCGAGGGCGGAGAGCAGGGTGCCGCGCTGGGAGGTGAAGTACGTGTGGTCGTCGAGCACCCGGCAGGCGTCGGCGTAGCGGGTGACCGACCAGAAGGCACGGCCGTCCGCGAGCACCTGGTGGTGGACGGGTGCCTGTGCGCGCATCACCTTCCAGATCGGGTGCGGGTCGCCGTCGGCGTACAGGCCGGGGTCGAAGAGGTCGATCTTCTCCAGGTCGACGTCCGGCCGCTGCGGCGGGACGGTGATCCTCACAGCTGCTCCTCTCCGCCGCGGCGGTCGGCGAGGAGGTCCTCGACGGCCCGGGCGAGACCCGCGACGGTGGCGTTCTCGTAGAAGCGCTGCGGGGTGATGGAGACCCCGTACTCGGCGGCGATCTCGGCGGTGATCTGCATGCCCACCAGTGAGTAGCCGCCCAGTTCGAAGAAGTCGTCGTGCGCGCCGACCTCCGTGAGGCCGAGCCGGTCCGCCCAGACGGTGGCGAGCGCGGTCTCCAGCGCGGTGCCGGGCGGGGTGAACTCGGCGGTGACCTCGGGCCGTTCCTCGCTGACGCGGTCGGCCAGCTCGGCCCGGTCCACCTTGCCGTTGGCCGTCAGCGGCAGCACGTCGAGCTGGACGAAGGAGGCCGGTACGGCGTAGTCGGGCAGGATCTCGGCGAGCCGGCGCCGCAGGGCCAGCGTGGAGGGCCGCGCGCCGCGCTCGGGTACGAAGAAGGCGACGAGCTTGCGGTCGCCGCCGGGGCCCGGCTGCGGTACGACGACGGCGTCGCGCACCCCGGGCTGCGCGGTGAGCACGGCCTCGGTCTCGCCCGGCTCCACGCGGAAGCCGCGGATCTTGACCTGCTGGTCGATGCGGCCGAGGAACTCCAGCGTGCCGTCGGGACGGCGGCGCACCAGGTCGCCGGTCCGGTACATGCGTGCGCCGGGGCGGTCGGCGAAGAGGTCCGCGACGAAGCGCTCGGCGGTGGCGGCGGGGCGCCGCGCGTAGCCACGGGCCAGGCCCTCGCCGGTGGCGTACAGCTCTCCGGGTTCGCCGTCCGGTACGGGGCGCAGCTTGTCGTCCAGAATCCGGATGCCGGTGTTCAGGACGGGACGGCCGATGGGCACGCCGCCGGCTCCGGGCGGGTCGGTGACGAGGTGGCAGGCGGTGAACGTGGTGTTCTCGGTGGGGCCGTACCCGTTGACGACGTGCAGGTCCGGGAGCAGGGCCCGCACCCGGTCGACCTGGGCGGCGGAGAGGACGTCGCCCCCGGCGAGCAGTCGGCGCACACCGGACAGCTTCGCGATCTGCCGCTCCGTGAGCCGGTGGAAGAGGCCCGCGGTGAGCCAGAGCACGGTGACCCCCTCGCGGTGCACCGTGTCCACCAGGGTGGTGAGGGAGGCGCCGGAGTCCGGATACACGGCGAGGCGTGCCCCGCACAGCAGCGGCACCCAGATCTCGAAGGTCGACGCGTCGAAGGCGGGCGAGGCGAACTGGAGGACGACGTCGTCGGCCGCCACGGACACGTGGTCCGGGTCGAGGGCGAGCCGCAGGACGGCGCGGTGCGGGACGGCGACGCCCTTGGGGGTGCCCGTGGAGCCGGAGGTGTACGCGAGGTAGGCGATGGTGTCGCCGTGGACGTCGACGGCCGGGGCGGTGCCGGGCATCCGGTCCACCTCGGCGCGGTCCCGGTCGAGGCGGACGACGTCGAGGCCGTCGGCGGCGACGGGCAGCAGGCTCTCCTGCGTGAGGATCGTCGTGACGCCGGCGTCGGCGAGGACGGCGCGCTGCCGTTCCGCCGGCATGGTGGCGTCCAGGGCCAGGTAGCTGCCCCCGGCCTTGAGGATGCCGAGCAGGCCGATCACGAGGTCGAGGGAGCGCTCGACGTACAGCGCCACGGGGGTTTCGAGCCGTACGCCCCGCGCCCGCAGGTGGTGTGCCAGCCGGTTGGCCCGGGTGTCGAGTTCCTCGTAGGTGAGCGTCAGGTCGCGCCAGGTCACCGCCGCGGCGGTGGGGGTGGCCGCGGCCCGTGCCGCGAAGAGCGCGTGCACGCTGGAGGCGTCGGCCCGCGCGGCCGGTGTGGGGTCGGCGGTCACTGCCTGCCCTCCAAGGCGGTCTTGAGGTCCAGTTCGAGTTCGGCCCGCAGCGCCAGGGGCGCGGTGAGGAAGCTGTGGTGGGAGCCCTGGAGCGTGGTGAAGCGCACGTCGTCGGCGTACTGCCGCCAACCCGTCATCAGGGCGGGCGCCACTTCGGCGTCGTCCCTCCAGCCGAGCACGGTGATGCCGCTGGGCAGCGGCTCGGGGGCGGGGAGCCGGTACCGCTTGTTCGCCTCGACGTCGGCACGCATGACACCGAGCCCGAACCGGATCATCTCGGGATCGGGTTCGCCGCCCATCGCCCGGGTCAGTTCGGCGAGTTCGGCCGCCAGTTCGTCGTCGGTCATGCCGAGGAAGCGGCCGTAGGGCCCGTCGTGCGGCGCGACCTGGGAGGAGATGAAGAGCCGGTCCGGGACCGGCATGCCCTTGCGGTGGAGCTGCCGCGCGGTCTCGAAGGCGGCGAGCGCCGAGCTGCAATGGCCGAAGAAGGCGAAGGGCACGTCGAGGTACGGCTCCAGGGCCTCGGTCAGCGACTCGGCGAGCGCCTCGTAGGTGCCGTAGTGGGGGTCCTTCGCCCGGTTCTCCCGGCCGGGAAGCTGGATCAGGCAGACCTCGGCCGGGCCGATCCGCCGCGGCCAGCGCGCGTACATGGACGCCCCGACACCGGAGTACGGCAGGCAGAAGAGGCGGGCAGCGGCACCCTCCTTGGGACGGCGGAGCAGCCACCGTGGTGGTGTGCTGGATGGGCGGGACCTGGTTTCCATTGCTTTACCTCGAAGTAGCGCGTGCCGTTGTCTCCGGTGTGCGGGTCACCACGGCGTCGTCAGCTCGCGGAGCCTTCCATGGCCTCGATCAGGCTCTTGGGGCGCATGTCCGTCCAGTTGGCCTCGATGTAGTCGAGGCAGACCTGGCGGGTGTCCTGTTCGTGGGCGACGGTCCAGCCGGCCGGGACCTCGGCGAAGGCGGGCCAGAGCGAGTACTGCCCCTCGTCGTTGACGAGCACGAGGTAGGTGGCGTCCGGGTCGTCGAACGGGTTCGTCATGTCGTTCCCTCTTTCTCGGTACGGCTTGTCGGTACGGGGTTCTGGTACGGCTTCTCGGTACGGCTTCCGGTCCGGACGGTGGGCGCGGCGCGCGCCCACCGTGGCGGTCGGGGAGGCAGGTGGGCGTCAGTCCAGATCGGCCGCGACGACCGGGCCGTAGGCGGCCAGCGCCTCCGCCTCCAGCAGTCGGCCGTGCTCGGTGGCGACGTCGTGGACGCGCAGTTCGCCGTCCACGTACGGCCGCCAGGTGTCCTGACCGGGCCAGTCCTTCTGCTGGGCGTTCGCGCTGGTCGTGATCAGCCGGACCGGTCCCTGGAACACCTCCGGTTCGTAGGCGCGCTGGAGCACGATGTTGTTGTGGAAGGTGTCCACGACCCCCTCGATGGCCCGGTCGTCCAGAGCCGCGAGGGCGCTGCCCCGGCCGCGCATGATCTCCACGGCTTCGGCGAAGTCGAGCGGGGCGCCCTCCTCGACCGGGTGTCCGAGGAAGGCCAGCAGGCCGGAGACGATCTCCCGCTTGTCGGGGACCGGCACCTCGCGGGCCAGGGCGCTCAGCGGGTAGGCGTCGAGGATGGTCAGCATCCCGATCTTCTCCCCCTCCCGCTGGAGCCGCGTGGCGATCGCGTGGGCCACGACGCCGCCGAAGGACCAGCCGAGCAGGTGGTAGGGGCCCTCGGGCTGCACGGCCCGGATCTGCCGGAGGTAGTCCGCGGCCATCTCCTCGATGCCGGACGGGCGCGGTTCACCGCCGGTCAGGCCGCGCGCCTGGAGCGCGTACAGCGGCCGGTCCGCCGGCAGGTACTGGGCGAGCCGCGCGTACGACCAGCTCACGCCGGAGCCCGGGTGCACGCAGAAGACCGGCTGCCGGTCGCCGCGCGGGCGCAGGGGCAGCAGCACGCCGAGGGGATCGGTGCCCGTGCCCTGGTCCAGCTTGACGGCCAGCTCGGCCACGGTCGGTGCCTCGAACAGGTCGAGCACGCTGATCTGTGCCCCCAGGGTCTCCTGGACGCGCCGCACCAGGCGTACCGCGAGCAGGGAGTGTCCGCCGAGTTCGAAGAATCCGTCGTCCACGCTCGGCACCGGCCGTCCGAGGACCTCGGCGAACACGGCGCACAGCAGCTCTTCGCGCGGCGAGCCGGGCGGGCGGACCGTAGCGGCGCCGGTCGCGTCGGCCGTGCCGTACGTCTCGTCGTCCTCGTCGTCGGCCGGCGGCTGCTCGAAGAGGACCGCCGAGGACGGCAGCAGCGCGTCGGGCAGGCGCAGCCGCAGGTGGTCCATGAGCGCGTCTTCGTCCAGCCCGTGTCCTTCGACGGCAGAGGCGTAGACGACCAGGCGCGGCTGCCCGGGCTCGTCCTCGCGCACGACCAGCTCGGCCTCGACGACCTCGGGATGCGCGGTGACCGCCGCGGTGATCTCGGCGAACTCGACGCTCCCGGCCGGCGGCGCGGTGGCCGGCCGGCCCGCCGCGGCGCTGCGCCGCCCGATCCGGCTGACGGGCTCGTCGGGGGCGGCCACCAGCGCCTCCATCAGGCTCCGCCAGCGCGCCAGGAGGGCGTCGACGGTGGCCCGGTCGAACACGTCGGTGGAGTACTCCACCGCCCCCTGGATGCCGGCGCTCTCTCCGTCCGGGGTCCGGCGCTCGTAGAGCTGGAAGGACAGGTCGAACTTGGCGGACCTGGCCTCGACGGTCGCCATCTCCACCTGGAGGCCGGGGAGTTCGAAGGCGCCCTGGGGCGTGTTCTGGAGCGCCAGGGAGACCTGGAACAGCGGGTGGTGGGAGAGCGAGCGCTGCGGGTTGAGCAGTTCCACGAGGTACTCGAAGGGCAGGTCCTGGTGGGCGTAGGCCGCCAGGTCGGCCTCCCGCACCCGTTCCAGCAGTTCGCGGAAGGTGGGGTCGCCGGTCAGGTCGGTGCGCAGCACGAGGGTGTTGACGAAGAAGCCGACCAGGTCGTCCAGGGCTTCGTCCATCCGGCCCGCGACCGGGGTGCCGAGCGGGACGTCGTCGCCGGCGCCCAGCCGGGACAGCAGCGTGGCCAGTCCGGCCTGGAGGACCATGAAGAGGCTGGTGTCGCTCGTCCGGGCGAGGTCGGCCAGGTCCCGGTGCAGCGCGGCGTCGAGCGCGAGGGCCGTGACGTCGCCGCGATAGGAGTTCACGGCGGGGCGCGGCCTGGTCAGCGGCAGCGCGATCTGCTCCGGGAGCCCGTCCAGCGCCTCGGACCAGTAGGCCAGCTGGCTGCTGATCAGGCTGTCCTCGTCGTCGCCCGCGCCCAGGAGCCGCTGCTGCCACTGGGTGTAGTCGGCGTACTGGACGGGCAGCTGTTCCCAGCCGGGCCGCTGTCCCCGGCAGCGGGCTGCGTAGGCCCGTCCCAGGTCGCGGGTGAGCGGGCCCATGGACCAGCCGTCACCCGCGATGTGGTGCAGCACGAGCAGCAGAACGTGCTCGTCGGGGCCCAGCCGGAAGACCGTGGCCCGGACCGGGAGGTCGCGCTCCAGGTCGAATCCCCGCTCGGCGGCGGCGGACAGCGCCGGGTCGAGTCCCTCCCGGTCCACGTCGGTCACGGTGTAGTCGATCCGCGCCCGGCCGGCCTCCACGACGAGCTGGTGGGGGGTGCCGTCCCGTTCGGGGAAGACGGTGCGCAGGGACTCGTGGCGGGCCAGTACGTCGTCCAGCGCCCGGTGCAGGGCCTCCTCGTCGAGGCGGCCGGTCAGCCGCAGCACGAGCGGGATGTTGTACGCGGTCAGGCCCGGCTCGATGTGCTGGAGGAACCACAGGCGGCGCTGCGCGAAGGACAGCGGCAGCGGGTCCTCGCGCTCGGCCGGCAGCAGCGGGGGCCGGACGGTGCCGGCGCGCATCTCGTTCATCAGGGTCGCCAGCTCACGGGCCGTGGGCGCCTTGAAGAGGTGTCCCACGCCCAGCTCGACGCCGAGCACGGTCCGGATGCGCGAGGTGAGGCGGATGCCCATCAGCGAGTGGCCGCCCAGGTCGAAGAAGCTGTCGTCCACGGAGACCTCGGGTATGCCGAGGATGTCCGCGAACAACTCGCACAGGATCTCCTCCTGCGGTGCCCGGGCGATGCGCTGCCGGGCGGGCCCGAAGCTCGGCGCCGGCAGTGCCGCTCGGTCGAGCGTGCCCCAGGCGGTCACCGGCAGGGTGTCCAGCGTGAGCACCACGTCGGGGACCATCGGGTCCGGCAGCCGCTCCTGAAGCTGCCTCCGCAGGGCCACCGGGTCGATCACCGCGCCGGGGGCGGGGACGACGTAGCCGACGAGCAGCGCGTCCTCGCGGGCCGGTGTGTCCTTCGCGCCGGAACCGGCGGTGCGGACGGCGAGCGCGGACCGCAGCACTCCTGGGCACGCGTCCATGGCGGCCTCGACGGCCGGTGTGTCGACGCGCACTCCGCGGATCTCGGCCTGCTCCTCGACGGGGCCGAGGCGGTACAGCGTTCCGTCGGCGTCCCGGCGCGCGATCTCACCGGTGCGGAACATCCGGGCCCCCGGCGCCCCGTGCGGGTCGGCCACGAAGCGGGCGGCGGTGAGGGCGGGCAGGCCGGCGTAGCCGCGCGCCATCGCGGGTCCGGCGAGGTACAGCTCGCCGGGCACCTGGGGCGGCACGGGCCGCAGCCGGTCGTCCAGCACATAGGCGCGGGTCCCGCCCTCGGCACGGACGAGGTCCTGCCGTGCCGCGAGCGCCGCCGGATCGTGCTCCTCGGCCGTGGCGAGGTCGAGCGTCGCCCCGGAGGTGAGCGCGGCCAGCAGGTCCCGTACGCCCGGCTCGGTGGTGAGGACGGACCGGTGCGGCCGTACGTCACCGGCGGCCGGGGTCGCCTCCGGCAGTGCGAGGCGGGTGCCGGGGACGACGACGGACAGCGGAGCGTGCTGCGGCCCGGGGGCGTGGACGACGTACACGGCGTGGGCGGCGGTGCCGGAGGCGGGGCGCTCGGCGTCCGTGAGGTCGTGCGCCGGCCGTGCGCGCAGGTCGGCGAGCAGGTCCGGGTGGTCCAGGGTCAGCTTCGGGGTCGCCTGCGGCAGGGCCGCCGCCGCCGCGGACACGGTGACGGCGAGGACGGGTGACGTGCCGGCGAGGGCGGCCTCGGTCCACTCCCGCGGCCAGTCGGGGCCCACCGGCTGGAACGCGGCGTGCGTCTTGGCGGTGGCCAGCAGGGCGACGACCAGGTCGGCGGAGCGGGGCAGGGCGAGCGCGACCACCGTGTCGGGGCCCGCGCCGCGCTCCAGCAGCACCCGGGCCAGCCGGTTCGCCCGCGCGTTCAGCTCCTCATAGGTCAGCCGCTCGTCCCCGCACACCACGGCGACGGCACCCGGCTCCCGGGCCACCCGCCGCTCCACGGACACACCGAGCGGCACCCAGGGCGCCGGAGCGTCACCGTCGTTCACGTCGCCGAGCAGCGCGCGCCGCTCGTCCGGGAACAGCACGTCGGCGGTCCCGATCCGGCCGTCGGGCGCGCTGATCAGGGCCTGGAGGAGGCGTTCCCAGCGCCGGCCGATCGACTCGACGGTGGCGCGGTCGAACAGGTCGGTGCTGAACTCGGCCACCAGGTCGAGGCCGTTGACCTCGCCCTGGGGACCGTAGGTCTCGGTGACGTTGAAGAACAGGTCGAAGCGGGAGGTCCCGACGCGCTCGCCGTGCTCGTCGGCGTGCTCCGGCCGCTCGCCGGCTCCGGGCAGCTCCAGCTGTCCGCCGGGGGCGTTCTGGAGGGCGAGCATGACCTGGAAGAGCGGGTGGTGCGACAGGGACCGCTGCGGATTGAGCACCTCCACCAGGTGCTCGAACGGCAGGTCCTGGTGCGCGTACGCCGCCAGGTCCCCCTCCCGCACCCGTGCCAGCAGCTCACGGAACGTCGGATCGCCGGAGGTGTCCGTCCGCAGCACCAGCGTGTTCACGAAGAACCCGACCAGCTCGTCCAGCGCCTGGTCCGTACGTCCCGCGACGGGTGTCCCCAGCGCGATGTCCGTGCCCGCGCCCAGCCGTGTGAGCAGTGCCGCCAGAGACGCCTGCAACACCATGAAGACACTGACACCGCAGTCCCGGGCCAGCGCCACCACGCCCTTGTGCACGGCCTGGTCGAAGCGCAGGCCGAGGGCGTCGCCCCGGTAGGTGTTCACCGCGGGGCGCGGCCGGTCGGCGGGCAGGTTCAGCTGCTCGGGCAGTCCGGCCAGCGCGTCCTTCCAGAAGGCGAGCTGCGCGTTGAGGAGGCTGTCCGGATCGTCCTGCGCGCCCAGCAGCTCCCGCTGCCACAGCGTGTAGTCGGCGTACTGCACCGGCAGCGGTTCCCACACCGGTGCCTCGCCGCGGCGGCGCGCCGCGTACGCCCGCTCCAGGTCCCGGGTGAGCGGCCCCAGCGACCAGCCGTCGCCGGCGATGTGGTGCAGCACGACCAGCACCAGGTAGTCCTCGGGGCCGCGTACGAACACGTCGACGCGCAGGGGCAGTTCGCGCTCCAGCTCGAAGCCGCGGCGGGCCGAGCGTGCCATGGCGGCTCCCAGGCCGCCGGTGGAGACGTCGGTGACCGTGACGTCGACCCCGGCCTCGGCGGGATCGAGGATCAGTTGGCGCGGTACCCCGTCGATCTCGGGGAAGACGGTGCGCAGGCTTTCGTGCCGGGCGACCACGTCACCCAGCGCCGCCCGGAGCGCCTGTTCGTCCAGCGGGCCCGAGAGCCGCAGCTGGGCGGGCATGTTGTAGGTGGGCGTGGCGCCTTCCAGGCGGTGCAGGAACCACAGCCGGCGCTGCGCGTACGACAGCGGTACGGCCTCGGGACGCCGTACGGCCCGCAGCGGCGGACGCACCTCGCCCCCGTCGTCCAGCGCGCCCACCAAGCCCGCGACCGTCGGCCGCTCGAAGAGCGTACGGATCGGCAGCTCCGCGCCCAGCACCCTGCGCACCCGGCTGATCAACCGCGTCGCCAGCAGCGAGTGCCCGCCCAGGTCGAAGAAGTTGTCGTCCACGCCGACCGCCGGCACGCCGAGCACCTCGGCGAACAGCTCGCACAGGATCTCCTCGCGCGGGCTGCGCGCCCGGCGGCGGTCGCCGGTGTCGAGCCGTGGCCTGGGCAGGGCCCGCCGGTCCACCTTCCCGTTCCTCGTCAGCGGCAGCGCGGGCAGCGGGACGATCGCCGACGGCACCATGTAGTCGGGCAGGCGGGCGGCCACGTACTCACGCAGCGCGCCGGAGGACAGGTCGGTGCCGTCCGCCACCTGGACGTAGGCGAGCAGCCGTGCGGGGCCGTTGTCGGTGTCGGTGAGGACGACGGCCTGGTCGACGCCGGGGCAGGCGGTGAGGGTGTTCTCGATCTCGGCCGGTTCGATCCGGTAGCCACGGACCTTGACCTGGTGATCGGTACGGCCGAGGTAGTCGAGCTTGCCGTCGGCGCGCCAGCGCACCAGGTCACCGGTGCGGTACATGCGCGCGCCCGCCGGGCCGTACGGGTCGGCCACGAACCGTTCCGCCGTCAGGGCGGGCCGGTTCACATAGCCACGGGCGGCGCCCCGGCCGGCCACGTACAGCTCGCCGGGCACGCCCGGTGGTACGGGCCGCAGCCCCTCGTCCAGGACGTAGACGCGCTGACCCGGGATGGGCAGGCCGATGGGGGCCGCGGGGGGCCACTCGGCCGCGTCCCGGGTGAGCACCTCGGCGGTGATGGCGTACGTCTCGGTGGGGCCGTAGACGTTGTGCAGTTCGACGTGCGGGTGCGTGGCGAAGAACCGCCGGATGTGCCGGCTGAGCTTCAGCGCCTCACCGGCCTGGGACATCAGCCGGAGCCCGGGCATCGGCAGGTCGTGCTCGTTGGCCGCCTCGCAGACCGCCTCGATGACGAGCGTGGGGGCGTGCAGCTCCGCGATGCCGTTCTCGTCCAGCCAGCGGGCCAGCAGTTCACCGCTGCGGCGCACCTCCTCGGAGGGCAGCCACAGCTCCTTGCCGGCGACCAGGCTGGAGAGCATCTCCTGGACCGACACGTCGAAGGTGAGCGCGGTGAACTGGGCCACGCGGCGGCCCACACCGCCGCCGACGACGGACTCGTGCCAGACCAGCATGCTCGCGTACACACCGGCGCGCATGACCACGCCCTTGGGGGTGCCGGTGGTGCCCGAGGTGTACAGGACGAACAGGCCGTGGTCGGGCGTCAGGGCCGCGCCGCGCTCGGCGTCGGTGACGTCGGCGGCGGACCGCCCGGCCAGGTCGGCGGCTCGCTCGGGATCGTCCAGGAGCAGGGGTTCGGTGGTGTCGGGCAGTACGTGCGCCCAGGGCGCCACCGTCACCACGGCGGCGGGGGCGGCGTCGGCCAGCATGAACGCGACGCGCTCGGCCGGCAGTTGGACGTCGATGGGCAGGTAGACGGCGCCCGCCTTCAGTGTGGCGAGGAATCCCACGACGAGGTCGGCGGAGCGGGGCAGGGCGAGCGCGACGACCGTGTCGGGGCCCGCGCCGCGCTCCAGCAGCACCCGGGCCAGCCGGTTCGCCCGCGCGTTCAGCTCCTCATAGGTCAGCCGCTCGTCCCCGCACACCACGGCGACGGCACCCGGCTCCCGGGCCACCCGCCGCTCCACGGACACACCGAGCGGCACCCAGGGCGCCGGTGCGCCACCGTCGTTGGCGCCGTCGAGCAGCGCGCGCCGCTCGTCCGGGGAGAGGACGGCGGCGGAGCCGATGGGGCGGTCCGGTGCCGCGAGGAACTCCTCCAGCAGCCGCTCCCAGCGGGTGACGAGGCTCTCGACCGTGCCGCGGTCGAACAGGTCGGCGGCGAACTCGACGACGCCGTCGAGGCCGCCCGGGGAGCCGTCGGCGGCGCGCCGTTCCCACAGGCTCAGGAAGAGGTCGAAGCGTGAGCTGCCCGTCGAGGTCGGTTCCGGGGCGAGTTCGAGGCCCGGGAGTTCGAACGTGCCCTGCGGGGTGTTCTGGAGGGCGAGGGAGACCTGGAACAGCGGGTGATGCGACAGGGACCGCTGCGGATTGAGCACCTCCACCAAATGCTCGAACGGCAGATCCTGATGCGCGTACGCCGCCAGATCCACCTCCCGCACCCGACCCAGCAACTCACGGAACGACGGATCACCAGACGTGTCCGTCCGCAACACCAGCGTGTTCACGAAGAACCCGACCAACTCGTCCAACGCCTGATCCGTACGCCCCGCCACAGGCGTCCCCAACGGAATGTCCGTCCCC
>NZ_JBVHWM010000095.1:0-29788 GCF_055564375.1 Streptomyces sp. NPDC029138
GGTTTTTCCGTGGCCGGGGGGGGGGACGTGCCGGGGGAGGGTGCTTGTGGTGCCACCCCAGGTCGGGGTGTCGGCGGTGACACGCACCGTCTCCTCGCTGTGGGCTGCGATCGTGACCTGCTCGTCGACGGTGAACATGCCGCTGGGCGCGGGAGTGCCGTCGGGCCCGGTGACGTCTGTTGCCAGCTTCAGGGTGACCGGGGTGCTTCCCAGGTTGCGATAGGTGAGGTCCTTGGTGACCGGCTTGTCGTCGGCGTGCGGCCACTGGAGGACGCCGAAGGGCAGCGACGTCTGACGGGTGACCACGGTCTGCTTTGTCGCCGTACGCAGATCGACCCGTCCGGATCCCTGTTGGAAGACGGTGTAGGGACCTGGTGCCGTGGAGGCGGTCAGCGCCTGCTTGATGTCGTCGCCGTTCCACTCGGGGTGCTGCTGGGCGAGGATGGCGGCGGCGCCGGCGACGTGCGGCGTGGCCATGGAGGTGCCGCTGAGAGCCATGTAGCCGTCGGCGACAGGGGTGCCGGGCAGTCCGCTGTCCGCGGCCTTTGCGGCCCCGATGGCCACTCCTGGAGCAGTCAGGTCGGGCTTGACTCCGCCGTCACCGGCTCGGGGGCCGGTACCGGAGAAGGAGGCGAGCTGGTCCTGCTTGTCGACGGCACCGACGGTGAGGGCGGCTTGCGCGCTGCCGGGCGTGCTGATGGTGCCGGCGCCCTGATCGCCGTTGTTGCCGGCGGCGACGACGAAGAGTGTTCCGGTCTCGGCCGACAGTCGGTTGACGGCCTCCTCCATCGGGTCGATCCCCGCCTCGTCCCAGGACCCGAGGCTGAGGTTGACGACGTCGGCCTTCTCAGCCACTGCCCACTCCATGCCGGCAATGATCCCGGACATGTCGCCCGACCCTCGATCGCCGAGGACCTTGCCGTTCAGGATCGCGGCTCCTGGCGCGACGCCCTTGTACCTGCCACCGGACTTCGCGCCGGTGCCGGCCGCGATGGACGCGACGTGCGTACCGTGGCCGTAGCGGTCGTTCGTGTCCGGGGAGTCGGAGAAATTGCGTTCGGCCATCACCTGCCGGGCCAGATCGGGGTGGGTGGTGTCCACACCGGTGTCGAGGACGGCGATGCGTGAGCCGGTGCCGTCGAACCCGGCTGCCCACGCCTGCGGGCCGCCGATCTGCGGCACGCTGGTGTCGAGGGTGGGTCGGACGACGGCGTCGAGCCATACCGAGGCGATACCCGGTGCGGTCATGCGCTGGGTGGCGTCGGCCGGCCCGGTGGTGAGCGTGGACCAGAGCCGTGCGGTGCCGTTGGCGGACGCCGTGACGGCGTCGGCGTCGATGCTGGCCAGAGTGCGATGCGTCCGGGCGCCGGCGCGCAGGGCCGTCCTGGCGGCCGAACGGTCCGTCTCGTACCGCACGATGAGCCGCACGTCATGGCGTTGCGCGTAGGCCGGGGAGCTCAGTGTGGTGATGTCGAACAGGCTTCGGTCCAGCCGGCCGGCCTGGAGGAGACTCCGCGCGTCGGCGGGGACTGCGTAGGTGCGCCCGGCGACGGTCTCGGTGAAGACGGGGATGCCTTCGCGTCCCTTGGCAGGGCGTATGGAGACGATGCCGCCCGTCGCGTTCACCGCGACCCGGTCGCCGGTGATCAGCGGGATCCATCGCCGCACCGCGCCGGCCGGGGCCTCGGGGTCGGTCGGCGACGCGGAGGGCCCGCCGACGGGCCCCGACGCGGTCGGGTCGGCGTACGCCGGAGCGATGGTTGGTATGACCCCCATGACCAGGGCGGCGGCCGCGGCGAGCGCGATCGGCCCTGGTCTGGGAATGGGAAGCGTGGGCAACGAAACTCCTCTCAAGAAGCGAGCAGAGGCTCCTGATGATCAGTCATCGCTGAGGTTTTGCAACGGCATCCGGCTGGCGCCGTTGTGCCATTGCGCACTTGTGTCAGGTGGAGTCCACCGACAGCCTCGGCCAAGGCCTGACGTGCGTGGCGCGCCGATGCCGATCGCGGGAGAGGTCCCGGACCTCCTGTAGGGCCACGACGGCGGGCAGCCGGAAGGCGGTGGCAGTTGCTGGGAGATCTCGGCCAGACGCCGGGTTCGTCCAGCGTCCTGGCCTTGCACCACTACAACTGGCCTTGCACCACTACCGGGGGCGCCATGAAGTACGTCGAGGCGCGCTGGAACCGAGGGAAGCGCGCGTGGCTCCAGTTGATGTTCCTTCTCCCAGCCGAACGTTGATCACCTTCAGGCATGCTGGACGTACGGCATCTGAGGCAGAGCGCAAACTGCCCGACACCTAGGGCTGGCCGGTCGAGGAGGTCGACTTCGGTCGTGAAGACGAGCCGGACGTCGATGGCTGCGTGCTCGTGAAGTACGAGGGGACCGGCGTAGCCGCGCAGGTGGCAGCCGGCTCCGGCTTGAGCGAGTGGTGTCTGGCGGACCCGGCCTGCCGACAAACACGTATGCCCCGCCCGGCGGGCAGGGGTGGCCACGGTTGACATCGGCTCCGGCAAGGACCACGTCATATGGTGACGCCTTCCACGCCAACCACCGGCAGCCCGACGTGCAACGCCCGCTCAGCTGTGAGCGTTGTCCGCGATGACCTGGTCGGGCCTGCGGCGCGATCGGTCCCGGCCGGCGCGAGGGACGCGGACGCGTTCCAGAAGAGGCCAGGCAACGCGTTCCAGAAGAGGCCAGGCCAGTTCGGTCCTCGGCCCATCCGAGCCAGGCGGGCGGGCACTCACACGAACGCCGAGGTAGCCGTACCGATGCGTCGATCACGTGCGCGATCACCGGCGAGCTCCACCTCCCCGGGGACAGTGTGGCCAGAACTCAATCGCCGCTTGCAGTGACCCAAGTAAGAGCATATGCTCGTAAATCCGGAGTGCCAGCGCTTCGCCCGGCGGTGCCGAACTGGGTGCCTGTCACGTTCACTTCAGCTCAAGGGAGAACTCGCCATGGGTGATCTGGTCACCACCGCCATCGAGGCGCACGGCGGTCTGGACCGCTACAGCCAGTACAGCTCGGCCACTGCCCACATCCGCGTTGGCGGCGCGCTGTGGCAGCTGAAAGGGCAGGAAGGGATCCTGGATCATGCGGCTGTTCGGCTCGACCTGCGCCGGCAGCATGCCAGCCACTATCCCTTCACCGCTCCCCACCTGCGGACCTCCTTCACGCCCGAGCGGGTGGCCGTGGAGACCGCCGGCGGCGAGGTGAAGGCCGAGCGATTCGACCCTCGCGCCTCATTCCCGAGCGAATTGCACGCGCCCTGGGACAACCTACAGGTCGCCTATTTCGCCGGGTACGCCATGTGGACGTACCTGACCTCCCCGTTCACCTTCAGCTTTCCCGGATTCACGGCCGTGGAACTGTCTCCGGTCACCGAGGAGGGCGAGACCTGGAGGCGCCTGCGGGTCACCTTCCCGGACCACATCGCGACGCATTGCCGCGAGCAGCTGTTCTACTTCGGCTCCGACGGCCTGCTGCGCAGGCATGATTACACCGCCAAGGTCATCAACGCGGGTCCCGCCGCGCACTATCCCTCGGACTACGAGGAGTTCGACGGGATCATGGTCCCGACCCGGCGGCGGGTCTTCCGGCTGGGCGAGGACGGAAGGGTCTCACGAGACATCGAACTCGTCACCATCGACGTCGAGAGCGTCCTGTTCATCTGACCTTGGAAGCGCTGGGACGAGCGGTCGGCGGAGCGTGACTGGCGTACCAGCCGCGACGCGTGGACAGTGCCACTGCGCCGGTGACGGCCCTCGGCGCTGCTCCCGGTCGGTGGGGATGGGTTCGTACTCGAACTCCCGTGTCCGGGTCTCGTCCCGCCCGAAGAGCGCGGCGCCGCAGACACAGCGCCGGGCGGCCTTGTGGCCGTCGCCGCACGCGAGGGCGCCCCTTGCGGTGGCGGTCGACCGGCTGGCCGCCGGTCGGCGCGGTGACGATGCCGTTCCCGCAGGCAAGAACGGCCCGGCCCGCTCGTCCTCCCGCCGCCCACCCCGGGCGGGCACGGCGGCTTCCGCGCCGAGGGTGCGGAACGGATGGCGCAACGCCATGCGATGCGCCGGAGCATTTCACGCGCCGCGTACAACTCCATCGTCCGGTCGGTCCGCTTGCAGGGCCACCCGGTGACACCTCACAGCCGAGCGGTACGGCCCCAGGGGGTGTCAGCCCCCCGTTGCCGACGCGTCACGCGCGCTCCGGGCCGGATGTCCCGACACCCGTACCGCGGTGGCCGGGACTGAAATCGAAAGGGATATCCATGAACACTTCCTCAGTGGAACCGCCCTCCCGGGCAGGTCAGGACGCGACGCCGTCGGACCATGACGCGCGGGGGGTCTCACGCCGGGCCTTCGTGGGTGGCGCCACCGCGGTCGCCGCCGGTGTCGGGCTCGTGGGCACCTCCGCACCGCCTGCCGCCGCTACTCCCCGAACCTCTCACGGGTTCGGCTCCGTCTCCGGCGTTCCGGAGCTCCCCGCGGGGTTCGAGCGCATCTTCACCAGCCGGCTCGTCCAAGCCAACGGAATACGCCAGCACGCGGTGATCGGTGGCGAGGGACCGCCGTTGCTCCTGGTGCACGGCTGGCCGCAGAACTGGTACGCCTGGCGCCTGCTCATGCCCGAACTGGCCCGGCACTACACCGTCATCGCCGTCGACCAGCGCGGCATCGGACTGACCGACAAGCCCCGCGACGGATACGACACCGGCACCCTCGCCGGCGACCTGGCAGCGCTGATGGACGCTCTCGGCCACGATCGCTTCGCGGTGGTGGGCCATGACACCGGCATGCCGATCGGCTACGCGCTGGCCGCCGACCACTCACACCGAGTCGACCGGCTCGCCGTCGCGGAAGCCGTGATCCCCGGCGTGACACCGTCACCGCCCCTGCTCGGCACGTCCCAGGCCAACAACATGCTGTGGCACTTCCCCTTCAACAGACTGGAGCACGTCAACGAACTCCTCGTCGCGGGGCGGGAGGACATCTACTTCGGCTGGCAGTTGGAGACGAAGGCCGCACGGAAGCTGCCCGCCTATGCCACCCGTCACTACATTCGATCCCTCACCACGCACCGGCACGCACTGCGCGGCAGCTTCGGTTGGTATCGCCAACTCGATGCGACCTTCATGCAGAACGCCGACCGGGTGAAGAAGCGCCTGGCCATGCCGGTCCTGGCGATCGGCGGAGCCGAAAGCGTCGGGCAGGGAGTCGCCACCACGATGAAGCTTGCCGCCGACGACGTGCAGACCCTGGTCATTCCGGGCAGTGGCCACTGGGTCGCCGAAGAAGCGCCCCAGGAACTGCTGACGGCCCTTACGGCGTTCCTGGAGCCGTACCGAGCCACAGCCCTGTCCCGCTCCCGCCGGTAGGCAGCCACATCCGACGGCGGCCGAACCGGCCGAGGGTGGCCTCCAACCCCTCGCGCAAGGAACCGGTTCGACCACCATCACTCGCGCAGAAACGTCATGCTCCCCGGCCAGGCCTCGGAACCACTGCCCGTGGGCCGGCCGGAGACGGGCGGCTCGTCCTCGGCCCGGGCGGCCTCGCGGGTTTCCAGGGCGACCGCGTCCGCGGTCAGGGCCCCGGCCCGCAAGGCTGTGGCCAGCCCGGCGACCAGGTGCTCGTGGGAACGTGCCGGCCCAGCAGCACCTCGATCAAGGCCCGCCTGTCGTCCCGTTCGCCGTGGGCCTTGCGGGCCTGGGCCCACCAGGCGCCGTGGACCGGGGCGAACCTGCCTGCGGAGCGGGCCTGTCCGTGATGCCCGCAACGGCCTCGCGTGGTCGTGTCAGACTCGCCGAGCAGAGCATGACGAATCCGTACGACCTTCCGTGCTCCTTTGCGATGGCGTCCAGTTCGGCCGTCACCTCCGCCGTGGTGCGGGGCTCTCGTCATCGTGGCCGGTTGGCCCGAAGCATGCCGTGCCGGACATCGCCGACCCGCCCGCTGGTGCGGCTGCCGGCCCCGCCGGTGCGCACCAGCCGACCGGCGTGGCGCGCATGGAGGTGACACCCGCCAGTCGGCCGAAAGTCGTACGGTCAC
The DNA here is from genome assembly GCF_055564375.1 of Streptomyces sp. NPDC029138. NCBI lineage: Bacteria > Bacillati > Actinomycetota > Actinomycetes > Kitasatosporales > Streptomycetaceae > Streptomyces > Streptomyces sp. NPDC029138. Next base: position 6,042 of record NZ_JBVHWM010000095.1, read on the forward strand.
CTCGCAAGATCCCTCTTCCGTCGGATTCACGGCCGCGGCGAGTGCAGCAGAGTTCTCCTGTCCACCCCTGAGGAGCGGGGTCGACAGGCCTCCGCGGCTGCACGGGGCGGAAACGGCTTCTCCTCACCGGTGCGACGCTGCGGGCCTTACGGACACCAGTCCCCCGGGCGCCTGCGCCGAACGCGGAGCCGCAGCGATCACGGACGGGCGCTGCCTGTAGAGCCGGCTCCTTCGTGGACACGTCCCTGTCCGTTTCGAAGAGAGGTGGCGCCTGCGAAGCGCTGGTCGACCAGCCTGGTTTTCCCGTCCGCAGGCCGTGAGCCCCCCTGCCGCAGGAACGGCGCTCGGCTTCCTCCGCCGGCGTCCAGCCGTTCTCAGGTCACGTTTGATCCTCTTTGCAGCAGTTGAAGGGCCTGACGCCCGAGCGGCGCAGCCCTCCAACTTCCCACTACACGCAGACTAGGTACAGGACGGGGCTGTTCGCCGTGCCGCTACCCGCGGAGCCGCCCCTGCTCACGAGGGTCCCGTACGTCGTCGTCCGGGAAGCACTGCATCGCCGGGGTCAGAACCGGCCGGCCCCCCGGTACAGCTCCAGTTCGCCGTCCAGTTCGACGGCGAGGACGGTGGCGTGCGGGTCGAGGTCGGACTCGGCCGGCGGGTCGATCCACAGCACCCCGACCGCCTCGTGGAGTCCGCCGATCACCCGGTGGCCGAGTTCGGTGCCGGTGCCGAGGACGGTGACCCTGTTGACCTTGGTGGCCAGGCCCCGGACGCCGATCTCGGCGCGTGGGGCGTCGAACACGGTGAGGTAGAGGGTGCGCCGGTCGGGAGAGAGGGTGCTGGGACCGTAGTGGTGCCCGGCCGGAAGGCCGCGCACGGTGCCGTAGACCGCCTCCGCGTGTTTGCGGATCCACTCCCCCAGCCCCTCCAGGCGCTCGACCTGCGGCTGCGGGATGGTGCCGTCCTCCATGGGACCGACGTCGAGCAGCAGGTTGCCGCCGCCGCCGATGGTCTCGGTGAAGTAGCGGATCAGCTGGGCGAGGGACTTGTGGTTGTGGTCGCGGTGCTGGTAGCCCCACGAGTCGTTGATCGTCAGGCACAGCTCCCAGGGGCCGTCCGGGGGCACGACGGGGGCGCCCTGTTCGGGGGTGGCGTAGTCGCCCTCGCTGAGCATGCGCGCGTTGAAGACGACGTGCGGGACGTACGAGCGGATGAGCGCGGCCAGTTCGGGGATGCGCCACTGCTCCTCGCTGCGGTCCCACTCGCCGTCGAACCACATCAGGTCCGGCCGGTAGCGGGAGGCCAGCTCCCGTATCTGGCCGTCCCGGTAGGCGATGAAACGCTCCCAGGCGTCCAGGTCCTCGTCCTCGGCGGCCACTTCGGAGTAGCGGTTGTCCTCCAGCTCCGGCGGGCGGCCCGGCTTGCGGGTGCTCGCGTAGTCGGGGTGGTTCCAGTCGGAGTGCGAGTAGTACAGGCCGACCTTCAGGCCCCTGTCGCGCAGGGCTTCGGCGTAGGGGCCGAGGTAGTCCCTGCCGAGGTTGAGGTCGCCGTACGCCGTGTCCCACAGGGCGACGCCGTCGTGGTGGCGGCTGGTCAGGACGGCGTATCCGGCGCCGGCGCGGGCGAACAGGTCCGCCCATGCCTCGGGGTCGTAGTGGGCGCCGGTGAAGCGCTCCAGCTGGGACATGTACTGGTCGTGCGGCACGATGTCGTCGTAGAAGGACCAGGACTCCTGGACCCCGTCGACGGCGTAGATGCCCCAGTGCACGAAGATCCCCAACTTGGCGTCGGTGAACCAGGGTTGCATCGCCATGGGTCAGCTCCTGCGCAGGCGGAGGGTAAGGATCTGGAAGGGGCGCAGCTCGACGGGCACGGTGTCGCCGTCGGTGGTCGCGGCCTCCAGGGGGCGCTCGAGCAGGTCGGTGACCTGGGCGTCGGCGAGTGGGAAGCCGGTGCGCAGGATGCCCTGGGCGCGGCCGCCCCGGGACTCGTAGAGGCGGACGACGACATCGCCGGAGGCGTCGTCGGCGAGCTTGACCGCCTCGACGGTCACTCCTTCGCCGTCGACCGAGACGACCGGCTGCGGCTCGCCGGCCGCCTCGGCGACCCGCAGCGGCAGGTTGAGGGCGTAGCCCTCGGCGACGGCGTCCGCGATGCTCGCGCCGGGCAGAAGGGAGTAGGTGAAACGGTGCCGGCCCTGGTCGGCTCCGGGGTCCGGGACGCGCGGGGCGCGGACCAGGGAGAGGCGGACGGTGGTGGTCGTACCGCCGTCCTCGCGGACCGTGCGGGAGACGTCGTGGCCGTACGTCGAGTCGTTGATGACGGCGACGCCGTAGCCGGGCTCCGCGATGTGCAGCCAGCGGTGGCCGGAGACTTCGAAACGGGCCGCCTCCCAGGTGGTGTTGGTGTGGGTGGGCCGTTGGACGTGGCCGAACTGGATCTCGGCGGAGGAGTGCGGGGCGCGGATGTCCACCGGGAAGCCGGCCTTGAGGAACTTCTCGGCCTCGTGCCAGTCGATGTCCGTCTCGAAGTCGATCCGGGGGCTGCCGGCCCGGAGTGTGATCGTCTGGGTGATCTTCGAGCCGTTGCCGAACGAGCGGCTGACACGGATCGCGCCGAGGAGCGGGTCCTGCTCGACGACCGTGATCTCCGTGGTGTCCAGCAGGTCCGTGTAGCGATTCCTGTAGTGCTTGTCGACGTCCCAGGCGTCCCAGTAGTTCGGGAGGTCGGTGTGCAGGCGCAGGAGGTTGCCCTTGTCGGCGAGGACCTCGCGGTTCGCCCGCAGGTCGTACACGGAGGACAGGGTGCCGTCGTCTGCGATCCGTACGCGCACCAAGCCGTTGTCGATGACCTGCCCGTCGACCGTCACCGGCTGCGGAGCCTCGGCGCCGCCGGTCAGCGGCGCGCTGCCGCTCGCCGGGACCTCGACGTGGACCGGCGCACCCGCTCCGTCGCGGACGACCTCGGCGCGGGCGTAGGGGCTGGTGTTGAAGACCCGGGCGGTGCCGGTGCCCAGCGCGGCGATCGCCTCGGCGGTCAGCGCCTCCAGTTCCTCGGCGACACGCGCGTATTCGGCCTCGGCCTCGCGGTGCACCCAGGCGATCGAGGAGCCCGGCAGGATGTCGTGGAACTGGTGGAGCAGGACGGTCTTCCAGAGCCGGTCGAGCTTCTCGTGCGGGTACCGGTAGCCGGGCGCGTGCAGGGCGGCCGTCGTGGCCCACAACTCGGCCTCGCGCAGCTTGTGTTCGCTGCGCCGGTTGCCCTGCTTGGTGCGGGCCTGGGAGGTGTAGGTGGCGCGGTGCAGCTCCAGGTAGAGCTCGCCGACCCAGACCGGCGCGTCCTCGTACTCGGCACGGGCCTTGGCGAAGAACGCGTCCGGGTGCTCGACCTCGACCCGCGGGGAGCCCTCCAGGTTCTTCAGGCGTCGGGCGCGCTCCATGATCTCGCGGGTGGGCCCGCCACCGCCGTCGCCCCAGCCGAACGGGGCCAGCGACCGGGTCGCGGCGCCCTTCTCGGCGTAGTTGCGGACCGCGCGGGACATCTCCTCGCCGCTGAAGCAGGCGTTGTAGGTGTCGACGGGTGGGAAGTGGGTGAAGATGCGGGTGCCGTCGATGCCCTCCCACCAGAAGGTGTGGTGGGGGAACTTGTTGGTCTGGTTCCAGGAGATCTTCTGGGTGAGGAACCATTCGTTGCCGGCCAGCTTGGCGAGCTGCGGGTAGGCAGCGTTGTAGCCGAAGGAGTCGGGCAGCCAGACGCCCTTGGTCTCCACGCCGAAGTGCTCGATGAAGAACCGCTTGCCGTGTACGAACTGGCGGGCGACGGCCTCGCCGCCGGGCAGGTTGCCGTCGGCCTCCACCCACATGCCGCCGACCGGCGCCCACTGGCCCTTCTTGACCGACTCCTGGATGCGGGCCCACACGCGCGGGTAGTTGTCGCGCACCCACTCGTACTGCTGGGCCTGGGAGCAGGCGAAGACGAACTCCTCGTACTCGTCCGCCAGCGATGTCACGTTGGAGAAGGTCCGGGAGGTCTTGCGCTTGGTCTCGCGGACCGGCCACAGCCAGGCCGAGTCGATGTGCGCGTGGCCCACGCCGGAGATGCGGTGGGCGCTCGCGTGCGCCGGCTTCGACAGCACCGGCTTCAGGGCCTCGCGGACGGCGGGCGCCGAGCCGGAGATGTCGTCCAGGTCGAGCAGGTCCATCGCGTGGTCGAGGGCGTGCGTGATCTCGTGCCGGCGCGGGTCGTGCTCGCCCAGCTCCAGCATCAGCTCTCGGAGCACCTGTAGGTCCAGGTCGAGGTGCCAGACCTCTTCGTCGAGGACGGCGATGTCGGCGCGCTTGAAGGTGTAGAGCGGCTTGTCGCCGGCCGTCAGGACGTCGCCGAGCGGGGTCGGGGCCGCGAAGTCGCCTGCGAGGATGTCGGGGTTGGAGGCGGCCTCGAGCAGGTAGTCGATGACCTCCCCGCCGGTCGCCGGGTTGGCGATCGGCACGTACTGGTTGAGCGGGTTGACCGCCTTCAGCGGGGTCCCGTCGGTGAGGTGGACCAGGGCCTCGGCCTGGTTGCCGGGCCAGTCGCCCACGAAGCCGAGGTCGATGACGGCCTCGACGCGGCGACCCGCGAACTCGGCGGGCACCTGGCCGTGCAGCCGGAACCAGGTGGTGCCCCAGGGCGGGCCCCACAGGGTGTCCGTGGCGAACGGCTCGTACGGGGCGGCCGCGGCTTCCTCGAAGGGCACCGGCTCCCCGGGGGCCTGCCAGGCCGCCACCTCGAAGGGCACGGTGGCCGCGTGGATCGCGGGCTTGATGCGCTGGTTGTGGAGGCGCTCTACGCGCTCCTCGATCCGGCGGCGTTCGTCGTGCATGGAGGTCTCCAGAAGAGGGCTGGAAGCGCTTGCTGACCGGCTGGCTAGGTGAGGTAGGCCAGGCCGGGATGGACCGCCGTGTAGCCTTCGACCAGCCGGCGGGCGACGTTGACCGAGTCGACCAGTGGGTGCAGCGCGAACGCCTTCACGGCCGTCGCGCGGGAGCCGGACTCGGCGGCCGCGAGCACCTCGCGCTCGACGGCCTTCACCGCGCAGACGAGGCCGGTGGCGTGGTCGGGCAGCGGGTCGACGGCGACCGGGTGGGCGCCGTTGGCGTCGACGAAGCAGGGCACCTCGATGACGGCCTCACCGTCGAGCACGGACAGGGTGCTGCGGTTGCGGACGTTGAGGATCAGGGTGGTGCGCTCGTCGCGGGCGATGGCGCGCATCAGGGCGAGGGCGACCTTCTCGTAGCCGCCGGAGAGGTCGTCGGCGTCGCGTTCGCCGGCGCCCGCGGTCTCGCGGTTCTCGGCCATGTAGGTCGCCTCGCGCTCGGCGCGGGTGCGGTTCCAGACGTCCAGGGCCTTCCTGCCCGGGTCCCTGACCTGCTGGTAGAAGTGCGCCTGCTGGTCGCGCAGGAAGGCGCCGCGGGTCTTTTGGGCCTGCTGGTAGGCGCGGACGGCCTCGCGATTGAAGTAGTAGTAGTGCAGGTATTCGTTGGGGATCGCGCCGAGGGACCGCAGCCAGTCGGTGCCGAAGAGCTTGCCCTCCTCGAAGGAGCCGAGCAGGCCGGGGTCGGCGAGCAGGCGCGGGAGTTCGTCCCGGCCCGCGATGCGCAGGCCGCGCACCCAGCCGAGGTGGTTGAGGCCGACGTAGTCGATCCAGGCCTCCTGCGGATTGGCACCCAGGACCCGGGCGATACGGCGGCCCAGGCCGACCGGGGAGTCGCAGATGCCGATGACGCGGTCGCCGAGGTGGCGGGACATGGCCTCGGTGACCAGGCCGGCGGGGTTGGTGAAGTTGATGACCCAGGCATCGGGGGCGAGGCGGGCCACCCGCTGGGCGATGTCAACGGCGACGGGGACCGTCCGCAGACCGTATGCGATGCCGCCCGCGCCGACCGTCTCCTGGCCGAGCACGCCCTCGTCCAGCGCGACCCGCTCGTCGTTCGCACGGCCTTCCAGGCCGCCGACGCGGATCGCGGAGAAGACGAAGTCGGCACCGCGCAGGGCCTCGTCGAGGCAGGTGCTGACGGTCACGGTGGGGGCGTCGTCGACGGTCGACGCCTGTTCAGCGAGCACACGGGCGACTGCATGCAGTCGGCTGTCGTCGAGATCGTGCAGGACGACCTCGGTCACCCGCCCCTCGCCGCGGTCCGTCAGCAGTGCCCCGTACACCAGCGGCACCCGGAATCCACCGCCGCCCAGGATCGTCAGTTTCACGTCCGTACCCTTCCTGCTCCTGCCATGACCACCTCGACGCCGGCCTCCTCCAGGGAGGACCGGGTCGCCGGGTCGATGGGAGCGTTGGTCACCACCATGTCCAGGTGCTCGGGACCGCATACCTTCGCCATGCCCGTACCTGGGAACTTGGCCGCATCGGCGAGCAGCACGACCTTGTCGCTCGCATTGATCATGGCGCGCTTGACCGGCACCTCCACGACCGTCGTGTCCATCACCTGTCCGCCCGGACGGACGCCGCTGGTGCCCAGGAACAGCCAGTCGGCGTGCAGCTGGCGCAGGTTGTCCTCGGTGAGGAAGCCGACCAGGGACCGGTACTCGCGCCGGACCATGCCGCCGAGCAGCACCAGTTCGATGCCCTCGTCGTCGGCGAGCTCCTCGTAGACCACCAGGTTGCTCGTGATGACCGTGAGGCGGCGGCCGTGCAAGTGGCGGGCCAGCCGGTAGGCGGTGGTGCCGATGTCGAGCAGCACCGACTGGCCGTCGGCGACCATGGCCGCGGCCCGCTCCGCTATGGCGTCCTTCTCGGCCACGCGCACCTCGGCGACCTCGGCGAAGGGCTGGTCGCCCTCCTCCACGACCGCGCCGCCGTGCACCCGCGTGAGCAACCCGTCCTCCTCCAGCTTGACCAGGTCGCGCCGGATCGTGGCGGGACTCACGCCCAGCTGCTCGGAGAGATCGGTCACGGCGGCGGGACCACCCGAGCGCAGGGCCCGCAGGATGAGTTGATGTCGTCGTTCTGCCAGCACGCCGTGAACACTACTCTTCATCTTCAATCAAATCCATGCTCACTTCTGCTCGACTATTGACCAATGTCGGCGAGCGGCGCACGATTCCGGTCATCGAAATTGACGACTTCTGACGAGAGGGTGGCGTGTGGACGACGACAGGCCCGATGTGCTGCTGACCGGGCTGCTCTTCTACGACCTCGTCCTCACGGGGCTCCCGCAGCCGCCGACACCGGGCGAGGAGATCTGGACGGCCGGCATGGGCTGCGGCCCCGGCGGGATCGCGAACCTCGCGGTGGCCGCGTCCCGGTTCGGTCTGCGCACCTCGCTGGCCACGGTCTTCGGCGACGACTTCTACGGCGCGCACTGCCGGGACGTCCTGCGCGACCAGGAGGACGTCGACCTCTCGCTCTCCCGCATCGCGGACGGCTGGCCCACCCCGGTCACCGTCTCCCTCGCGCACGGCAACGACCGCGCCCTGGTCACCCACGGCCAGGAACCGCCGTACTCGCAGGACGCGCTGATGGGCGACCCGCCCCAGGCCCGCACCGCCCTGGTGCACATCGAGGCCGAACCCCGCGAGTGGATCGCCAAGGCGGCCGCGAACGGCACCCACATCTACGCGGACGTCGGCTGGGACCCCACCCGGCAGTGGTCCCGGGACCTCCTCGACCAGCTCGCCCTGTGCCACGCCTTCCTCCCCAACGAACACGAGGCCATGGCCTACACCCGCACCGACACCGCGGCCGCCGCGCTGGGCGCGCTCGCCGAGCTGGTCCCGGTGGCGGTGGTGACGCGCGGCGGCCACGGCGCGGTGGCCGTCGACCAGACGACCGGCGAGTACGCGGAGGTTCCGGCCCTCGACGTGGACGTCCTCGACGCGACGGGCGCCGGGGACGTCTTCGGGGCGAGCTTCGTCGCCGCCTCGCTGGGCGGCTGGCCGCTCGCGGAACGGCTGCGATTCGCCGTCCTCGCCGCCGGACTGTCCGTCCAGCACCACGGCGGCGCTCTCGCCGCCCCCGGCTGGTACGGCGTCGACCGCTGGTGGCGCTGTTCGCCGGCCGACCCCGACCTGAAGCGCGCCTACGGCTTCCTCGCGGACCGGCTGCCGGCCGACCCCGGCCCACCGGTGCGGTACGCACCCGTCACTCCCCCCGCACGGCAGCACTGACCCACCCCACCCCCACGCTCATGTGAAGTCACGAAAAGATCCGAAAGGCGGTGGGAGCTGTGCGGCTCTCACGTAGAGGCCTGCTGCGCGCGGGCCTGGCCGGTACGGCCGCCACGGCGCTCGGCGGCCTGGCGTCCGGCTGTGCCGTTCCGACCGGTTCCACCGGCCGGAACATGGTCCTGTGGTACTGGGACGGCGGGCTCAGCGACACAGTCGTCCAGAAGGCGAAGGCCCGCTACGACGCGAACGTCGACCTTCAGGCCATCAAGATCGGCGGATACTACCGGTCGAAACTGCTCACCACCATGACCGGCCGGGCCCACATCCCCGACATCGCGGGCCTCAAGGGCGAGGACATGGCGTCCTACCTGCCCAACGCCGACCAGTTCGTCGACCTCAGGACCTTGGGCGCCGACAAGTACAAGAGCCAGTACCTGTCATGGAAGTGGGAGCAGGGTCTCGCCGACGACGGCACGATGGTCGGGTTTCCGATCGACTGCGGGCCGGTCGCGCACTTCTACCAGTACACCGTCTTCCAGAAGGCGGGGCTGCCCTACGAACCCGACGACGTCTCCCAGCAGCTGAACACCTGGGAGAAGTTCTTCGCGGCCGGCGAGCAACTGAGGAAGAGGATCCCGGGGAGCTGTCTGCTCACCGACATCACGTCCGTCTTCACCAACGTGGTGCAGCAAGGCAGCGAGCGGTACGTCGACAAGGACCGGCACTTCATCGGAGACCAGGCACATGTGCGCGACGCCTGGGCGCTGGCCGTGGAGGCCAAGCAGCGGAAGATCGTGTCCGACCTGGTCACGGGCACACCGGACCAGCTGTCGGCCGTGCAGGACGGCAAGCTGCCCAGCCAGCTCGGCGCCTCGTGGGCGACGTACGACCTCAAGAGCGGGGTGCCGAAGACCAAGGGCAAGTGGCGCGTGGCGCAGATGCCGGTCCGGCCCTCCAACAGCGGCGGATCGTTCCTGTCGATCACCAAGGCGTGCCGGGAGCCCGAGCAGGCGTTCCAGATCATCACCTGGATCCTGAACGCCGCCAACCAGGCCCCGGGGTACGTCGATGCGGGTCTGTTCCCCTCCACCCCCGCCACGTACGACATGAAGCAACTGCGGGAGCCGGACCCCTTCTTCGGCGGTCAGGTCACCACCGACGTCTTCGGCCCCGCCGCGCAGAAGATCGTGGTCGCCTACAACAGCCCGTACGACGTAGCACTCTCGCAGCCCATCCTCGACGAGATCAAGAACGTCGGCGTCCTCGGCAAGGACCCGAAGAAGGCCTGGAGTGACGCCATGAGCAAGTGCCGCCGGATCGCCCAGCACCTGGGGGTGAGCTACTGATGGCCACCGCACTCGAAAAGCCCGCGCCGACCGTGGAGAGCCTCCCGACCGGCCGTCCCCGCAGGGGTCTGCGCACGTACTGGCACCTCTACGCCGCGATCTCCCCCTTCTACCTTCTCTTCCTCTGCTTCGGCCTGATCCCGGTCGGCTTCTCGCTCTACGTCTCCCTTCACCGCTGGGACGGCCTCGGCTCGATGGAGTGGGCGGGCCTGTCGCAGTACCAGTACCTGCTGAGTGACAGCGACTTCTGGCAGTCGGTCGGAAACACCATCGTCATCTGGGCGCTGGCCACCTTCCCCATGATCTTCCTGGCGATGGTGACGGCCGTGATGCTCAACTCGGCGGTCCGCTTCAAGAACGCCTACCGCTTCGCCTACTTCCTGCCGAACGTCACCTCGGTGGTCGCCATCGCGATCGTCTTCGGCTCGGTCTTCTCCACCAACTTCGGTCTGGTGAACGCCCTCTTGCAGGCGGTCGGCCTCGATCAGGTGGCGTGGCTGAACACGCCGTGGGGCATCAAGATCGCCATCGCGACGCTGATGACCTGGCAGTGGACCGGCTACAACGCGATCATCTTCCTGGCCGGCCTCCAGACCGTCCCGAGCGAGCTGTACGAGGCAGCCCGCATGGACGGCGCCGGTCCCGTGCAGACCTTCTTCCGGATCACGCTGCCGATGCTGCGGCCGGTGCTGCTGTTCGTGCTCGTGGTGTCCACGGTCACCGGCCTGCAGAGCTTCTCCGAACCGCAGGTGCTGCTGCAGAACACGGCCAACGAGTCGACGTTCTCCGGTGGTCCCGGCCACGCGGGCCGGACAATGGTCCTCTACTTCTTCCAGCAGACCTTCGACAACAACGACTTCGGCTACGGAGCCGCCGTGGCGTGGGGCGTCTTCCTCGTCGTCATCCTCTTCTCGATCGTCAACTGGCGCCTGGTGAAGCGTCGGGGCGAAGACTAGGAAGGCCGATCACCATGGCATCCATTCAAGGAACCCGCAGGCCAAAGCGCATACAGGGAACCTTCGCCCGGGGCATCGCGCTGCACGCCGTACTCATCGTCGGTCTGCTGCTGTCGGCCTTCCCGTTCTACTGGGCCGTCATCATGTCGACGCACACGTCGTCGGATATCTTCGCCTATCCGCCGAAGCTGCTGCCGGGCTCGCACTTCCTGGAGAACGTCCGCCACCTCTTCCACAGCGTGGCCTTCTTCGGCTCGATGTGGAACTCGCTGCTGGTGGCGGGCTCGGTGACCTTCCTGGTCCTGTTCTTCGACTCGCTGGCGGCCTTCGTCTTCGCCAAGTTCGACTTCCCCGGCAAGAACGTGCTGTTCGCACTGCTCATGGTCATCTTCATGGTGCCGGCGCAGCTGTCCGCCATCCCACAGTTCGTGATCATGGCAAAGCTCGGCTGGATCGGCACGATGACCTCACTGATCGTGCCGGCCGCGGCCAACGCGTTCGGCATCTTCTGGATGCGCCAGTACATGAAGGGCGCCATCCACGACGAACTCCTCGACGCCTCCCGCATCGACGGCGCGAACTTCCTCCGCCAGTACTGGCACGTCGCCCTGCCGGTCGTCCGGCCCGGCCTGGCCTTCCTCGGCATCTTCACCTTCATGGGCCAGTGGAACGACTACGCCTGGCCCCTGATCGCCCTCACCAACCCCAGCAACGTCACCCTCCAGGTGGCCCTGTCCCAGCTCAACGGCACGCACGGCACCACCGACTACGGAATCGTCGTGACCGGCGCACTCCTCGCCCTCATCCCCCTGCTGATCGTCTTCGCGATCGGCGCCAAGCAGATCATCGGCGACCTCGGCAAGGGAGCCATCCGTTGATGGACCCGCTTCTGGCACTCCGCCCCTGGCAGGCACCCGAGGTGACATCCTGGGGGCGGCTGCCGATGAACGCCGTCGACCGGCGCTCCGGCGCCCTCTCCCTGGACGGCGACTGGCGCTTTCAGCTCCTGCCGACGCCGGAGGCGACGGTCCACGGCACATGGTCGACGGCGCACGTCCCGGGCGCGTGGACCATGCAGGACACCGACGACCTGCCGCAGTACACCAATGTCCGTATGCCGTACGCGGAATTCCCTCCACAGTCGCCCGCCGCCAATCCCACCGGTGTGTACGAACGACACGTGGACGTCCCCGCCGACTGGGCCGGCCGCCGGATCGTCCTGCATGTCGGGGCCGCCGAGAGCGTGCTGCTGGTCCACGTCGACGGACGGCCCGTCGGCGTCTCCAAGGACTCCCACCTGGCCGCCGAGTTCGACCTGACCGACGTCGTACGCCCCGGTGAGCCCTCGGTCGTACGGCTGACGGTGGTCAAGTGGTCCGACGCCACGCACATCGAGGACCAGGACCAGTGGTGGCACGGCGGGATCACCCGTTCCGTGCTGCTGTACACGACCGACCCCCTGCATCTCGCGGACGTGACCGTACGGGCACGCCAGGACGGCGACCTGCGAGTGGACTGCCTGGTGCGCAACGCGGCGGGCGACCGGGCGCTGCCCGAGGGCTGGTACGTCACCGGTGATCTGGACGGTGACCTCCTCTTCCAGGACGCCGAGTTCGACCGGCTCAACGCAGAGGACGAGCGGGTCTCCGACTTCCTGGGCGAGGCCCGTATCCACGCCGTCGTGCCGGAGGTGCGCATCTGGAACGCGGAGCAGCCCGAGCTGTACGGGCTGACCGTCCGGCTGCACCGCTCGGACGGCACGGTCGCCGACTCCTCGTACCAGCGCATCGGCTTCCGGGACGTCGCAATCGTCGGCCGGGACCTGCTGGTCAACGGCGAGCGGGTCTTCATCCGCGGCGTCAACCGGCACGACTTCCATCCGCTGACCGGGCGGACGGTGTCGTACGACGACATGCGCGCGGACCTGGTGCTGCTGAAGCGGTTCGGCTTCAACGCGATCCGCACATCGCACTACCCGAACGATCCGTGGCTGTACGACCTCGCCGACGAACTGGGCTTCTACGTCGTCGACGAGGCGGACATCGAGTCCCACGACCACGCCCATGAGATCGCCGACGACCCGCGCTACCTGAACGCCTTCGTGGATCGCGTCGCGCGCATGGTGCTGCGCGACAGGAACCACCCCTCGATCATCGTCTGGTCGCTGGGCAACGAGTCCGACTACGGCGCCAACCACGACGCGGCGGCGGGCTGGGTGCGCCGGCACGATCCCACCCGGCCGATCCAGTACGAAGGCGCGGCCAAGCGCGGCTGGGCGGACCCGGACGTGGCATCCGACATCGCCTGCCCCATGTACGCGCCGCTGGAGGACTGCCTGTCACACGCGCTGTCCGGGCAGCAGACCAAGCCCCTGATCCAGTGCGAGTACTCGCATGCGATGGGCAACAGCAACGGCACGCTGGCCGACCACTGGGCCGCCATCGAGTCCACTCCGGGCCTTCAGGGCGGGTTCGTCTGGGAGTTCCGGGACCACGGAATTCTCCAGCGCGTGAGCGACGGCAGGCCGGTCGGGCGCGCGGGCGCCGAACTGTACGACAACGGTGTCGCCGCGCCCGGCCACCGCTGGGCGTACGGCGGTGACTTCGGCGAGACCCTGCACGACGGGGCGTTCGTCGCGGACGGGATCGTCTTCCCCGACCGCACTCCCAAGCCCGTGATGTACGAGCACCGGGAGATCGCGGCGCCGGTCCGCATCCGATCCTTCGGGCACGAGGGCATCGTCCTCGCCAACCATCAGCACTTTCGCGGCCTGGACTGGCTGACGGGCACCTGGGAGCTGACGCTGGCCGACGGCCGTACCCTGACCGGCCCGGCCGAACTGCCCGACCTGCGGCCGGGTGAGACCGCGGCCGTACCGCTGCCGTTCGCGGTGCCGGCCGACGGGGGCGAGGCGTGGCTGACGCTGCGGGTGACGACGGCCGAGGACCAGGCGTGGGCACCGGCCGGTACGGAGGTGTGCGTGCCCCAGATCCGGTTGCGGGCGGCGGACGCCCCGAAGGAGCCGGTCGTGGCCGGGCCGGCCGTCGAAGTGGACCCCGAGGGGCTGCTGCGCCACCCGCTGCTGACCACCGCCCCGACGCTGTCGCTGTGGCGGGCGCCCACCGACAACGACGAGCTGGGCGGGATGGCGCTGCGCTGGCGCGCCTGGGGCCTGGACCGAATGGTGCGCAAGGTGATCTCCGTACACCGGGACGGCGAACGGGTGACCGTGGAGTCCGAGTATGCCTGCACCCTCGGAGTGGTACGGCACCGGCAGGAATTCACGTCTGTCGAGGGCGGCGTCCGCGTCGACGAGTCGGCCGAGCTGCCCGAGGAGTTCCACGACGTCGCCCGGATCGGCTCGGTCTTCGAGACGGTGGCCGGGCTCGATCTGCTGGAGTGGTTCGGACAGGGTCCCTGGGAGTCGTATCCGGACCGGGCCGCCGGGGCACCGGTCGGCCACCACGCACTGCCCGTCGACGACCTGTTCACCCCGTACCTGCGGCCCCAGGAAAGCGGCGGCCGGCACGGCGTACGGCGGTTCACGCTGTCGTCGCCCGGCGCCACCGGACTCGCGGTCGAGCTGGACGAGCCCCGCCAGGTCTCCGTCACCCGCTACCGCGCCGAGGACCTCACCGCCGCCGCGCACCACGACGAACTCACGCCGCGGACCGGCTGTGTGGTCCACATCGACGCCGCACACCGGGGCCTCGGTACGGCCTCCTGCGGCCCCGACACCTTCCCCGCCTACCTCGTCACACCGGGGGTGCACCGGTGGAGCTGGACCCTGCGCATGGTGTGAGTCCCCCGGCGTCTCCGGCGGTGCCGTAACCGACGTCATCTTCACCCCGGTCGACGGTCAAGGCCTTGCGATGGACTGGTCGCCGCTGCACAGTGGTCTGTGCGGCCACACTAGTCCTGGCCGGCGTCGGGTACGGGTGCCGTCGCCGAACCGCGTGCATGACATCCGACGGCGGCCTGGACGACGCGGGCGTGCGGTCATCGCGCCCCGGCCTCCTCCAGCCAGACGTACCCCGCGAAGTCTCCCGTGGGGCCCTCCCTGCGGTAGGAGAACAACTCGGGGCTCTCGACGGTGCAGCGGTGGTCGTGGCGGACGTCCGTGACCCCGCAGTCGAGGAGCTGACCCAGCACGGCGGCTCTCAGGTCGATGGACGGTGTGCCCTTGGTGGTGACGGCCGACGCGGCGGGGTGAAGGGCCGCCATCTCGTCCCGCATGGCGCGCGGCACCTCGTAGCAGCTCGCACACACCATGGGTCCCACGAGTGCCGTCGTGCGTGCCGGGTCGGCACCGCGGCGCGTCATCTCCCGGACAGTGGCGGTCACGACCCCGGACGCAAGACCGGTCCGGCCCGCGTGGGCGCAGCCCACCACCCCGGCGTCAGAGTCCGCGAGCAGGACCGGGGCGCAGTCGGCGACGAACACGGCCAGGGCCAGCCCGGCCCGGTCGGTGCAGATGCCGTCCGTCGGAGGCGGAGAGTCACCGAAAGGCTCCGTCACCCACCGTACGTCCGCACCGTGCACCTGCCGCATGAACACCACGCGGTCGGGGGCGAGTCCGAACCCGGTCGCGGTGCGCGCGCGGTTGGCCCGGATGACCTCCGCGCAGTCCGCGCCGAGCCGGCGCCGCTCGTCCGGGGGCAGCCTGAGCCCGTGGGACCGGTCGGTGAAGGCCATGTATGCCCTGCCGATGACTAGCATGTCACTTCCCTTCCGGCCCGTACGGCACTGATCACGTCGAAGAAGCCGGTGTAGTTGGCCACGACATCGATGCGGCCCGGCGGCGCCGCCTCGCACGCCTCGCGCAGGGAGTCGGCCACGGTGAACTCGATGCCGTCCACGTGCAGGCGCACGGCGAGGTCGAGGCGCCTGTCCCCGGTGACGAAGACGGTCGGGCCCGCGATCCTGCGGAATTCGACGTCCCAGATCCAGGAGGGGTCGTGCCCGTCGATCCTGCGGGAGTTGAGCACGATGACGACGACTTCGGCCTCGCCGAGGACTTCGAACGTCTCCATCCAGCTCGCGGGGTTCTTCGCGAGGAGCAGCCGCACCTCGCGGGAACCGACCTCGACGCTCTCGTACCGGCCGCTGACCGAACCCACCCGCTCCAGGCGTGATACCGCCTGTTCCGGCTCGGCTCCGAGCACGTTCCCCGCAGCCAGCGCCATGGCCGCGTTGATCTGGTTGGCCCGGCCGGGCAGGGCGAGGTCCGGCCGAAAGGAACGGGAGCCGGTACGCCACACCAGGCGTCCGTCCTCGACGGTCCAGTCGGGCCGCGGGGCGCCGTTCGGGCACTGCGAGCACCGCCACGGCTCCCCCCGTGCGATCCGCAGAGTCCCTCCGCAGTCCGGGCAGTGAACGGAGTCCTCCGACCACTGGCCTCCGCCCGCCACCCAGATCACCCGGCGGGCGGCCGTGGCCACCCAGCAGATCAGCGGATCGTCACTGTTGGCGACGACGGTGGTGTCCTCAAGACCGGTGAGTGTGGTCCGCCACCGTTCGGCCAGGACACGTGGTTCCGGATTGCGGTCGAGCTGGTCCCGGCTCAGGTTCAGCAGGACGACGACCGCGGGACGTATCTCCGAGCACACGGACGGAAAATGGCGTTCGTCCACCTCGATGACCCCGAAGCGGGCCGAGGGAGCCTTGATGAGGGCGGTGGCGATCCCGTGGGGAAGGTTCGCGCCGCTGCTGTTGGCGGCCACACTGCCGAGGGACTCCAGCGTCACCGCGGTCAGGGCGGAGGTCGTCGTCTTGCCGTTCGTGCCGGTGACGAGGACCGTTTGCATCGAGCGGCCCAGTTCCCCGAGCACTCCGGGGGAGAAGTACAACGTCGTGTCGCCGAGGACGCCTCCGGCGCCCTTCCACCCCATGCGCCGGTAGACCGCGCTCGCCGCCCTGCCCAGGAGCAGGGCGAGTCTGCTGCGCAGGCTCAGCCGCTGTCGGAGTCCGCGGCGGGAAGGTGTGCCGGGCGACTCCCGGACGTGCGGCTCCGCTTCGCGTGTCCGGCCGTCGAGGGCCGGCACGGTGCCGTCCACCGTTCTGCTCTCGGGCACCCTGGCGCCGACGGCCGGGACGGCCAACTCCTCACCCTCCACGTGTTTCCCTTCGCCTCACGGTGGCGGATGCCGGCCTGCCGTGTAGGGTGCGCCGGCCCACCCCGTCAGGCCTGCGGCGGCACGGAGCCCGGTCCGGACGTCCACCGGTCACGACAACTCTGCCCGCTGCGGTGAGGTGTGTCCTCGGCGCTGAACGCACACTCCTTGACGGACAGCGCACACGAGGGCACCGGGCCGGTCCCTCCGTACTAGCGTGCTGCCATGTCGCCATGGACCGAGGCACGTCCGACGTCACTGTCCGACCTTCCCGCCCGCGTCGGTCCGTTGACGTGGGCTCAGCGGGCGATGTGGGACACCCATCAACGTCTGGCCGCACCCGACCGGCATCACCTCACCGTCGTGAAGAGCGCCGCCCTTCCCCCGGGACTCGGGGTCGAACGGGTGTTGAGGCGGCTCGATGCGCTGGGCGCCCGGCACGAGGTGCTGCGCACCGTGTACCGCACGGACGCGAACGGTGAACCGGAACAGGTGGTGCGGACGTACGCCGGGCCCGTCGTCCAGGAGCGGGAGGTGGAGGGCACCTCGCTCGCGGACGCGGTCACCCGGGTCGAACGTGCCGAGGGGGCCCTGGCCTTCGACATCACGGTGGACGATCCGTTGCGCGTGACCTTCGTCCGCGGTAGGGACGGCGACCGGCACCTGGTGCTCGCCTCCCACCACCTGGCCATGGACGGATGGAGCATCACGCGGCTCGCCGAATCGCTGACGCGCGAGGAGGAACCCGTCCCCCTGGAGCCCGACGTCTGCCGGCAGCCACTCGACCACGCCGCGGGCGAGGCGCGTCTGGTGCGCGACGGACACGTGGCTGCGACCGAGGCCTACTGGGACCAGCAGTTGCGGAGCGTCCCGCAGACGATGTTCACGCTGGCGGGTGAGCCCGCCCGCCCCCGTTACCGCACTCTCACACTGGAGTCCGCAGCGCTGGCGATGACGCTGCCGGTCGCCGCCGCCCGGTACCGGGTGACCACCTCCACGGTGCTCCTCTCTGCGGTCGTCGCGGTGTTGTCGCGCCTCACCCAGCAGGACACCTGCGCCCTCCAGGTGACGTCGGCGAACCGTGACGCCCCGGAACTGCTCGGCGCCCTCGGGAACTACTTCCAGAACGTGCTGCTCTCCGTTCCCGTCCTCGGGGCCACCACCTTCGGGGAGCTGGTCGCGCGCAGCGGTGCCGCGGCCCACCTCGCCTACGAGCACAGTCACTACGACCCGGTGATGGTCGCCCGGCGCATCCGACAGGTCAACGCGGAACGCGGTATTGCGCTGGACCGCACCTGCATCGTCAACGACGAACGGGCCGTCACCACGAATCCCGCCCGCGGCAGGCGCCGCCCGGACGGGGCTGCCCTGACGCGGGCTCTGGAACGGAGCCGGCTGGAGTGGTTGCCGTGGCGCCACCACGACCGGGGCCCGAAGTGCCAGGTGTGGGTGAACGACGGCCCGGGCACCGACGGGGGAAGCAGTGGCCCGGAGGTGATCCACCTGACGCTCCAGTCCGACACCGCGTACTTGCCGCCGTCCGGCATGGGGGTCTTCCTGCGGGATGTCGAACGCCTGGTGGCAGCCGTGTCCCCGGCCGACCTCTCCCTCGCCGAGCTGGACGACGTAGTGCTGTCCCGGCCCGCCCCCGGGGTGCGCGGGTTGCGGCGCGTGGACCACTGCCTGGTCGACGTGGACGGGGTGGCGCGACTGGTCCGTAGCGCGGTCCCCGGTGTGGAGGCCGCCGTCTTCCTGGAGCCGGGACCGGACCGGACCGGGCGCCTGGTCGCGTACCTGGCGGCCGGGGACGGGCTGCACACCCCCGCCGCCGTTCACCGGGCGTGCCTGGTCGCGCTGCGTGCGGCACCGGAGCGTCACGCGCTGATGACGCCGCAGCAGTACGTGCTGTGCTCCGCGGCCCCGCCTCGCGGCAACGACGCGGCGGCCTGGCGCGCCCTGGCACGTGAGGCGGGCACCGGACGGGCGCCGGATTGACCGAGAGCCGGGCCCCCTGGGGTGACCGGAGCGCCGGCGGCCGGGGCCCGTCAGCCGTAGGCGTTCGCCTGCCGGTGGAACATCTCCGCGTACAGCCCGCCCTGGGCCAGCAGTTCCTCGTGCCCGCCGCGTTCCACGATCCGGCCGCGGTCGAGGACGAGGACGAGATCGGCGTCGCGCAGCATCGACAGCCGGTGGGTGACGATGACCGTGGTGGTGCCGGAGACCCGGGCCAGTCGGCGCGCGACACCCAGATACCGGTCCAGGAGCTCGTGTTCGGCGACCGCGTCGATGGCCGCGGTCGGTTCGTCCAGGAGGACCAGCCGGGGCTCCGGGCGGAGAAACGCGCGTGCCAGGGCGATCTTCTGCCACTGGCCGCCGGAGAGCTCCTGCCCGTCGGGGAAGGACCGGCCCAGCGACGTGTCGAGGCCGGCGGGGAGACGTTCGACGAGGTCCGTGGCGGCGACACTCTCCAACGCGGCCAGAATGGCTTCGTCGTCACCGGCCCGACTGAGGTCACCGACACCGACGGCCTCGCGCAGCGTGAACTCCAGCCTGGCGAAGTCCTGGAAGACCGCCGTCATGTGACGGCGCCACCTGACCGGGTCCACGGTGCTCAGATCGGTGCCCCCCGCCAGCATCCGGCCCGCGGTGGGCAGGTAGAAACCGGCGAGCAGCTTGAGCAGGGTGGACTTGCCCGAGCCGTTGTCGCCTACGAGCGCGACGACAGCGCCGGCCGGCAGGCTCGTGGTGACGTCGCACAGTACCCGTGTGTCGCTGAGCGGGTAGGTGAAGCTGACGGAATCCAGGAGGATGTCGCCCGCGCGCCCGGTGGGCGGGGGGGCCGAGCCGTGGCGCCGGGTGGCCTCCCGGGCGAAGTCCTCCAGCCAGCGCAGGGTCCGCCCCGCGTTGGCGGTGCGCAGCACGATGGTCGTGTAGCGGACCATGAGGGCGACCTGGAGGTTCACCGTCGTCACCAGCACCAGCACGACGACGACCTGTCCGAGCGTGATGCTTCCCGACCGGTACTGGGCCAGCACCAGTGCGAGGCCCGCGACATAGCCCGCCGAGAAGATCAGCCAGCCTGTGGCGGTGTAGCCGAGACCACGCAGAGCGGCGCGGTCCAGGGCCCTCCCGCTGGCCTGGACCGATTCGTGGTGCAGGGCGAGGAGACGCGGGGCGAGACCGAACAGCCGCAGCTCCATGGCTCCGTCCGGGTCGGTGGCCAGGCGCAGGATGTCCGAGGCACGGCGGCGGTCCGCGGCCGATGCGGCCAGGGCCCGTTGCTGCAACCGTTCCGACCGGTGCCCTGCCGCCACCGACACCACCGCCAGGAGCGGGAGCAGCAGGAGCCACGGGGACACCAGGGCGAGCAGCACCGCGGTGGCCACCGACCGCAGCAGGTTGCCGACCCCCAGACCGACCGCGTCGAGCCCGTCGGTGAGCCGGCGACGTTCCGTGCGCAGCATCTCCATCCGCTGGAGGTAACCGGTCGTTTCGTAGTGTTCGATGCCGGGGATGCCGTGCGCCAGTCTCTGGAGACGCTGATCGAGGTGGCGTGAGGTGTTCTCCACGAGGGAGGCCGAGACGTGCAGCGAGAGCCGGGTCGACAGGGCCACCAGGACCGAGACGGCGGCGCTCGCCAGCGCGTAGCGGAAAACGCCGCTGAGGGAGCCCTTGTCGGCCGCGTCCACGACCAGGCCGAGCAGGTAGACGGTGACGACCTTCAGCAGCGGCTGGCAGACGAACATGCACAGCGCGGTGGTGGCTCGCCGTCGGTCGGCGGCGAAGGCCAGCTCGAGAACGGTCCGCAGCCCCCGGCCGCGGGGCGCGGCGGGGACAGGGGGGCGCTGGGCGTCACTGGACACGGAACCTCTCCGCCTGAAGTGTGAACATGCGCGCGTAGAGCCTTCCCGCGTCGAGAAGTTCCTGGTGGGTGCCGTTCTCCGCGACCGTTCCCCCATCGAGGACGACGATGCGGTCCGCCCTGCGGACGGTGGAGAAGCGGTGCGAGATCAGCAGCATCGTCTGCTGCCCGATCTGTTCGACCATCCTGTCGTAGAACTCGGCTTCCGCCCGCGCGTCGAGCGCGGAGGTCGGCTCGTCCAGGACGAGTATCCGGGCGCCGCGGATGACGGCGTACACGGCGCGGGCGACGGCGACGCGTTGCCACTGGCCGCCGGAGAGGTCCGTACCGCCGGCGTACTGGCGGGACAGAACCGTCGCCTCCCCCTGGGGGAGACGTTCGAGGATCTCGCCCGCGCCGGCCGCACGCAACGCCGAGGCGAAGGCGTCCTGGTCGCGGGGGCGATCGGGCACACCGAACTCGACGTTGTCGCCGAAGCCCACCGGGTAGCGGTTGAAATTCTGGAACACGGCGGCGAAGGACCGCTGCCAGGCGTGCCGGTCCATATGAGCGAGGTCGACGCCGTCCACCGTGATCCGGCCCTCCGTGGGGCGGTGGAAGCCGCACAGCAGTTTTACCAGCGTGGTCTTGCCCGCCCCGTTGAGGCCGACGAGGGCCAGCGAGGAACCCGCGCGCAGCTCCAGATCGACATGGCGCAGGACCCAGTGCTCCGTGCCCGGGTAGCGGAATCCGACGTCTTCGAACCGGATGACGCGGAACCTCGCCGGGGCCGGCAGGGTCCGCGCGCCGGTGTCGTGGGCCGGGCCCAGCCGCTCGCTGATCCACCGGAAGGCGGGGACGGAGGCCGCGCCCTGCCGGAGGTAGACCACGTCCATGGAGAACGTGGTGATGGCGGCGAGGCCCGTGACGGCGGTGGCATAGGTGGCGAGCTGTCCCATGGAGAGCCGTCCCTCGACCGCGGCGCGGGCCGTGAGGACGAGCAATGCCGTGTGCGCGGCCACGACGACGGCCGCGGCACCACCCAGGCGTACTGTCCAGGAAGTCCGCTGCCGTGCCACTCCGGACGACCAGTACGCGGAGAACCTCTCCTCGATCCAGCCCGCCAGCCCGAAGACCCTGATGTCTTTGGCCGCCCGGCCGGTCAGAGCGAGGTCGCGGAGATAGTTCGCGCGCCGCAGCCTGGACGCGTCGTCGTACACCCCGAGCTGGTTGTCGCGGTACTCGGCCAGCATCATCCTGGCGAACACCACGTAGGAGCCGAGCAGGAACAGGGCGAGCCAGGCGTCGAACGCCAGGAGGACGCAACCGGACAGGACGGCCTGGAGCCGGAGAACCACCAGGTTGGCGAAGGAGACCACCGCCTCGCGGATGGCCACCTCGTCGTCGGCGATGCCCTGTGCGAGGGCCAGCTGCGCACGTACCTCGGAGTCCTCCAGCGGGGCGATGGAGTCCGGGCGTGTCACGGAGGTGATCAGCTGCTGCGCGAGCTGGTGTCCCAGTCTGCGCCCCGTGACCTCCCCGACGGCCTGCACCAGCAAGTCGCTCAGCTGGAGGGCGAAGAAGGTTCCGCCCAGTACGGCGGCGGCGACGAGCGCGGCCCCACCGGCGCCGCCGTGCTGGGCTGCGGAGACCAGCGCCCCGCTGGCCAGGGCCACGACGGCGGGCAGCACGCTCGCGATCACGACGACCAGCAGCAGGACCCACGCCGTCGATCGTCGGCCCGCCATCAGCTGGCGGGTCATCAGTGCGCTGGGGCTGTCGGCGGCGGCGCGCAGACGGCTGATCGCCCACTGCCGCACCGTGATCGCGGAGGGCACCGTCACCGGGCCTTCGGCTGGAAGGCGGACGGGTGGTCGCCCGCAGCCGACGCCCCGTCCATGACCGCCGCGAGCTGTCCCACGGTCGGGTTCTCGTACAGCGTGCGGCTGTCGAGGTCGGTACCGAGAGCGGTATTGGTCCTGTGCAGGAGCTGGGTGGCCCGCAAGGAGTTGCCTCCCACTTCGAAGAAGCTGTCGTCACGTCCCACCAGTGCGATGTTGAGCACTTCCTGCCAGATCCGGCACAACTGCCGTTCCAGGTGGGTGATCGGCTCAGTGTATCGGAAGCGCGTGCGCAAGACCCTTAGGTCCAGGAGGAGTTGGGACACGTCGACGCTCCCGTTCCCCGTCCTCGGCAGCGCCGGCAGACGCCACAGACTCACCGGGACGGCCAGACCAGCGGCTTGGGCGGGCACCGACTCGACCATGTGCGGCGGCAGTTCCGCCTCGGCCGCGTAGGCCACGACGATCTCCGCGTCACGCAGGGCCTCGGGCACGAGTTCGGCGAGGACGAGAGGGTGCCGGACGTCCAGCCCGATCACCTGGTGGCGAGCCTCGCGTGCCATCGCGGTCAGGAACGAGGAGAGGCCCTGGGCCGCGCTGATGGCCCGGAAGCCACGCGACCGTACGGGCGCCGTGGTACGGCCCCGGTTCATGCCGACGTCCGCCCACATGCTCCAGGACAGGCAGCGGACGGCCCGCTTGCGGGTGGCCTGCCAGTGGTCCGCGAAACCGCTCAGGAAACTGTTGGCGGAGGAGTAGGCACCGAAGGAGCTGCCGCCGAACTCCCCGTTGACGGAGGAGAAGAGCGTCAGTGACGCCTCGGGGCGGTCTTCGAGGACGCGGGCCACGGACAGGGTGCCGGAGACCTTGGTCCGGAACATGTCGGCGAACGTGTCTTCGGTCTCCTGATCGAGACGGTGCCGGTCGAGGTCGTTCCACTGATCGCCGATGTCGCCGCCCGCCAGGTGCAGGACGCCGTCGAGGCCGCGCCCCCAGACGCCTTCCGCCTCGTCGACCGCGCGGACAAGGGCCGCGTGGTCGGCCACGTCCACCGACGCGTAGCGCGCCTCGCCCAACGCCGTCAGGGCCGCCAGCCGCTGGGACCTGTCGTCGGTCCCGTCGGGGGAGACCTCGGACCGGCCCACGAGCAACGGCCGCACCCCGTAGGCGGCAACGAGGTAGGTGACCAGTTCGTGCGCGATGCCGCCCAGCCCGCCGGTGATCAGGTAGCAGCCGCCGGCGGTGATCTGCGGAGGCCCGGGGAACGCGTCACCGGGCACGGGCCGCAGGAGGGGCCGCAGGCGGTGTCCCGCGCGGTGGGCGACGACACCGCTGAACCGGGCGTCCGTCAGCTCCGTCGACAGCGCGGACGCCCACTGCTCGCGGTCGTGGGGGGGGGGGGGGGGGGGGGGCAGGGGGGGGGGCCCGCCCCCCCCCCCCCCTGAGCAGGCCCCCCCCCCCCCCCCCCCCCCGCCCCCCCCTCCCCCCCC
>NZ_JBVHWM010000096.1:0-28376 GCF_055564375.1 Streptomyces sp. NPDC029138
CCCCCCCCCCCCCCCCCCCCCCCCCCCCCCCCCCCCCCCCCCCCCCCCCCCCCCCCCCCCCCCCCCCCCCCCCCCCCCCCCCCCCCCCCCCCCACACCCGTGGGGCCCGTTCCACGTGACGGGCCGCACACCACGGGGGCCCGGTTTGACCCCCTCGGCCGTGGCCCCGTAACCTTGACCGTCGGCGTGTCCACTGAACACGTCACATCCCCGTAAACCTCTTCCTCCCGGGCACTGGGTTGGCCGGGAGAGGTCGTCTGTGCTGTTTCTGGGCGGCTGGCCTGCGGGGGTGCCGGTTCTGAACGAGCGAAAGTGAGATCCGCGTGTACGCCATCGTGCGCAGCGGTGGTCGCCAGCACAAGGTTGCTGTCGGCGACATCGTTGAGGTTGACAAGATTTCCACTGCCAAGGTTGGCGACACGGTCGAGCTCTCGACCCTGCTCGTTGTCGACGGCGACGCCGTGACCAGCGACCCGTGGGTGCTGGCCGGCATCAAGGTCCAGGCCGAGGTCGTGGACCACCACAAGGGCCAGAAGATCGACATTCTGCGCTACAAGAACAAGACCGGCTACCGCCGTCGGCAGGGCCACCGCCAGCAGTACACGGCGATCAAGGTCACGTCGATCCCCACGGCTGCGAAGTAAGGGACTGAGGAGACATGGCACACAAGAAGGGCGCATCGTCCACCCGGAACGGTCGCGACTCCAATGCCCAGCGGCTCGGCGTGAAGCGCTTCGGCGGTCAGGTCGTGAACGCGGGTGAGATCCTGGTCCGCCAGCGCGGCACCCACTTCCACCCCGGCGCCGGTGTCGGCCGTGGCGGCGACGACACGCTGTTCGCCCTCCAGGCCGGTGCGGTGGAGTTCGGTACCCACCGTGGCCGCAAGGTCGTGAACATCGTTCCGGTCGCCTGAATCACCTGATCGCTTGATCGCCTGATCGTTCGGTCATCCGATCGCCTGATCGCCTGATCGCCTGATCGTCTGATTCAGCACCGAACGTTTCGCGAGGCGGACCTCACTTCCCGGACGGGAAGGCGGGTCCGCCTTTCGCGCGTTAACACAGGTAAAACCGTCAGCATTCTGGAGGCACCCCACCATGACCACCTTCGTGGACCGCGTCGAACTGCACGTCGCCGCGGGTAACGGAGGCCACGGCTGTGCCTCCGTCCACCGTGAGAAGTTCAAGCCGCTCGGCGGCCCCGACGGCGGCAACGGCGGCCGTGGCGGTGACGTCATCCTCACCGTCGACCAGTCGGTCACGACGCTGCTCGACTACCACCACTCCCCGCACCGCAAGGCCACCAACGGCAAGCCCGGCGAGGGCGGCAACCGCTCCGGCAAGGACGGCCAGGACCTGATCCTGCCGGTGCCGGACGGCACGGTCGTGCTGGACAAGGCGGGCAACGTGCTCGCCGACCTGGTCGGCCACGGCACCTCGTACATCGCCGCGCAGGGCGGCCGGGGCGGCCTCGGCAACGCGGCGCTGGCCTCCGCCCGCCGCAAGGCGCCCGGCTTCGCGCTGCTCGGCGAGCCCGGTGACGTCCAGGACATCGTCCTGGAGCTGAAGACCGTCGCGGACGTGGCCCTCGTCGGCTACCCGAGCGCCGGCAAGTCCTCGCTGATCTCCGTGCTCAGCGCGGCCAAGCCGAAGATCGCCGACTATCCGTTCACGACGCTCGTGCCGAACCTGGGCGTGGTCACCGCCGGTTCCACCGTCTACACCATCGCCGACGTGCCCGGTCTCATCCCCGGCGCCAGCCAGGGCCGCGGTCTCGGCCTGGAGTTCCTGCGGCACGTCGAGCGGTGCAGCGTCCTGGTGCACGTGCTGGACACGGCCACGCTGGAGTCCGACCGCGACCCGGTCTCCGACCTCGACGTCATCGAGGAGGAGCTGCGGCAGTACGGCGGTCTCGGCAACCGGCCCCGGATCGTCGTCCTGAACAAGGTCGACGTGCCGGACGGCAAGGACCTCGCCGAGATGGTCCGCCCCGACCTGGAGTCCCGGGGCTACCGCGTCTTCGAGGTGTCGGCCGTGGCGCACATCGGGCTGCGGGAGCTGTCCTTCGCCCTCGGTGAGCTGGTCGGCACGGCGCGCGCCGCCAAGCCGAAGGAGGAGGCGACCCGGATCGTCATCCGGCCCAAGGCCGTGGACGACGCGGGCTTCACCGTCGTACGCGAGGAGGTCGGCGGGGAGCCGCTGTTCCGGGTGCGCGGCGAGAAGCCGGAACGCTGGGTCCGCCAGACCGACTTCAACAACGACGAGGCCGTGGGCTACCTCGCCGACCGCCTCAACCGCCTCGGGGTGGAGGAACAGTTGATGAAGGCGGGCGCCCGCGCGGGCGACGGCGTCGCCATCGGCCCCGAGGAGAACGCGGTCGTCTTCGACTGGGAGCCGACGCTCATGTCCGGAGCGGAGATGCTCGGCCGCCGTGGCGAGGACCATCGCTTCGACGAGCCGCGGCCCGCGGCGCAGCGCCGCCGGGACAAGCAGGCGGAGCGGGACGAGGTGCTGCGGGAGTACGACGAGTTCGACCCGTTCGAGTAGGACGAGGTTCGACCCGTTCGAGGGATGAGTTCGACCCGTTCGAGTAGGACGAGGTTCGACCCGTTCGAGTAAGGGCGTCGACTGCGTCTGACGATGCGGCACGCGGCGGATCACGGTCCGCCGCGTGCCGCATTTTTCTGTCGGTTTTCGAGCCCCCGCGGTAGGACGCATTCCGACCTACCGTCAGATCCGTTGCGGCGGGACGGTGTTCTCGTGCCGCAACGGGTCTCCTGTTGTCTCCCTATTTGTCATGCCCGCGATGGGCTTGGTTCAGCAGGCGGACCGTCCGGCCGTGGGAACTTCCGCATGTCCGACCTGTCCAAGTGGCCACCGTGGCAAAGGGAGTCAGCGCATGACCGCACCATCGCCCGACCGCCGGCGCTTTCTGACCGCCGGAGCCGCCGTTCTCGGGGCCGCGGCCTCCGCCCAGTTGTGGCTGCCCGGCACCGCCCGCGCCGCCGGCACCCCGCTCCCCGACGGGGTGTTCACCCTCGGCGTCGCCTCCGGTGATCCGCTGCCCGACGGCATCGTGCTGTGGACCAGACTCGCGCCCGACCCGCTGAACGGCGGCGGCATGCCCGACGCGGCCTTCCCCGTGGACTGGGAGATCGCCGAGGACGAGCGGTTCCGCAGAATCGCCCGCCGGGGCACCGCCCAGGCCCGCCCCGAACTCGGCCACAGCGTCCACGTCGACGTCCGCGGCCTGCGCCCGGACCGCCCGTACTGGTACCGCTTCCGGGCCGGCGGCCAGCTCTCGCCCACCGGCCGCACCCGCACCGCGCCCCACCCGCACCAGCGGGGCGGCTCGCTGCGCGTCGCCCTCGCCTCCTGCCAGAACTGGCAGCACGGCTACTTCACGCCGTACGCCGACATGCTCGCCCAGGACCCCGACGTCGTGCTCTTCGTCGGTGACTACATATACGAGTCCGGGCCCTCGGCGACGGCCGTACGGCGGCACGAGGGCAAGGGCGAGCCGTACACCCTGGTGCAGTACCGCAACCGGTACGCCCAGTACCGCACCGACCCCGACCTCGCCGCGATGCACGCGAACGCCCCCTGGGTGGTCACCTTCGACGACCACGAGGTGGACAACGACTGGGCCGGCGAGATCCCGCAGGACCCGGACAAGCAGCCGCACGACAACTTCGTGGCCCGGCTGACCGCGGCCTTCCAGGCGTACTACGAGCACATGCCGGTGCGCGCCACCGCGATCCCGAACGGCCCCCACATCCAGATGTACCGCCGTCTGGAGTTCGGCCGGCTGGCCCGGCTGAACGTGCTAGACACCCGGCAGTTCCGCAGCGACCAGGCCACCACGCAGGAAGGCGCCGGGTCGCCCACGATGACGATGCTGGGCGCCGAGCAGAAGCGGTGGCTGCTCGACGGGCTGCACGACTCCCCGGCCCGCTGGAACCTGATCGCCTCGCAGATCATGATGGCCGAGACCGACCTGCTGCCCGGCGACGGCAAGCTCTGGTACTACGACGCCTGGGACGGTTACCAGGCCGAACGCAACGCCCTGCTGGAGGAGTTCGCCGGCATCCGCAACCCGGTGGTGCTCAGCGGCGACCGGCACCTGACGATGATCAGCGACCTCCGGACGGACTACGCCGATCCCGATTCCGACGTGGTCGGCGCCGAGTTCGTCGGCACTTCCATTTCCAGCAGCGGCGACCAGGACCAGGACGCCTTCCACCAGCAGTGGGACCCGCTGATGGCGGACAACCCGCACTGGAAGTTCATCGACGCCCATCGCGGCTACCACCTGTTCGACATCCGCCGCGACGGCATCGACGCCCGGGTCCGGGCCGTCGACACGGTGCTCAGGCCGCAGGCCACGGCGAGCACCCTGGCCCGGCTGCGGGTGGAGTCCGACGAGCCGGGCGTCCGGCTGGTGTGACGCCCGCGTGAGCCTGGGACTCATCCGGGTCCCAGGCTCCTCTCAGCCTCACCTCAGGCAATCCTCTTACCGTCCGTTGACCATGGAGACGGACTGTACGACCACAACCCCGGCCGCGGACCGTACGACCGCGCCGCCGGCCAGGCAGACGAACCCCCCGGCCACGCCCCTGCCCCCGGGGACCCGGCTGCTGCACATCGGCCCGCACAAGACCGGGACCACCGCCGTCCAGGGCGCCCTCTTCGCCGCGAAGGAGCGGCTGCCCGCGTACGGCGTCCAGTTCCCCGCGCACACCCGGCACCCGATGGAAGCCGCCCTCGCCGCCTGCGCGCGTCGGGCGATGATGGGCGACACCGAGCCCACCGACCGGCACTGGACCCGGCTGCTGGAGCAGGTCCGCGCCACCGGCGGCAGCACCTCGGTGATCAGCAGCGAGTTCTTCGCCGACGCCCCCGACGACGGCACCGTCGCCCGGATCGTGGAGCAACTCGGCGGCGACCGCGTGCACGTCCTGGTCACGCTGCGGCCGCTCGCCAGGATCATGCCCTCGCAGTGGCAGCAGTACGTGCAGAACGGGCTGCGCATGGGCTATGAGGACTGGCTGGAGCACATGCTGCGCAAGCCGCCGTACGAGAAGCCCAACCCGAGCTTCTGGCAGCGGCACCGGCACGACCGGCTGGTCGAGCGCTGGGTGCGGGCGACCGGTCCGGAGCGGGTCACGGTGGTCGTGGTGGACGACCGCGACCGCGCCGGTTCGATGCGCGCCTTCGAGACGCTGCTCGGCCTGCCGGAGCATCTCCTCCAGCCGGTCCCGGACACCGCGAATCGGTCGCTCACCCTGGCCGAGACCGAAATGCTGCGGAATCTTAATGTGGAATTCCGCGGCAATGGACTCCCGGACGAGCTGTATTCCCGTCTTGTCCGAGGGGGAGCCGTGCTGCACATGAAGAACGCGTGCAGTCCGGCGTCCGGGGACGTGAAGATCTCGACGCCCCGCTGGGCGGCGGAGGCCGCGGGTGCGATCGGCGCGGAGATGGCGGAGCGGATCGCAGCGCTCGGCGTGCGCGTGCTCGGCGACCTGGCGCTGCTGTCCGCCGTACCGGAGCGGTCCGCCGAAGGCGGCTCGGCCGAACCCCGGATCGCACCGGAAGCCGCGGCTCAGGCGCTCTACGGGGCACTCGCCGCGGCGGCCTCCATGGGTGGTGGCGCGGCCCTGGCGCGCAGTGTGCACCAGACGTCGTCGAAGGAGCTTGTGCGGGTACTCGGGCACCGCTGTCTGAAGCGGCTGCGGCGTCGTTGAACCCCGCTCGCGGGCACCTGTGGACTTACTCACAGCAAATTCACGGGCGTTCACACGGCCTGCCGCCAATCACCAGGAGTGCAAGGTGAATGACAGGTAGCGCGCACATATGCAGCGGAGGTCACTCACCTTGCACTGCGGTTACCGGAAGTGGGACCATTTCACGGTTCCCTGTCGCCCCAAGGTAGGTCACCTGTGTCCCAGCACATAGCCAAGCCCCGTACCACCGCAGTGATCCTGGCCGGTGGCACCGGTCAGCGGGTGGGTCTGTCGATCCCCAAGCAGCTGCTGAAGATCGCCGGGAAGGCAGTCATCGAGCACACCCTGACCACCTTCGAGAACGCCGACTCGATCGACGACATCATCGTGCTGATGGCCCCGGGCTATGTGCCGGACGTCGAGAAGATCGTCGCCAAGGCCGGCTTCACCAAGGTGAAGAAGATCATCGAGGGCGGCTCGACGCGGAACGAGACCACCGAGCGCGCCATCGCCGCCCTCGGCGAGGGCCTGGCCGAGGGCGAGGACCTCAACGTCCTCTTCCACGACGCCGTACGCCCCCTGCTCTCGCAGCGCGTCATTGACGACTGCGTGGTCGCGCTGGAGCGCTACCAGGCCGTGGACGTCGCCATCCCGTCCGCCGACACCATCATCGTCACGCGCACGCACGGCGAGGACGGCGAGTTCATCACCGAGATCCCGGACCGCTCCCGGCTGCGCCGGGGCCAGACCCCGCAGGCCTTCAAGCTGTCCACGATCCGCCGCGCCTACCAGGTCGCCGCCGGCGACCCCAACTTCCAGGCCACGGACGACTGCTCGGTGGTCCTCAAGTACCTGCCGGACGTGCCGATCCACGTCGTCGCGGGCGACGAGTACAACATGAAGGTGACCCAGCCGGTCGACGTCTTCATCGCCGACAAGCTGTTCCAGCTCGCCTCCACCGCCGCGCCCGAGCAGGTCGGGGAGGAGGCCTACCGCGAGCTGCTCACCGGCAAGACGGTCGTCATCTTCGGCGGCTCCTACGGCATCGGCAAGGACATCGCCGAACTCGCCGAGTCCTACGGCGCGAACGTCTACGCGCTCGGCCGCTCCACCACCGGCACCCACGTGGAGAACCCGGAGGAGGTCGACGACGCGCTGTCCAAGGCGTACGCGGACACCGGCCGGATCGACTACGTCGTCAACACCGCGGGCGTGCTGCGCATCGGGAAGCTCGCCGAGACCGACAACGCCACCATCGAGGAGGCGCTGAAGGTCAACTACCTGGCCCCGGTGCAGATCGCGCGCTCCTCCTACAAGTACCTGGCCGAGACCAACGGCCAGCTGCTGCTCTACACCTCCAGCAGCTACACCCGCGGTCGCGCCGAGTACTCCCTGTACTCCTCCACCAAGGCCGCCATGGTGAACCTCACCCAGGCGCTGTCCGACGAGTGGGCCGGTGACGGCATCCGCGTCAACTGCATCAACCCCGAGCGCACCGCCACCCCGATGCGCACCAAGGCCTTCGGCCAGGAGCCCGCGGGCACCCTGCTCTCCTCCGAGGCCGTGGCCCGCACCTCCCTGGACGTGCTGCTGTCGGAGCTGACCGGGCACGTCATCGACGTCCGCCAGCAGGACCCGACCGCGGGCGCCGCCAGGGCCTCCGGCTTCGAGCAGGCGCTGGCCTCGGTGCTGGACCGTCAGGACGGCGTGTAATAATCAGACGTAATTAAGACTTTGGGAATTCAGGCCTCTGCGGGTACCCGTTCACCGGGTATTCGTAGAGGCCTGTATCCGTACCCCACACGAATTACCGGTCTCTCCCGGCATTTCTGAACAAAACCGGCACTCCCCCTCCCAGAGCAGGTTCTCCGTGATATCCACCGCTATTCGCGTCGCCCGGGTGGGCAGCGCGGCCGAGCTGGCCGCGGCGGCCCTCGTGATGCTGGGCTTCCCGGCCCTCATGCTGGCCGCGCTCGTCCCGAGCGTTCCCGCCTTCGCGGCCCTGGCCGCCGCGACGTACCTGGCGGATCACTATCTGCACCGCAAGGGCAGCTATCTGATCAACCGCCTCAGCAAGGTCCGGGCGGGCCTGTCGATCCGCTTCCTGATCCGGCAGCTGCTGCTGATCCTGCTGCTGGCCCGCCTGTCCCTCTCGGACGACCTGATCTTCTACGGCGCGGTCGCCTGCTTCATCGCCTTCTACGGCCTCCAGGCCCCCCACGGCGCCCTGGTCACCCTGATCCGCAACCGCCGCCGGATGCCGGTCGCCACCCGCAACATCGACCTGAAGTCCCGCATCCGCATCCCGGACGCCCCGCCGCGCCGCCTGCTGCACCGCTCCGCGGAGAAGATGCTCCACCTCGACCTGTTCGCGGTCGCCGGCGTCCTGGTCTCCGCCGAGCTGGGGTCGGCCGGGGTCGGCTTCCTCGGCATCGGTCTCACCATCGGCCTGGGCGTCGGGTACGTCCTCGTCCTCATGCCGTACGTGCGCGGCCGGAACGTCCCGCCGAAGGCCGAGGTGGTCCTCGCCGCCGTCGACGACTGGCTGGCCGGCTACAAGCCCGAGACGGTCCTGTACTTCTCCGGCTCCAAGGACTCCGCCTACCAGGTCAACATGTGGCTGGAGACGATGGAGCAGCTGGACACCCGGCCGCTGATCATCCTGCGCGAGCGCGCCATCCTGAACAACCTCGCGCCCACCACGGTCCCCGTCATCTGCGTGCCCGGAGGGGTGCACCTGATGAACCTGGACCTGTCGACCGTGCGGGTCGCGCTGTACGCGGCCAACGTCGGCAAGAACATCCACCTGCTGCGCGTGCCCACCATGAAGCACGTCTTCATCGGCCACGGCGACAGCGACAAGCTCGCCAGCGTCAACCCGTACAGCAAGGTCTACGACGAGGTGTGGACCGCCGGCCGGGCCGGCCGCGACCGCTACGCCATCGCCGACGTCGGCGTCCGCGACGAGGACATCGTGGAGGTCGGCCGCCCGCAGCTCGCCCCCATCCAGAGCCGGCAGAGCGTGTCCGAGGGCGCCCGCGGCGGAGCCGCTGACGGACGCTGCCCGACCGTGCTGTACGCGCCCACCTGGGAGGGCTGGGACGGCAACCCCGGCAACACCTCCATCGTGCTCGCCGGCGAGAACATCGTGACCAGGCTGGTCACGGCCGACCCGCCGGTCCGCGTCCTGTACAAGCCGCACCCGTTCACCGGCACCGTCAGCAAGGACGCCAAGGCCGCCCACCAGCGCATCGCCGCCCTGGTCGAGAAGTCCGCCGCCGAGCGCGCCGCCGACCCCCGCTTCACCGCCGACACCGCCGCCATCGAGCGGGCCAAGGCCGAGCTGGCCCGCATCGAGGCCCGGCTCGCCGAACTGGCCGGCACCGGCGGGACCAAGGGCGACGAGGCCGAGGCCACCCGCGACGGCATCGTGGACGTCCAGCGGCACGAGGAGATCGCCCGGCTGCGCGCCGAGTGGAACGACGCCTACTGGCGCTCCTTCCCGTCGTACGAGCACCGCGTCATCACGGGCGCCGAGCCGCGCCTGTACGACTGCTTCAACGTCTCCGACGCGATGGTCTCCGACATCTCCTCCGTCGTCTCCGACTTCATCGCGAGCGGCAAGCCGTATGCCGTCACCGACTCCGGTGAGCTGGGCGCCGAGGAGTTCAAGCGGCAGAACACCGCCGTGCGCGCCGCGGTGATCCTGTCCAACAGCGCGGCCGAGCTGGGCGGCCTGCTGGACGCCGTGCGGGACCCGTCCGCCGACCCGCTCGCGGACGCCCGCAAGGAGCTGAAGCAGTACCTGCTCGGCCCGGACGAGCCGAGGTCGATCGACCAGTTCAACGCCGCGGTCGCCGACCTGGCCCTCAAGGCCGAGGCGCGCAACGTCGGCCAGCAGTCCCGGCTGGGCACGGCGAACGCCGACCCCGCCGAGACGGCCGAGCTGACCAACGCGGTGCCGGGCCAGCGCACCGCGTCGGCCGGAGACACGGACGGCGTCAGCGCGGGCTGACCCTTCCGATGCGATCACCGGGCCCCCGAGGAACCCTCCTCGGGGGCCCTCGTCGTGCTCCATTCGTCTTCAATCAGGGAATTTTGTGTGATGTGGGCCACTCATTACCCTGGGTGAGGCAACCGCTTGCCCTGGGTGCCCGTCTAACAGATTGAGATTGAGGTGATACGGGGGAAATGTTTCATGACAAGGGGGAAGAGTGACCGTCGTGACGCAGCCTGATGTCAGTGTGATCATCGGGGCGTACGAAGCGATGCCGTACCTGGTCGAGTGCCTGGCATCCGTGGAGGCACAGACCATCGACCCGGAGCGCATCGAGGTCATCGCGGTGGACGACGGCTCCACCGACGGCACGGGGGAGTGCCTGGAGGAGTTCGCGGCCCGCGCTCCCATGGCCGTCACCGTCATCCGCCAGGAGAACTCCGGCGGACCCAGCGGCCCGCGCAACGTCGGCCTGGGCAAGGCGGCCGGACGCTACGTCTTCTTCCTCGACGCCGACGACCGGCTCGGACCCGAGGCCCTGGAGCGCATGGTCGCCATGGCCGACAAGAACGGCACGGACGTCGTCCTCGGCCGGGTCGAGGGCGTCAACCGCACGGCGCCCAAGTCCATGTGGGGCAAGAACCTCGACCGGGCCGACGTGTTCACCTCCAACATCAAGTTCACGCTCAGCGCGCAGAAGCTGTTCCGCCGCGCCCTGCTGGAACAGCACGGCATGCGGTTCGACGAGTCGCTGTTCACCGGCGAGGACGCCCTGTTCACGCTGGAGGCGTACCTGCGCGCGAACGGCGTCTCCGTGCTCGCCGACTACACCTGCTACTACCTGGTCGGTCGCGACGACGGCAAGCACGTCACCAAGACCGGCAGTTACACCCTGCGCTTCGACTCCGCGCGCGCCCTGATGAAGCTGATCGCCGACATGGTCCCGGCCGGCGACAAGCGCGACCTGCTCATGGTCCGGCCGTTCCTCATCACGCTGCTGCCGCAGTTCGGGCCCAAGTTCCTCACCGACAGCGAAGAGGTACGGCGGCACAAGTTCGAGCTGGCCAAGCCGCTCATGGACGCCTACTGGACGCCTGGGGTGGCCCGCCGCCTCAAGGTGCACGAGCGGCTGCGGCTGCACCTGGTCGCCACGCAGCGCCCCGACCTCCTGCTGGACGTCGTGACGTTCGTGAAGGCGAAGAAGCAGGCCGCGGCCGTACTGGAGAAGCGCGGCACCCGCCTGTACCTCGTCTACCCGCACTTCAGGTCCAAG
Organism: Streptomyces sp. NPDC029138; assembly: GCF_055564375.1. Taxonomy (NCBI): domain Bacteria; kingdom Bacillati; phylum Actinomycetota; class Actinomycetes; order Kitasatosporales; family Streptomycetaceae; genus Streptomyces; species Streptomyces sp. NPDC029138. Next base: position 10,996 of record NZ_JBVHWM010000096.1, read on the forward strand.
ACGGCCGGCATCCCCGACGAGGTCTACCTCGCCGACGCCCGCGAGGCCCGCGCCTTCGACGGCTACCGCGAGGCGGCCGCCAACTCCTTCCCGCGCCGCGCGCTGCGCAAGGCCCGGCGGACGCTGCGGCGGGTGCTGCGGGGCAAGGGCGTCGGGGCGGCGGCCTGACCGGCCGGTCCGGCGGGTGACCGGCCCCGGGCCGCCGAGCCCGGGGCCCTACGCGCGGCCGGGGGCTGATGCCTGCCCGGCTACGGCGCGCGCCGAAGGCCTACTGCCTGCCCGACCGCGACGCGCGCCGAGGCTACTGCCGGCCCGACTGGAGCGCGCGTCGCAGGGGCCGGCCCACCACGCGCCGTGCGCGCCGGTAGACGGACGCGGCGGGGGCCGGTACCACCGTGGCCTTCTGCTTCGCCTTCTGCGCCTTCGCCAGCTCCCGCCGCAACTGGGCGTTGTTCTGGCTCAGTTCGCTCACCTGGCTGTGCAGCCAGCCGAACCGGCTGCTCAGCGACGCCAGATCGGTCTCGTTCCACGGCCGGATGCCCGGCGGGAACGGCAGCGACCGCATCCGCTCCTCGAAGGCCGCGCCCCCGTCGCCATGCGTGAACGTGTTCCGCAGCCCGTTCTTGTCCAGGAACCCCAAGAACCGGTCGAAGCGCTCGGCGTGACCCCCGAGCAGCCCGCTCAGATCCGCCTCCTCGTAGAGCCGGGCCGGGTCCGCCGCCTCCGGGTCCTTCGCCACCACGTCCAGCGTGCGGTGCGGTATCTCGAAGTAGCGGCACAACTCCAGCGTGCGCGAGTCCCCGCACAGCACCGTCGCGGGCGTCCCCGCGAGCAGCGCCGCGATGTTGCCGTGGATGCGCGAACCGAAGGAGAAGTCGAAGGACCGCAGGTCGTCGATCCAGGTGACCGGATCGACGTACACCCGCACCTTGCCCTCCCGGTACATCGGGTGCTCCGGGTGCGTCGGCATCGCCGTCACGCGGGCGTTCGGGTCCGTGAGATCCCGCCAGTGCAACTGCCTTGCGTCGCTGAGGTTCTGGCCCACGAAGCGGAGGTTCGGGTAGCGGGCGTGGGTGCGGGTGATGATCCCGCCCATGCCCTGCTTCTGCACCGCGCTGTGCGAACCGTTCACCGCGATCCGCGACTCCGCGGTCAGCCCGGGCACCCGCTTGCGTACGTCGAGGTCACGGCCGTACATGAACAGCGACGGGCAGCCGATGACCTCCACGTCCCGGAAGCCCATGTCCCGCAGGTACCGCTCGGTGAACTCGCCGCGCACGCCGATCGAGGCGCTGTGGTCGAGCACGGCCGCGCAGAAGTCGCGCACCGACTGCTCCATCGGCTTCAGCCGCGCCGGGTCGTAGCCCAGTCCGGTCTGCGCGCCGACGCCGAGCACCACCACGGGGATACGCAGCTTGCCGATCAGCCGGGTCAGCCGCTTCAGCCTGCTCTCGAAGGACGGCCGGAAGGCGTTGGCGAGCGGAACGACGAACGCGTCGTACTCCTCGTTGATCCGGGCCGCCGCCGACAGGTCCGTACCCATGCCGTTCGAGACGACCTCGGTCCCCGGAGTCTCCAGGATCTTGTGCGCGGCGTCGCTGAAGATCAGGTTGCCGGAGTTGGTGGCGATGACGTCCCGGTGGAGGGCCTCCTCGACGGAGAGGACGTCGTACGGGCTCTTGCCCGAGCGCAGCAGGATGCGCTTCACGGGGTGAACAGTAGGTGACACAAAGGTCAACTTATGTTGGATGCATCTTTTATTTCTACGGGCAACCAACACAACCTTTTTGCCGTACGCAAATGGTGAGCGCGCGACTACGGCAAGCCTGTCCGGGAGCTGGACCGGTGCGCACCACCCGATCCGCTTCGCGTAGATTGCCGGACAGGCAGCCGGAACGCGCGAGGGGACAGAAGGCACCGTGGCAAGGGCAAGGCAGGCCGTGGGCGAGGCCCGCAGGATCGTCGTCAAGGTGGGCTCCTCCTCGCTGACCACCGCCGCGGGCGGCCTGGACGCCGACCGCGTCGACGCCCTGGTCGACGTCCTCGCCAAGATCCGGAACCAGGGAGCGGCCCGAAGGGCCCCGGTCGAGGGTGGCGGCGGCAGACGGGCGGGCGGGGAAGAGCGGGAGATCGTCCTCGTCTCCTCCGGCGCCATCGCGGCCGGCCTCGCCCCGCTCGGCCTGCGCCGCCGCCCCAGGGACCTCGCCCGCCAGCAGGCCGCCGCCAGCGTCGGCCAGGGCCTGCTCGTCGCCCGCTACACCGCCTCCTTCGCCCGGTACGGCGTGCGCGTCGGCCAAGTCCTGCTCACCAGCGACGACATGAGCCGTCGCGCCCACCACCGCAACGCCTCCCGCACCCTCGACGAGCTGCTCGCGATGGGTGCCTTCCCGATCGTCAACGAGAACGACACCGTCGCCACCGACGAGATCCGCTTCGGCGACAACGACCGCCTCGCCGCCCTCGTCGCCCACCTCGTCCACGCCGACCTGCTGGTTCTCCTGTCCGACGTCGACGGTGTCTACGACGGCGATCCCAGCAGGCCCGGCACCTCCCGGATAGCGGAAGTGAAGGGCCCGGAGGACCTCGCCGGCGTCGAGATCGGCAGCGCGGGCAAGGCCGGCGTCGGCACCGGCGGGATGGTCACCAAGGTGGAGGCCGCCCGGATCGCCGCCGCCGCGGGCATCCCGGTGGTGCTGACCAGCGCCGTCCACGCGGCCGAGGCCCTGGCCGGCGGCGACACCGGCACCTACTTCCACCCCACCGGCAAGCGCTCCGCCGAGCGGCTCCTGTGGCTCCAGCACGCCTCCACCCCGCAGGGCGCCCTGATCCTGGACGACGGCGCCGTGGACGCGGTGGTCAAGCGGCGCACCTCGCTGCTGCCCGCCGGAATCGCCGCCGTCGAGGGCGAGTTCAGCGCCGGCGACCCCGTCGAGCTGCGGGACACCACGGGCCGCGCGGTGGCGCGGGGGCTCGTCAACTTCGACGCCAAGGAGATCCCCCGGCTGATCGGGCGTTCGACCCGGGAGCTGGCGCGCGAGCTGGGCCCGGCGTACGAACGCGAGGTCGTACACAGGGACGACCTCGTCCTCCTGCACACCTGACGCTCGCAAAACCGCTCGTAAAGCGGGGCGTACGGAACGACCCCGGTGGGGGACGTTCCGTAAAACCACCACGCGGAGCCGTGCGGCCTGCTCAACTTTGTCTGGGGGACACGTTGAAGGGACGGGTTCCGTCAAGGGGCCGAGCGAGCCGTACGAGCCGTGCGAGGCATGCGTGAAGGAGGCCGTCGTGAGACGAGTGCGCCCGGGGGCGGCGTCCCGCGGTGCTCTGACGAGCGTCGCGGCCGGGGACACCTATGAGGAGCCCAAGGACCTGCCCAGGCTGTGGCACGTCACCCTCAGCGTCTCCGGGGAGAAGGTCCCGCTGCCCGAGCTGCGGCGGGCCCTGGAACAGCTCGCCCACGACCACCCCTTCCTGCTGACCAGCAGATACGCGACCGACCACGCCGAGATCCGGTACTGGGAAGAGGCCCGCGACCTGCACGACGCCGCCGCCGTGGCGCTGCGCCTGTGGGGCGAGCACCGGCAGAGCGCCGGCCTGCCGCCCTGGGAGATCGTCGGCCTGGAGGTCATCGACCGCGAGACCTACCACCACCGCATCGCCGAGGGCTACGGCCCCGCACCGGCGACACCGGTGGGGGTGCATCCGTTCTGAGCCGAGGCTGGGTGGGGCGGGGGCTCGACACGGCCGTTCCCCGGCCCGCGAAGGTTCACCCCTTTTGGGGTGTCTCGGGGTGTGGGACGACCGCTGAACCGCCGCGCCCCGCGCACTACCCTTCCCTCATGACCACGCTCTCGCCGTACGACTCGATGTCCCCGGTCACCCAGGCCGCCTACCGGGCCAAGGCCGCCGCCGCCGACCTCGCGCCGCTCCCGCGCGCCGTGAAGGACGACGCGCTGCTCGCCATCGCCGACGCCCTGGAGGTCCGGACCGCCGAGATCGTCGAGGCCAACGCCAAGGACGTGGCCAAGGCCCGGGAGAGCGGCACCAGCGAGGCCATCGTCGACCGGCTCACCCTCACCCCGGAGCGGATCCGCGCCATCGCCTCCGACGTCCGTGACGTCGCGAAGCTGCCCGACCCGGTCGGCGAGGTCGTCCGCGGCTCCACCCTGCCCAACGGCATCGACCTGCGCCAGGTCCGCGTCCCGCTCGGCGTCGTCGGCATCATCTACGAGGCCCGCCCGAACGTCACCGTCGACGCCGCCGCCCTGTGCCTGAAGTCCGGCAACGCCGTCCTGCTGCGCGGCTCGGCCTCCGCCTACGAGTCCAACACCGCCCTCGTCCGGGTGCTCCGCGACGCCGTCGGCGGCGCCGGGCTGCCCGCCGACGCCATCCAGCTCGTGCCCGGCGAGAACCGCGACTCCGTCCGCGAGCTGATGCGCGCCCGGGGCCTGGTCGACGTCCTCATCCCGCGCGGCGGCGCCTCCCTGATCCAGACCGTGGTCAGCGAGTCCACGGTCCCCGTGATCGAGACCGGCACCGGCAACTGCCACGTCTACGTCGACGCCCAGGCCGACATCGACATGGCCATCGAGATCCTGATCAACTCCAAGGCCCAGCGGGTCAGCGTCTGCAACGCCGCCGAGACCCTCCTGGTCCACCAGGACATCGCCCCCGAGTTCCTGCCGCGCGCCCTGGACGCCCTCGCCGAGGCCGGCGTCACCGTCCACGCCGACGAGCGGGTCATGGCCTACGCCAAGGACTCCGAGGCCACCGTGGTCGAGGCGACCGCCGAGGACTGGGAGACGGAGTACCTGTCCTACGACATCGCCGCCGCGGTGGTCGATTCGCTGGACAAGGCGGTCGAGCACATCCGGCTGTGGACCTCCGGCCACACCGAGGCCATCGTCACCACTTCCCAGCAGGCCGCCCGCCGCTTCACCCAACTGGTCGACTCCACCACCGTCGCAGTGAACGCCTCCACCCGCTTCACCGACGGCGGCCAGTTCGGCTTCGGCGCCGAGATCGGCATCTCCACCCAGAAGCTGCACGCCCGTGGCCCGATGGGCCTGCCGGAGCTGACCAGCACGAAGTACATCGTCACCGGCGACGGACACGTCCGCCGCTGAGGTTCACCCGTCCGGCCGCGGCCCCGACGTCCCGGGGCCCGTCCCGCGAACCGTCCTGCGGCCCGGCCGAAAAGGCGTCTCACCAGGCAGACGAATTTCCATACCGTCTGCCCAAATTGACCCCCCAGGTCTACTCTGGACTCGTGCCGGAGGACGTGGGGGGCACGCCGTTCCCTGACGGCTGGGAGCCCGACGACGACCACGACCACGGGGTGTCGGACGAAGAGTTCGCCTCCGTGGTCCTCGACGAGGCCTTCGTGCAGGCGGCCACGTTCCACGAGCCGACCGCCGTGGAACGCCTCCTGGCCGCGGCCCAGGCCAGAGCCGAGGCCTCCGAGGCGGAGGCCCGCCGCGCCCACGCCCGAGGCGAGCGCTACGACGACGGCTACGGCCCCGAGGGCGCCGAATTCGGCCAAGATCACGACGATGACGAACTGGACGACACCTACGTCCTCGGCGACCGGCACGGCCCCTTCGGCTCCTACAGCAAGCAGGTCCGCTGGCACCGGCCCGTGGCCTGGGTCCTCGCCGTCGTGATGGGCATCGGCATGGTCGCCCTGGCCTTCGCCGCCGTGTACCGGGGAGGCTCCTCGGGCACCCGCGACCGTGTCCCCGCGCCCGCCTCCACCGGCCTCGAACAGGGCAGCGCGTCCGCTCCCGGCTCCGCCACCGACCACTCCCGGCCGGCCGTCTCGGCCATCCCGCCTTCCCCCTGATCGCCCTGTCCGCGCTTGGTGAGAACCTGTCAGAAGTTGTCGCCCGGCGGGGCGTTTACCCGGGGCTCACGAGACCTACTCTGAAGGTATGGGCGGGCCTGGAGACCCACCGGAGGGGACACCCGAGGGCGGCCCCGGCGGTGCGGAGGACGAATACCGATCCGTCGTCTTCGACGAGTCGTTCGTCCGCGCTGCCCGCCTCCAGGAGTTCTCCGCCAAGGAGCGGATGTCCGACCACGCCCCCGCCGTCCGCCGCCGCCCGCCCCTGCACCGGGGCCTCTCCCGGCAGGCCCTGATCCTCGTCCTGCTGATCGCCGTCGCCTTCGCCACCGCGATCTACATGGGCGTCCGCCACCCCTACGGCTCCCCGCAGACCCGGCGGCCCGTGGAGTCCCTGCGGATCACCGTCATCCCGCTCGCCCCCCAGAGCAAGGTGCCCGGCGCCACCGACCCCGAGCGGCTCTACGCGCACAGCCCCGCCGCCCCGTACGACGCCGGCGCCGAGGGCATACCCCTGCCGGCCTCGCGCAGCACCGCCCACTTCACCGACAGCCAGGTGGTGACCGCCCTCACCACCGCCAAGGACTACATCGTCCGCTCCTCGCTCTACCCCGAGGTGCTCACCGGCCGCGAGGTGCACCCCGCCCGGGCCCTGATCGACTCCGATCAGCTCGACCAGTTCGACCAGAGCTTCGACCACCCGGCGGCGGACGGCCGGCACGCGGCCACGGGCTGGGTGGTCCGCATCGACCCCGCCCGGGCCCAGCTGGCCGACGACAGGATCCGCGTCTTCGGCAGCCTGCACGCCGCCGAAGCCGACTCGGCGACGCTGGAGGTCACCGCCGACCACACCTTCGTCTACGCCCTGCGCCCCACCGGCGCCGCCTCCGACGCCCCCGCCTCCCTTTTCACGGTCCGCCGCGAGCTGACCTTCCACTTCGACCGTGACGACCTGCGCACCCACCAGGTCCACCTGATCACGTCCTACGTCCAGGCAGGCCCCCTCGCCTGCGCCGAGGACGCCTCGGCCTACCTCCGCCCCCTCCTGGCCGGCCAGACGGCCCGGTCGGGCGGCCCCGCGGGCACCAACCCCTACGAGACGGACAGCGCCACGGCCCTGTGCGGAACGCTGGCCACTGGGGCTCAGCCGAAGGTGTGAGGGTGCGGACGGGTGCGTGAAGGTGTGCCCACCGGTGCGGAAGGGGAGCGCGAGGGCGTGTGGGGCGCAGAGGGAACCGCGCCCGGGGTGGGGGCGCCCGGGGTGGCGGCTCCCTCTGTCAGTCCCGGCGCCTACTCCTCGGCGCCGCCCGGGGCGTCCCCCTTGGCCTGCGGCGGGCTCCGGAAGCCGTCGAAGCCCCGCCGGACCCGGCCGCCCAGGTCGCCGGCGCCGCCCGCGAGGTCCGAGACCAGCTTCATCAGCGGGTCCTTGGAGGTCTTCACATCGCTCGCGTAGCTGGCCGCCGACTCGCGGAAGGAGTCGCTGACGGAGGCGTCCCCGTCCTCGCTGCGCCGTGGGTAGTGCCCGTCCATGATCCGTTGGTAGTCCCGGGACTCGGCCCACTTCTTCAGCTCGGCGGCCCGCACGGTGGTGAACGGGTGCGAGCGGGGCAGCACGTTCAGGATCTTCAGCACGGAGTCGCGCAGATCGCCCCCGGAGTCGTACTCCTCGGCCTGCTCCAGGAACGCGTCCACGTTCATCTCGTGCAGATGGTTGCCACCCGCGATCTTCATCAGCCCCCGCATCGAGGCCCGGACGTCCTGGCCCACCAGCAGGCCCGCCCGGTCGGCGGACAGCTCCGACTTGCGGAACCACTCCCGCAGCGCCGTGACGATCGCCATGATCGCCAGGTTGCCCAGCGGGATCCAGGCGACCTTCAGCGCGAGGCTCGTCAGGAACAGCAGGACGGTGCGGTACACCGAGTGCCCGGACAGCGCGTGCCCCACCTCGTGCCCGACGACCGCCCGCATCTCCTCCTCGTCGAGCAGCTCCACCAGCCCCGTGCTGACCACGATGATCGGCTCGTCCAGGCCGATGCACATCGCGCTCGGCTGCGGGTCCTGCGTGACGTACATCGGCGGGACCTTCTCCAGGTCCAGGATGTAACAGGCGTCCAGCAGCATGTCGTGCAGGTGCGAGAACTGCCGCTCGGAGACCCGCACCGAGTCCGACAGGAACAGCAGCCTGAGGCTCCGCTCCGGCAGCAGCCCGCTGAGCGCCTTGAAGACGGTGTCGAACCCGCTCAGCTTGCGCAGCGCGACCAGGGCCGAGCGGTCGGCGGGGTGCTCGTACGCGCGGGTGGAGATCCCCGGGAAGCGCCTGCGCTGCCTGCTCGGCACCCGCTCGTGCCCTGTGTGCTGGTGGCCGTCGTCGGACATGTCTTCCCCCATGTGCGTGTGAGTGCTCACTGTGCCCCCGAGGCGGGGCCCAGCCTAGGCGGAGATACCGTGGCAGGCAGTACACCGAAGGAGTCCACGCCATGGAGCACCACCCCGCAGCCGCCTGGCTGACCGAGGCTGCCACGAGCGCCGTCCAGCAGCACGGTACGGGGAACCTGCTCCGCGTCGTGCTGATCGTGATGGTCCTCGGCTGTGTACTGACCGCCTGGTTCCTGCTGCGCGGCTACAAGCGGAAGGACGACTGACGAGCGGCGAAAGTTCCCCGCCGCCGGGCGGTGATCGATCCCCGCTGCGCGCGAGTAGCCGGCGCCCTCCGGCCCCAACGGCGGAGTCGGCGTGATCGCCGGTGGGCCGCCCGCTTACGATGAGCCGACATCTTTATTCCGCCCACACGCGATAGGTCCTGCCGAAGATGAGCTTCCACAGCGCCGCAGCCCAGTTGGTCACCCTCGCCGCCGAGGGCGAGGAGCGCGGCGGAAACCACAACAGCCTGAACCCGGCCATCACCGGCGGCGGCGCCCTGATCATCCTGCTCCTGCTGCTGTGGATCACCACGCGCTTCAACCGCGACCGCTGAGCGGGGAACCCGTCCCCGGCCGGACGTCCGAGGCCGGGCCGGTAGGGTCTGCACGCATGGGAGAGCAGGACATGCCTACCGGTCCGGCGCACGAGACCGCCGACGACACGGTGAAGCACCCGCAGCACGGACCGGGCAACGGCCCCGCCCACACCGGTAAACGGCGCCTCGGCGTCATGGGCGGAACGTTCGACCCGATCCACCACGGGCACCTCGTGGCGGCCAGCGAGGTCGCCGCGCACTTCCACCTGGACGAGGTGGTGTTCGTCCCCACCGGCCAGCCGTGGCAGAAGTCCCACCGCAAGGTATCCCCGGCCGAGGACCGCTACCTGATGACGGTCATCGCGACCGCCGAGAACCCGCAGTTCTCCGTCAGCCGCATCGACATCGACCGCGGTGGCCCCACCTACACCGTCGACACCCTGCGCGACCTGCGCGCCCTCAATCCCGACACCGACCTCTTCTTCATCACCGGCGCCGACGCCCTCGCCCAACTGCTGACCTGGCGCGACTCGGAGGAGCTGTTCTCCCTCGCGCACTTCATCGGCGTGACCCGTCCCGGCCACCAGCTGACCGACCCGGGCCTGCCGGAGGGCGGCGTCTCGCTCGTCGAGGTGCCCGCGCTCGCCATCTCGTCCACAGGCTGCCGTGCGAGAGTCGCCAAGGGGGACCCCATCTGGTACATGGTGCCGGACGGAGTCGTGCGCTACATCGACAAGCGCGAGCTGTACCGCGGCGAGTGAGCCGAGAGGGGCACCGGTGAACGACCGATACGACGCGGGTGACGCAGGCTACGGCGTAGGCCCGTACGAAGTCGTCGGCTACGACGAGTACGGCCGGCCCGTGTACGGGCAGGTCCCGGCACAGCCGGCTCCGCAGTCCCAGCAGTCGACCTACGACCCGTACGCCCAGCAGCAGGGCTACGGCTACGACCCCTACGCCACCGGCCAGCAGCCGCCGGCGCCCCCCTACGGCTCCGGCCAGCAGCCGCACGCCTACGACCCCTACGGCACCCAGGCCCCGTACGACCCGTACGCCACCGGCAGCCAGGACGCCACGGGCTACGACCCCTACGGGCAGGCGGCGAGCAGCGGACAGCAGCCCCGGGTCGCCGAGCAGACCGCCTACATCCCGCAGCAGGCCGGCCCCGCGGAGGACACGCGGACCCCGGAGGACACCTGGATCCCGCAGGACACCCGGACGCCGGAGGAGACCGAGCCCGCCACGGGTGAACGGGACTACCACACCGAGCAGTTCTCGTTCGTCGAGGAGCCGGACGGCGACTCCGAGGACGTCATCGACTGGCTGAAGTTCACCGAGAACCGCACCGAGCGCCGCGAGGAGGCCCGCCGCCGCGCCCGCAGCCGGATCATCGCCCTTCTCGTCGTCCTGGCCCTCGTCGCGGTCGGCGGTGTCGGCTACCTCTGGTTCGCCGGAAAACTGCCCGGCCTGTCCTCCTCCGACGCCAAGGCCGGCACCGCCACGCCGGTCACCGCCCAGAAACGCGACGTGATCGTCGTCCACCTGCACAACACCGGCAAGAGCGGCACCTCCACGGCGCTGCTGGTCGACAACACCACCACCAAGCAGGGCACCACGGTCCTGCTGCCCAACTCCCTCGCCCTGACCGACGACGACGGCTCCACCACGACCCTCGCCAAGTCCGTGGACGACGACGGCTCCTCCGGCACCCGCGACCAGCTCGACACGGTCCTCGGCACCAGCATCCAGGGCACCTGGCGCCTCGACACGCCCTACCTGCAAAACCTCGTCGAACTCGTCGGCAACATCGAGATCGACACCGACACCGACGTGCCCGACCCGGACACCAAGAAGAAGGGCACCGCGCCGCTCGTCCACAAGGGCCAGGACCAGACCCTCAGCGGCAAGATGGCCGTCGCCTACGCCACCTACCGCGCCGCCGGCGAGTCCCAGAACGCCCAGCTGGAGCGGTTCGGCCAGGTCATGCAGGGCGTGCTGCGCAAGGTGTCCTCCGACCCGTCGTCCGCCACCACCACCGTGCAGACCCTCGCGCAGATCCTGGACCCGCCGCTCACCGACAAGGATCTCGGCAGCTTCCTCGCCAAGCTCGCCGACCTCGCCAAGAGCGGCGACTACAAGACCGCCCTGCTGCCCGTGCAGGCCGACGGCACCCTCACCGCGCAGACCAGCGACAGCGTGGTGAAGGACATCCTCGGCGGCACCGCCAAGAGCCCCGACGCCGGCTCCTCGGTCCGGGTCTCCGTCCAGAACGCCACCGGTGTGAAGGACGACACGGAGAAGGTCCGCGTCGTGCTCCTCAACGGCGGCTTCACCTTCCTGGAGGGCGGCACCGCCTCCGGCACCCAGGCCACCTCGAAGGTGCTCTACGCCGACGCCGCCGACAAGGCGAACGCCACCGAGGTCGCCAAGACCCTCGGGCTGCCCGCCGGCTCCGTGACCAAGGGCAGCGTCTCCTCGGGCGCCGACGTCTCGGTGATCCTCGGCAGCGACTACAAACCGCCCTCCTCCTGACCCCGAGCCGCCTCCCGTGCCGGGAGCGCGGCGGGGGGCACCCCACGTGATGCCGTAATCACGTGGGGTGCCCCGGGCGGTCCGTGAGACCCTTGATGACAAAAGTCCGCCGACGGAAAGCCATGTAGTGACCGCCACCGACCGTTCTCTTGAGCTCATCAACACCGCCGCCCAGGCGGCGGCCGACAAGCTCGCCCATGACGTCATCGCCTACGACGTGAGCGACGTTCTGTCGATCACGGACGCCTTCCTGCTGGCATCCGCGCCGAACGACCGCCAGGTCAAGGCCATCGTCGACGAGATCGAGGAGCGCCTGCTGAAGGAACTCGGCGCCAAGCCGGTCCGCCGCGAGGGCGACCGGGAGTCCCGCTGGATCCTGCTCGACTACGTCGACATCGTCGTTCACGTCCAGCACAGCGAGGAGCGGGTCTTCTACGCCCTGGAGCGGCTGTGGAAGGACTGCCCCGAGCTGGAGCTGCCCGCCGACGCCAAGGCCACCCGCGGCAAGGCGGAGGAGCACGCCAGGGCGCAGGCCGCCGAGGCCGACCAGGAGCCGGACGGGGCCTGGTGATGAGCACCACCGGCGAGGTGACCGACCGCAAGGGCCGGGGCCGCCGCATCATCCTGTGGCGGCACGGCCAGACCTCCTGGAACCTGGAGCGCCGCTTCCAGGGCACCACGGACGTCGAGCTGACCGAGACGGGCATCGGCCAGGCCCGCCGCGCCGCCCGGCTGCTCGCCTCCCTGCGGCCCGACGCGATCGTCTCCTCGGACCTGCGACGGGCCGCGCACACGGCAGCCGAGCTGGCCGCCCTCACCGGCCTCGACGTCACCCGCGACGAGGGGCTGCGCGAGACCTACGCGGGCGTCTGGCAGGGGCTGACGCACGAGGAGATCATCGGCCGCCACGGCGAGGAGTACGCCGCCTGGAAGCGCGGCGAACCGGTCCGCCGCGGCGGCGGCGAACTGGAGACCGAGGTCGCCGACCGCGCCGCCCCCGTCGTGCTGCGGCACGCCGAGAAGCTGCCCGAGGACGGCACCCTCGTCGTCGTCAGCCACGGCGGCACCATCCGCACCACCATCGGCCGGCTCCTCGGCCTGGAGGCCCGGCACTGGGAGAGCCTCGGCGGCCTCTCCAACTGCTGCTGGTCCGTGCTCGGCGAGGGCGCCCGCGGCTGGCGCCTGCTGGAGCACAACGCGGGCACCCTCCCGGAGCCCGTCCTCGGCGACGACGACTGACCGTCCCGAGGGCCCCCCGACCCCGGATTTCACTTTCCGGCAGGTCACAGGCTAAAGTTCTTCTTGTTCGCCCCGCCGAGCGGGAAGAACGCGAGGGGCTATAGCTCAGTTGGTAGAGCGCCTGCATGGCATGCAGGAGGTCAGGAGTTCAATTCTCCTTAGCTCCACGGATCGACACTCTGTTGAGTTGTCAAAGATCGGTGATGAGGATCCCGTCCCCGCAGGGGGCGGGATTTTCTGCGTGCGGCTGCCTTCAGTTCGTCAGCGCCGGCGGCCACAGCCGCTCTCGTCGCTCCCGCAGCAGTGCGATCTTCGCCCGCGCCTCCTCGTCCTCCGGCGTGTAGACCACGATCCGGCACTCGGGCTTCCCGTCGATGGACAGCGACTGCGAGGTCATCCGCATCTCGCCCACGGACGCGTGGCGGAACACCTTCACCCGGGGGCCCGGCGGCACCACCTCACCGCTCGCCCACAACTCGGCGAACCACGGGCTCGCCGCGGACAGCCCGCGTATGTACTCCTCCCAGGCAGGTTCGCCCACGTGTCTGCCGTAGGAGGACCGCAGGGTCGCCACCATCAGCGGCAGCTCCTTCTCCCGGTGCACCAGCGGACACGCCCCGTCCGGCAGCGTGAACAGCGTCCACAGCACGTTCGGCATGCCGATCCCCAGGGTCTCCGGGACCAGGAACAGGTCCCGGTAGGCCGCGTTGGTGGCCAGGACGTCGTACCGCGAGTTGTAGGCCGCCGCCAGCATCGGGTCGAGGGCGTCGATGATGCCCTGCACCTCCGGGCCGATCTGCCGGGTCAGGCCCTCGGGGTCCGGCTGGAACGGCACCTCCGCCAGCCGGTACAGATGCTCCCGCTCCGGCGGGTCGAGCCGCAGCGTCCGCGCGACCGCGTCCAGCACCTGCGGCGAGGCGTTGATCGGCCGGCCCTGCTCCAGCCACGTGTACCAGGTCACGCCCACGCCCGAGAGCTGGGCGACCTCCTCCCGGCGCAGCCCGGGCGTGCGCCGCCGCAGGCCCGGCGGCATCCCCACATCGGCCGGTGTCACCCGGGCCCGCCTGCTGCGCAGGAAGGCGGCCAGCTCCGGCCTGCGTCGCTGTGTCCTCGTCCCCATCGTCATGCCCCCGTCGTCCCCGTCTCATCGTCGGCAACCGGACCCGCCCCTGCCAGGTGCTGGCAGTACCAGCATCGGCGGGCACTCGGCACCCGTACCGCCCCGTCGTCACGCTCGACGCCATGACGACGACATCCCGTACCGGGCCGGGCATCGAGCCTGTCCCGAACCCTGCGACCAGTGAACCATCCGCCACTGACAGTGACGCCCCGACCGCCGGCCGGGTCACTTCACCCGTCACGGACAGTGAAGCACCCGCCACTGACAATCGGCCCCGGCTGCTGCTCGGGGTGCTGCTGGCCGCCCTGTTCATGGCGGCCCTCGACGTCTTCATCGTGAACGTCGCGGCCCCGACGATCGGTTCCGAGCTGCACGCCTCGGGCGCCGACCTGCAACTGGTCATCGCCGGTTACACCATCACCTACTCCGTGCTGCTGATCACCGGGGCCCGGCTCGGCGACCGGCTCGGCCACGGCCGGGTCCACTTCGCCGGACTGGCCCTGTTCACCGCGGCCTCGCTCGCCTGCGGACTGGCGCGGGGCTCGACCGAGCTGATCGTGTTCCGGCTGGTGCAGGGCGCGGGCTCGGCGCTGATGATCCCGCAGGTGCTCAGCCTCATCCAGCGCACCTTCACCGGGGAGGCCCGGGCGCGGGCGCTCGGCGCCTACTCGGCGGTCCTGGCCGTCGGCGCGGCGGCCGGGCAGGTCGCCGGCGGAGTGCTGGTCAGCGCCGACCTCTTCGGCGCGGGCTGGCGGCCGGTGTTCCTGGTCAACGTGCCGGTGGGCGCCCTGCTGCTCGTGCTGGGCCGGCGGGTCCTGCCGCTGGGCCGTGCGGGCGGGCGTGAGCGGGCCCGGGCGCTCGATCTGCCCGGACTGGTGCTGCTCGGCGCCGCCGTGTCGCTGCTGACGGTGCCGCTGGTGCTCGGGCAGGAGGAGGACTGGCCGCTGTGGTCCTGGCTGTCGCTGGCCTCGGCCGCGGTGCTGTTCGCCCTTTTCTGCGGCTACGAGTTCCGGCTGGCCCGGCGTGGCGGCGCCCCGCTCATCACACCCCGCGTGCTGCGGCATCCCGGCATCGGCCCGGCCGTGTTCCGGATCCTCGCCGTGATGTCGGTCAACGCCGGCTTCCTGTTCGCGCTGACCCTGCACGTCCAGGGCGGCCTCGGCTACAGCGCCCTGCGGGCCGGACTGGGCTTCGCGCCGACCGCGGCCGTCTTCGGCGCCGTCAGCCTCACCTGGCGGAAGTGGCCGGCCGCCTGGCAGCGGGCCCTCGTGCCGGCCGGCTTCGCGCTCACCGCGGTGTCCGTCGCCGTCGTCGGGCTCGCCTTCCATGGCGGCGGTGACGGGGCAGCGGTCCTGTACGCGGGGTACGTGGGTACGGGTGCCGGGCTGGCGCTCGCCTTCAGTCCGACGCTCACCGGTGCCCTTGCCGCCGTGCGGCCCGAGGACGCGGCGGACGCCAGCGGCCTGCTGGCGACGGTCGCGCAACTCGGTCAGCTGATCGGTGTCGCGGCTTTCGGCACACTGTTCCTGAACCGGCTTGAGTCATTCGGCGCGCCGCTCTCGTATCCCTCTGCGGAGGCGTTCTCGGTGTGTGCCTGGGCGTTGGCCGGAACGGCCGCGGTGGGAGCCGTGTCCGGACTGGTACTGAGGCGTCGCTGACCGTATTGGTCCGGCCGTGGCAGAATCAAGCGGCCGGAAGGGGGCGCGGCCCGACGGGAGGGAGTAGCGATGCCTGCGAGCATCCTTGAGGAGGTCGGCCACCTCCTCGGTGCGGCGTTGATACGGGATACGACCACCCGGCTGAGCTGCCCTTCCTGCGGTTCCGCGCATGTGGCGCAGGTCCTCGGCGACAACGGCGGAATCTCCTACGTGTGCACGGCCTGCGGCCACAGCTGGAGCTGATCGATGGGTGCACACAGGCGAAAGTGCGACTGGTGCGGGAGCGGTACCCCGATCGTGCGTGACATGGAGCCGATCAATCCCGATTACCAGTACTGGTGCGAGGAGTGCGCGCGGGCGCTGATCATAAAAGGCGACCCGATCGAGACCTACCGGGAGCTGGAGGGCGAGCCGATCTACGGCCGCCTCCTGGAGGAGCACTGCACGCTCAAGAGGTTCTACCAGTTCGTCACGGCTTGACGCGGACCCCGCCCGGCCCGGCCTTCGGCAACGATGTCCGGGCCAGCGCGAGGAAGAGCGCGCCGACCCCTCCGTAGACGGCTGACAGCGTCAACTGCACGCCGGACTGGTGCAGTTCCGGCCGGCCTGTCCCGTGCGGCACCCACCAGGGGGCGTACGAGCAGAAGACCAGCAGGGTGCCCAGGGCCGCCGCCCGGTGCCCGCGCGTCCACAGCAGCAGCACCAGCGGCACGCACCACACCCAGTGGTGGGTCCAGGAGACCGGGCTGATCAGCAGGGCGGTGACCGCGCAGACGCACACCGCCCAGGCCCGCTGGCCCCGCAACTCCGCCCGCACGGCCACGGCGAGCCCCAGGACGGCCACCAGGGCCACGGAGGCCACCCAGACGGCTCCCGGCTCGGGTGCGTGCAGAAAGCGGGCCAGGGCGCCGCGCAGGGCTTGATTGGCGGTGTCCTCGGCATGCCCGACCCGGTTCGCACGGAACAGCATCTCCGTCCAGAACCGCCAGGAGTCGTACGGCAGGACGGCCGCCGCCAGCAGGGTCGCCCCGGCGAACGCCACGGCCGCCCCGCGCGCGTGCCGCAGCCACGGCTCCCCCTGGCCGCCCCCCAGGCGAGCCACGATCCCCGTGGTGAGCAGGAACACCGGGAACAGCGCGGGCGTCAGCTTGACCGCCGCGGCCAGCCCGAGGCCCACCCCCGTCCAGCGGTCGTACCCTCCGGCGGGGCGGCGGGTCAGGTCCCACAGCACCAGGACGGCCAGCAGCAGGTTGATCTGGCCGTAGCGCACGGTCGTCCACACCGGCTCGCACCACACGGCCGGCGCCGCGACCCACCAGACGGTCTCCACGCGCGCGTGGCCGACGAGTTTCAGCGACAGCCGCACGAAAACCACCAGCAGCGCGAGGTTCCCGGCCATAGCCAGTGTCCGCAGCAGCGCGGTGTCCAGCAGGGGCAGCGGGGTGAACAGCAGGGCCGCGAACGGCGGGTACGTGGTGGGCAGGCGGGCGCCCGTCGCGCGCAGGGCGTACAGGTCGCCTCCGGCGCGCACGGTGGCGCCCTCGGCCCGGTAGACCATCAGATCGATCATGGACACGTGCGCGGCCTGCTGAGCGGCCCAGAAGGCCGCGAAGGACACCAGGCACACGCCCAGCGCGACCGGGACCCTGCGGCGGGCTGAGGGCGACGCGATCATGGCCATGAAAACCGACATTAGCGGGCGTATCGGTGCGGGGCTGAAACCGATTTTGTGCTCCGCTCTTCGCCCTGTAATGTTTACGTCGTCGCCGGGGGAGCCGGGCGAAACAACAAAACAAGGGGCTATAGCTCAGTTGGTAGAGCGCCTGCATGGCATGCAGGAGGTCAGGAGTTCAATTCTCCTTAGCTCCACAGAAGTCGAAGGCGGATCATCCCGACGGATGGTCCGCCTTCGGCGCGTTGCGACACGGCACGGCCGAGGGGGGGGGGGGGGGGGGGGGGGGGGGGGGGGGGGGGGGGGGTTGTGGTGTTTGGGGGGGGGGGGGGGGGGTGGGGGGGGGGAGGGGGGGGAGG
>NZ_JBVHWM010000097.1:0-27472 GCF_055564375.1 Streptomyces sp. NPDC029138
GGCCACGGCCGGGCCCGTACCCCTGTAGAGATCAGCACCCGGTCGAACGGAACCTCGCGTCCGTCGGCGAGACGCACGTGGTTCGTCGCGAGGTCAAGTCCGCTGGCGGGCACACCCAGCATCCACTCCGCATCGATGCCACGACGGCGCGGCAAAGTCGTGCCCCCGGCCGGCACCCACCCGGTCAGTACTTGCTTGGACAGGGGAGGCCGGTCGTAGGGCTCACCCAACTCGTCACCGATCATGGTCAACGATCCGGTGAAACCCTCGTCCCGGAGAGCCTCCGCGGCCCGCAGCCCCGCCAGCGAAGCCCCGACGACCACGATGCGGCCAGCGCGCTTGAACGCACGCAGGCTGTCCGCAGTGGTCATGACGGCGACGCCTCCGCCGGTGTGGGCCGCGCTTCGAGCCGGTCGACCAGGATCGCCTGGACCGGGCAAGCGGCCGCGGCGCGTAGGACCTGGTCGCGCTGCGCGTCGTCGGGGTTCGGGTCGTACAGGAGCGCTTCCTCACCATGCATCCGGAACGCCTCCGGAGCCAGGAACGCGCACTGCGCGTACCCCTCACATCGAGCAAGGTCAACGACGACTTTCACCCTGGCCTCCCCGGGGAGCGGGAGTTGCAGACCCTCAAGCCGGCGCCACTGCGGGGCGCGACGACACTTCTGACCAGGGACGTATCGCTGGTTTGCGGCTGCATTCTGGTTACGTGAGCGGCGCTTTTTGGTTTGCCGTCTCCGCGGAAACCGTATGGCGCGGTGCGCCGGAACACCGCAGAGAATCAGCGTAACAGCGGCACCGGTACCGGCGAGTCCAGCGTTGACAGGTTGGATGGCCGCAGGCCAGAGACCCGGGGCTGCCCCGTCCTGGCCGCACCGCGGCAGCCAGGCCCGGCGGGGCTCAGGCCTGGGGCACTGGGGAAGCGGTGGCTCCGAGCACGGCGGAGTTCCGCCACTCGACGGGGGAGACGCCGTACGCCGCGCGGAACACCCGGCTGAAGTGCGAGGCGCTGGTGAACCCCCATCGGTGGGCCACCGCGGCGATCGTAAGCCCCGCCGCGCCCCGGCGGGCCAGGTCACGCCGGCACTGTTCCAGTCTGCGCTGCTGTATCCACCGGCTGACAGTGATGTCCTCCCCCTCGAACAGCTTGTGCAGACAGCGGACGGAGATGTGGTGGGCCCGGGCGATGGCGTCCGGCGTCAGGTCCGGATCCGGCTGGCGCTGGCCTTCGACATCCTGCCCGGCCACACAGTGACATCGCGCCCCAACTGGCCGCGCCTGTATGCGAGCTTGGACGCCCTCCTGGCGGCCCGCGCCGATCAGCTGGGTCTGCCCGCACGCGACTGACCATGTACCGGGACTTCGCCGCAGGGCCGGCTCTCGGTATCCACCAGGCGGGGCAGCCCGGCCTTCGCCCCGCGCACCCCGCGAAGGCCCAGGCCGACGAGGGGACACCACGGTTTTCCGAGCAGCGCCCGCGTGCAGCAGGACCGTCGCGGACCGCGGGCGCATGCTCGACACCCACTCCCGCCGGTGACATGCGGCCGCAGACGGCGCCACTTGGACGCCGTCTCCCCGGGGCGGGCGCGCCGGCCGGTGCCGGCCGCGAACACGCCGCCGGCACCGGGCACGGCCGGCCGGGTGGGACCGCCGCGGCCAGGAGCAGGGCGCCGGCACGGGGGAGGACGGCGTGTGGTCCCCGCCCGTGTGCACGGTCAGCGGGTCGCAGCCGCCGGGCGCGCCCATCGCACGGGCGTCAGCGGGCTGTGGTGACGGTGACGGGCACGTTCGGGCACTGACTGAGCACGCTGGCGAGGGCGGACGGCTCACTGATGTCGACGCTCAGCGCCCAGCGGGTCTTGTCGGCCAACCAGTCGATCGCGTACTGGCAGCGGTATCCGGCGGCAGCGGCGGCGTGGCGCGGGCAGCCAGACGGCGCGGCGGCCAGCAGCGGCCGGGGGCGGCGCGCAGCCGGGACGCGGACCGCCGACGGGAAACCTGGGGCAGCGCGCGGCACAGGCACAGCGCTGCCCGGGCGCGGCGGGACGGACGGGGCACCACAGGCGGACGGCGGCCGCAGCAGCGGCAGCGCGGGCGGACGGCGGCACGGCGGGGCAGACCGGCGCGGACCAGGACCGGCTGCCCGGGGGGCGGTACGGCGCGGCCGGGGGCGAAGGCGCGGGGCGACGCGAATTCGCAATCTCACCTGCGGTTCTGTCCGGGCCGGCACGCGGGGTCTGCGGCCGGTGATACCTGTAAGGCGTGGATGATGCGATGTCGGGTGCGACAGCCCTCCTTGGCGAAGTCTTCCCCGTGGATGTCCGTCGCTGCCCTTTGGGCTGGCCAGCGCTTCAAGCTTGGGAAGAGGACCACGGTGTGGTGCTGCCGGAGCCGTATCGCACCTTCGTGGCCGAGATCGCGAACGGCACCGACGACGGCCCGCCGGACACGGGCGGCCTGCTGCCGGTGGGCGAGAAGCCGGAGAGCTGGGCTGTGTGGGAAGCGGAGTACTGGATGAGCCCGGACCCCTTCGATGCCACCGCACCGCGCCTGTTCAAAGAGCCCTTCCCACTGAAGGAGGAATGGCAGTGGGAGTACGACTACTACGACCACAGGCTCCACTCGTCGTTGCTGCACCAGACCTACACCCACGGCTCGGTGCTCCTGGGCAGCGACCGGCCCGGGGAGTACTGGACTTTGGTAGTGACCGGAGCGCAACGCGGCCAGGTGTGGTGGCTACGCGACGGCTGTGCCGCGCCGTATGCCGATACCCCCTCCGAGCAGGCAGGAGGCGACTTCCTGTGCTGGGTGAGGGACTGGCACACCCGACAGGGATGGTGGAAAGCCGAGTAGCGCCCCTCCCCGCTTCCCCAGGATCAGCGAAGACACGCACCCGCCCAACACGCCTGCACACCCCACCGGCAGCACACAAAACCCGAGGTCACAGGCCTGTTCAACCCGGGCGGCCACCATCCCCTGATCAGCAAACCTGAGCCAGCGCCCACCTCGCCGCCACGGCGTCCGGCCATGGCGGCGCCGGGACCGGAAGGCCGGGCTGGGCGAAGCCCCGCTGATGCGGCCGCTACGGCGCGACTGCCACCGCCGGGCACTTGACGCGTCAGATGTAACCATTAAGGTTGCGACAGGAGGTGCGGGATGGGAGCGAACAGCAGGCTCACGATCGCGACGCATGCGCTGGCCTGGATCGGGCTGCACGAGCGGATGGGCGGCGAGGTGGCCACCTCGGAGCAGATCGCCAACAGCGTCAACACCAACTCGGTGGTGATCCGGCGGCTGCTCGGAGAGCTGCGCGAGGCCGGCCTGGTCGAGTCCCGGCGCGGCGCGGGGGCCGGCTGGCGCCTCGCGCGCGCACCGGAGTCGATCACTCTGGCCGAGGTACACCAGGCGGTCGAGGACAGCCCGCTGTTCGCACTGCACACCGCCGCCCCGAATCAAAAATGCCCGGTGGGCCACGGCATCCGCACCGCGCTCACACACGTGTACGACAACGCCGAACAAACGCTGCGCGCGCAGCTGGCCCGCACCAGCGTCGCCGACGTGCTTCGCGAGTCCATAGCCGCCCCTTAGCCGGGTTGTGCGGCGCGACCCCCGGCTTCGTCGCACATCCTCAGTCGTAACAATAAATGTTACGGCGTAGTCGAGACCCCGCCTCCTGCATTCGAGGCGCGACTCCCTGACAGGAGCAGTCATGACCACGCTGCAATACTCCGTGTACGTGGCACCGTCCAAGCCCGTGGTCTCGGACGACCTGCCTCCGGGCGAGGCGCGACGCATGTGGTCGCCCACCGCCTCCACCCTGATCCACGGTGACCGGGATGCGGTGCTGGTCGACCCGCTGATGACCGTCGAGGAGTCACGCGCCCTCGCCGACTGGGTGGGCTCGACCGGCAAGAACGTGACCACGATCTACGTCACCCACGCGCACGGTGACCACTTCTTCGGCGCGCCGGCGATCCTCGCGCGCTTCCCGCACGCGAAGCTCGTCTCCACACCGGGCGTCGTACCGCTCATGGAAGCCCAGTACGGTCCGCGCTGGTTCGGCGGATTCTGGAATCCGCGTTTCCCAGGCCAGATCTCCGGCAGGCACGTGCTCGCCGAACCGCTCGGTGACGGCGTGATCGAACTGGAGGGCGAGGAGTTGCACGCGATCGAGCTGGGACACTCCGACACCGACGGCTCCAGCGCCCTGCACGTGCCCTCGATCGGCCTCGTCGTGGCCGGCGACGCCGTGTACGGCGACGTCCACCTGTACCTGGCCGAGTCCAGGGGCACCGGGCGCCGCGACTGGCTGAACGCGCTCGACACCATCGAGCGGCTCGCGCCCGCCGCCGTCGTCTCCGGGCACCAGCGCGACGGCGACCCGCACAGCCCGGAGGACATCGCCCGCACTCGCCGCTACATCCAAGACTTCGACGAGGCCGCCGCGAAGGCCACCGGCCATGAAGAGCTGTACGAGGCGATGGTCGCCCTGTACCCCGACCGCCTCAACCGTGGCGTGCTGTGGAACTCCGCGAAGTCGGTCATGGCCTGAGCCACGCCCTGCCCTCCGCCCGGCCAGCCCGTTGCGCCACCCGGCAGTCCGCCGACGGCCGACGGAACCTCACTCGCCGCCAGGTTCGTGGTGCCCCTTCGCTCCAATGCCGACGGCCGGTGGGCGGCGTCCGTCCCCTATGCCTCGAGCCTGGAGCCCGTTGGCGCGTGCCGCGCTGACGATCTCCTCCGTGCGTCTACGGGCATGCTTTCTGATGTCCTCAGCGTCGTCGGAGAGGTTCTTTCCGACGATCTGCATCTGTTCCCACAGGCTCCGCAATCGGGCGTTGACGTATCGGATCGCGCGTTCCTCGGCTCCGATTCCCGGCTCGGCACGGTGCCAGGTCTGCACCGATATCTCGACGACACTACGAGCCACAGTGAACGGGGCGTAGATACTGGGCGGGCCGACGAGCAGCGTGGCCATGGCATGCAGATGGTCAAGGGCTGCAGCTGTAGGCAGCAGCAGGTCCGTTGTTGCGTCGCGGGTTGGGGCCGGGCCCCAAACACCGGCGTAGGGTTCCGTCGCGCACTATTCGGCCGCGGGAGATCCGGGCAGCATGATCTGGCCTTGGTGCACGTGCCGCACATGCTCGGTGTAATAGGCGTCGTGCAGCCGCAGAAGAGCTGCAGCCAGGTCTTTCCAAGGGTCACTGGACATCTATTGAAAGTACGTGACGGCCGTGGGGAGGTGCTTCGCTTTTCGTCGCCTGGATGTTTCGCATGAGGAGCAGGGCCGGCGTTGGGTTGGCGAGGCTTTTGGCCAACTGCTCGCTGTCGGCCGCGACGGTCCGAAGCTCTGCGGCAGTCATGGCCGCCTCCGTCTTCGGGTCGCGGCCCTGCGCCACCGTGACCCTGTCGTTGGCGGCCAGGGCGAGTCGGCTCGGGACGGTCAGGGAGTGTCGCCGGTCCAATCCCAGCGGCCCGGGTCACCGGGGCGCGGGTCGTAGACGGCCCGGCCGCCGGCGCCGAACTACCCCAGCTCGGTGGCCAGGGCGAGGCCGGTACCGGCCTCGCCCTGCGTCCAGCCGGTGATGTCGAGCAGCAGGCCGTCCAGCGGGCTGCCGACCAGTTCGGCGTAGCGCCGGCCGGGTCGTGGGCCGGGCTGGTCGTGGTCGGCGCCGTAGACCCGGCGGCGTAGCAGTCTGCTCGTCATTACGGTCCATCCGTTCAGCCCGGCAGTTGCCACTGACAGCCGGGCCTGGCCGGGTCACCTGCGGAAGCGGGAGAGCCAGGTGCCGCCGGTCTTCTGCTCGGGCACGGCCTGGCCCTGCTCTTGTTGCCGATCTGCGTAGTACTCCTCTCGATTGAGCATGGTGTCGCAGTACTCGGCCAGCGGCCGGTACTGGTCCTCGTCGATGACGACGGCGACGGTGTGGACGCCGTCGGCTCCGGGTGTGGCCGCACGCGGCTGGGAGACGCGCAGGTTGGGCCAGTAGCGGCCGTGCGCGAACCCGGAGGCTGCCCGCCAGGCGGCGCCCACCTTCACCGCGATCAGGCCCGCGACGGGCGCGGCAGTGAGCAGGATGTGGTGGGTCCTGGGCGCGGTCAGCGGGGCAGGCCGAGGCGGTCGGCGACGAGCCGGACCAGCTCGCCCGCGGTGTGGGCGCTCGTGCCGTAGGTGTGGTGGTCGGTCATGGTGCGCCAGATCCTATGCCGCAGCGGTGGAAGCCACGAGTCGTGCGAGACCGTCCGGATGGGAGTCATATGGGTCCGTAGACGGCGGCGGGGGCCCCGGTGATGAGTGCCCAGTAGCGGTCCCCGTAGGACCAGTGCCACCACTCGCTCGGATAGTTGACGAAACCCTGCTCTCGCAGGCACCGGGCCAGCAGGTCGCGGTTGTCGCGCGCGGTCGGCGACAGGTCCGGAGCGTCGAAGGGACACCGCCTCTCATCGCCCGTGCGGTGTCCGTTCACCGCGCCGCCCATGTCCATTTCCGCGCCGTCCGCGTCGATGAGCGTCAGGTCCACGGCCGCGCCGGCACAATGCGGGGCCACCTCCACCGGGGAGACGAACGCGCTGGCCTGGCGCCGAAGCTCTGCGGGGTCACTGATGCCCGCACGGCGCAGGCGGTCCTCATACAGGGCGAACCGACGGGCCTGCTCGGCTGGGCTGCGATGGCCCTCGATCACAAGGAGTCTGATGCCGGCGGGAAGCCTCTCGGAGGCTGAGCGCAGGCGTGCGAGCACGCCGGTCCTGACCCGTCCGTACGCTCCGTGCTCGTCTCGTTCCCGCTGATCCAGCATTACGGTCGCAGTGGTGGCGATCTCCGCCAGGGGTTCGCCGCATTCTGCCACCGGGGTGTCGATCACTCGCGGATCACTCAGCAAGATCATGCCGAGCGAGCCTAGCGTCTTCGCCCAGCAGCTACCCGGCCAGACGCAGTCAGGTCCCGGACAAAGCCGCAGCAACGCGGTGCCCGCAGCGCTCGTCCACGCGAGGCCTCGGCCGGCTCCCATGGTTCACCGCGGTGACCGTGCTCCCATCCCGCCCGTCCCTGCCGTTCTCGCGGCGCTTGCCGTGGCGGTCTGTCCCCTGCTGCTGCCCGGCCGCAGGAGGAAGCCACCGGTCGGGATCCGACGCGCGTCCTGCACAAGGTGCAGCGCCCGTACACCCGGTACGCTCTGCGTGGTCAAGCCGCGGCCAGAACCTCGTCGCCCCCGGGCGGTTTCCGTCCCCGCCGGCCGGCGGCATCGCGTCGCTCACCGGGACACCGTCGAGCCGACGGGCCGGCCCCCGGGCCGAAACCCGACAGCCGCCGCACCTCGCCCCGTGACCTGCGGATAACACCGCAGCGTCGGCCCACGCACACCACCGCGCTCGTACGAAGGTGCGGGATGTACGGCGAGGGGTCGGCTGCTGCTCGTCCTGGCGGCGAGCGCGCGGCGCCGGACGTCGTAGGACGGCCACGGGGCGGAGCGCCGGGCACGGGCAGCCGTCACCACTCCCGCGCCAGGGCCAACCGGCCGAGCCATACGTGCTGCCGCACCCGATCAACGTGCCGTGCAGCGGTACGCGCCGCCGGGCGGAGAAACACCGCCCCGCCTGCACCACCCTGGTGGTGAGAGCGGGGCCTGGGTCGTTGGCTTGATCGGTCCGCGAGCCTTGATCGTTGCCGAGCCTGCTGATTGGTTGGTCGGTATGACTGAACTCGGACCCGTCGCCTGGCCGCCTGCCCCGATCAAGACCGAGCGGCTTGTGCTCCGTGAGCCCGAGGCCCGGGACCGAGCGGCGTTCATCGAGCTGTACGCCTCGCCGGAGGTGCACACCTACCTTGGCGGCCCCCGGCCGCGTGACGAGCTTGAGCGCGAGATGCCCGAGGTGCCTGGGCGACGGCCCGGGAGTTTCGTCGTCGATCTCGATGGGGCGATGATCGGCCAGATCCTGCTCAGGAGAGCAACCGAGCACCGTCGTCCGGCTGCCGTGGGTAAGGCCGATCTCGGCTACCTGTTCCTGCCGCTGGCGTGGGGATTCGGGTATGCCACCGAGGCGTGCGCGGCGGCACTCGACTGGTTCGACGGCGTGCTTCCCGGCGAGCCGGTGGTGCTCACCACCCAGACCGCCAACGTCGGCTCGATGCGCCTCGCGGCGAAGCTGGGGTTCACCGAGGTAGAGCGGTTCCACGCCTGGGATGCCGAGCAGTGGCTCGGCCTGCGGTCCCCGGTCACGCCGTCCGCATGAGCTCATGGCCGAAGCCGCGTTGTGGGCCCGCCGATCGTCAGCTCGGCGGGCCCTGTGATCGGAGACGGTCAGCCGATGCTCACTGGAGGCGTCTGAGCGGGGCGATGTGCCGGTGACGCGGTTGGTGATCGTGGGGCTGGCGGCTTCGTGAGTGGCGAGCATGGCGACGACCGTGACCGGTTGGTCGCGGTGGGGACAGTTCCGGGCGGCCGTCGGTGCCAGGGGGTCGATGGTTGTCGGGGCCGCTGGCTGCGGGACGGCGGAAGGGCTCGGGGGTGTTCGACGAGGCGTCGTGCTCGTTCCTCGTCACAGGTCCGGTGCGTTGCCTAGTTGGGGTCGTGCCGACGCGAGCTGTGAAGGGCGCCCAGTGCGGGCGCCGTTACGGTCGCCGGGGTGCGCGGTCGCGCGTTCGGTGGCGGTGCCTGGGGCGCGACGGGGCGTGCTCGGCGCGCTGGCCCGGGCCA
Source organism: Streptomyces sp. NPDC029138 (assembly GCF_055564375.1). Lineage (NCBI taxonomy): Bacteria > Bacillati > Actinomycetota > Actinomycetes > Kitasatosporales > Streptomycetaceae > Streptomyces > Streptomyces sp. NPDC029138. The sequence goes on from NZ_JBVHWM010000097.1 coordinate 8,696, forward strand.
AGGGCAGCCAGAGCGCGTCGTCGAGGGCGAGGTGGGCGGACCAGCTGGCGCCGGGTTGTCGGCGGCGCGCGGGCATGGCACGAGGTGGGCCGAGTCCGGCTGATGTTCCACGACACCTGGCCGGCGGTGGTGGACAGGGTGCGGATGAGGTCGGTGTACGAGACGAAGGCGTACTGCCCGCCCTGCTGGCGAGCGACTGTTCACCGACCGGCGAGAGCGCACCCGAGAAAGCTGGTCGAAGAGCAGGAGGGGAGACGAGTACGACGAAGCTCCCGGTAGTCAGTGGGCGGTCATCACACCGTCTGCCGGGAGCTTCATCGTTACCTGTGAGTTGGGAGCCCTTTCGGTCCTGGCTCCGCCTCACCTGGAGGCGGCCCCGTGCGTGAGCCGTCTCCTGCGGTCCTGGGGATCAGCAGGGGAAAGTACCGCTGTAGAGGGCGTGTCCGTAGGAGGAGCTTCCGGAGCCGAAGCCGTAGATGCCGTCATCGCTCCAGACCGCCTCGCGGAACCCGTTGACGCAGGTCGACGTAGGCGCGATGGCGAAGCCCTCCAGATTGTCGATCGGCATGACGGCCGGGTTCGTGTAGGTCACATCCGGCACGATCGTGCCGGCTGCGTTGACCTTCATGAAGGTGTGCGTCTCGCCGCAGGTGTTGTCGCAGGTCGCGACGATGCGCTGGGTTCCGGCGTCGAACATCACGTCCATCACGGATGCCTTGCCGGTCGAGATGGTGCCGAACGTGGTGAACGTGCCGTCGGAGTTCAGGCCGTAGACGTGCAGCGTGCCGTCCCACTCCAGGCCGGCGAAGTACAGGCCCGACCCGTGCAGCGGGTAGTTCGCCGGGTTGTACGCGGCCCCGGTGAGCGGGTCGACCCAGCCGTTCGCGGTCAGCCAGCTGTCAGGCACGTAGCCGACGCCCTCGAAGCCCAGGTTGGCGTCGTCCTTGCTGCCGGTGTTGAGCTGGGGGAACTGCGACGTCATCTCCCACTGGTGGACCGGTGTCAGCGTCGATCCGGTCGCGGCCGGGTCGAACTCCATGATCGTGTCCTTGGGAACCGTGTTGTTGGCGTTGTCACGCTCGGACGTCACGTAGATGTGACCGTTGCCGCCGACCGTCAGGCCCTCGGAGTCCGGCTGGCCCGAGCCGCCCGCGAAGCGAATCTGCTTGCCGGTCGCGCTCCACGACGGGTCCGGGACCCACTTGCCGTTGCTCTTGACCAGCTTGTAAAGCCAGTTCTTGTTCTTGGCGGCCCACAGCACCGACGGGTTCGCGGGGTCGAACGCCAGCCCGCTCACGTCGCGGCCCTCCGGGCCGGTGGACGTGGTGAACGCGCAGACGGTGTCGGTGATGGTGACGTCCAGGCCGCCCGGCCACGCCGATGTGCCCGCCGGGGTGGGGCTTGTGCCGGAGGGCGCCTCAGGGGTGCAGCCGCTGGTCAGCGAGCCCCCGCCGCCCAGCAGATGGCCGGTCTGACCGCCGCCACTACCACCGCCGGAGCAGGAGTTGGCGCTGCCGAGCGTCGCGGTCGTGGAGGTCTGGAACCAGCCGGTGCCGTTTGTGCAGCGCTCATCGGACGGCTTGGCGCCGTCGGCGGCCCAGGTCACCGAGTCGACGGTGGTGCCGTTGCTGTCGAGGAGGAAGAGCGAGTCGTTGTCGCCCAGACCGAGGGCGGAGTTGAACGTGACGTAGCCGCGCGCAGGGATGCTCGTCGCGCTCGGAGAGGAGGACGAGACCGAGACCGGGGAGTGACTGGTGTCGTTGTCGACGTACTTCCACGACCCGATGCTGACTGCGCTCGTTCCGCCGTTGTACAGCTCCACGGTGTCCGAGCCGTCGGAGGTGACCTCGTTGATCCGCACCTGGCTCACCGACGGGATCGACGACGGACAGTCCGAGGCGTTCGCGGCGCCGAACGTGGTTGCGGTGGTCGCGGTCACCCAAGCGCCGGTGCCGTCGCCCCCGCAGCGTGCCATCGCCGGTTTCGCCTTGTCGGTGGTCCACTCGACGCGGTCGACCACCGCGCCGCCGGCCGTGTAGATCACCAGCTTGTCCGAGTCACCGAGCCCCTTGGGCGAGTTGAAGGTGACGAACCCCCCGGCAGTGATCGTGGTGGCGGACGGGGTGAACGACTGCGGCGAGAAGCTGTCGTCGGACATCTTCCAGCCGCTGATGCTCACCGCGGTGGAGCCGGAGTTGTACAGCTCCACGGTGTCATTGTTCGAGGAGGTGACCTCGTTGATGCGAACGTTTTGGTAGCCGGCCGGTTCAGCGGCAGCCGCAGGCTGAGCGGCAAGCAGCCCGGTGGCAACCAGTCCTGAGAACGTCAAAGCCGCGGCACATACCGAGGCGACGCCGACGCGTGAGTGTGAAGTAGGCACAAGGCCGAACTCTGGTGAAACGACGTTGAAACAGCGTGTACGTCGACTGAATGCCACCTGCTGACCACCAGAACGCCAGGCGCACAACGCCGCCACACGACTACGACAGTCTTGCCGAAGAGAGTAGGACCAGACGGCGAGGGGAGGACCCCACGCCGTGTCCGGACCCGCCAGCAGATCATGAACGGTGAGGGGACACTGGCGGCGGCCGCCGGTGCGACGGGGTGCCGCATGGCGGTGATCGGAACCGCGCCGGGTTCGGTGGTGGGTGCCCACACCATGCGCCACGAGTCATCGCACTCACATCCGCAGCCGTGGTCCGGGTGCTTGTGGCCAGGGTTTGCCGTTGACCATCGACCACTTCCTCAGCGTCTCACCCGGCGGCGGCCGACTCTGGCGGGCCGACCGTGTCCGTACAGCTACATAGGGTCGCCGTCATCCGGTTACGCTGGTGGGCCGAGCAGATCTCGGAGGGGAGTATGGACGGCGCGCGAATCGTCGATGTCATGCAGGGAGTTGTGGCGGAGCGAGCCCCCGAGGAACGGGACACGGCAGCGGACCTGCTGAATCGGGACCCTGATGAGATCACGCGGATGCTGTCGTCCCGCGGCGGGGACAGCGAACTCGGCTTCGGTCTTGGCGAGGTCGCCGTGCTGGTGACGCCGCTCGTGTGGATGGTGCTACAGCAGTTCACGCAGGAAGTGGCTGGCGTGACGGTGCGAGCGGCGACCGGCCGACTGTCTGCGGCGTGGCGCAGGCTGCGCGGCAGGCCAGAGAGTGTGTCTGCCCTGCCGCGGCTGGACGAGGCACAGCGGGAGGTACTGCGCGGCGTCGTCACGCGACGCGCTCAGGAGGCAGGGCTCGCCGAGGACTCGGCCAGACAGCTCGCGTCGAGCGTCATCCGCCACATCGAGCGCAACCAGTAACCGGGCCCCGCCCGTGCGGCCATCGTTCGCAGCGACAGAGGCCTATTACCGAAGGTGGAGCGCCGGCACCACCCGCAGGTTTCTCCTCCTGCTCCTGCTGCTGACCACCTCGGGCATGCTCCTGCTCAACACAGCGGCCCAGACCGTCCTGTGGCGCCGCGCGTACGCGCCCTGCGTACGGGCGTACGACGACAGATGGCGGCTGGCAGGTGAAACGTTCGACGTCAGAGCCCTGCTGACCGACAAGTCAGCGCTGGAGTGGATGGTGTCGGCACCCTGTCAGCAGCGGCTGGCGTCCTGGTCCTCCGCGGTTACCGTGGCGGGCCTCGTGATCGTCGTCCTCGTGACGCTCGCGGTGTTCTGGTTCCTGCCGACGTGGCGCTTGCGCCGCCTGGTGCCCGTGCGAGCTTCGTCCAGGAGCGAGTTGTACCAGGAACTGGAAGACCTGCGAGACCGGTGCCACCTCCCAATACTCCCGAAGTACGTCATCGACCCCAGCGCACCGACAAAGTCGGCGGTGGTCTTCGGCCGGCCCGGCCTGTTGGTCCTGTGCTTGAACAACGGCCTGGTGAAGATCCTCCGGGAGGAACCCACGGCCTTCCGCACCGTGATCCTGCACGAATTCGCCCACCTCCGGAACAAAGACGTCACCCTCGCCTACGCAACCGTCTCCCTGTGGCGCGTATGGCTGACCCTGGTCGTCCTGCCGTGTGCTGTGCAGTGGGCCTGGCAGAACTGGACGGGCGGCCCCTACTGGGCACTTCACTACGGCAGCCGAGGCACGGCCGTCCTGACCGTCTCCATCGTCGTGGTGGCCCGTTTCATGCGTGCTGAGGTTCTGCGCAACAGGGAACTGTGCGCCGACCTGGATGCCTACCGATGGGGCGCGGACCTCGACCTGTGGCAACGAGCCGCCACCGCTGAGCGTCAAGCACGAGGCCGCATCCGGCGGTGGTGGCGTCACCTGTGGCGGTTCCACCCGCACTGGCAGCGGCGGTACGAGGTGCTGCACCAACTCGACAGGGGGCTGGCCTTCTACCGCTGGAGCCCGTCCGTGGCGACCTCTCTCGCGTTCTCGGGCTGCTTCATCCTGATGCCGGGCCTTCTGCTCAGCTCCCAGTTCCCGCCGGTATGGGGCCCCGTCCACCGGATCCTCTTCTACGGCACCCTGACGGTATTCCTGGTGACGTTCGGCAGCGCGGTGCCTGAGAAGAACGGCAGTTCCCTGCCCGGCCGACCGGAGCGGCTGCTGTGGCGCAGAAGCACCGTCATCCTGCTGTGCACGGCGGTCGTGGCGCTGTCCTTACTGGTCTCCTTCCCCTCCCCGGAAGGCACCTGAGCCCCTGTACCGCAACGTGAAGTCCTCAGCGAGCCCAGCAGCGCGGCAAGGACCGGCGTAGCCAAGTGCCCAGCCTGCGACCAGCATCCGCCGCGTCAAACCTTGCCTCTGATGAATCGCCGAAGTCGTAGCCCCGGTCGGCGAACAACTGCCGCGGCCGGTGACGGGGGCGACCGGTCACTCCGCGGATCCGCGGGATCGCGTCGAGCAGGGGCAGCAACTGGGTGATGTCGTGGCGGTTGCCACCGGTCAGGGTGATGGCGAGCGGGGTGCCGCCTGTGTCCGTGATGACGTGGTGCTTCGAGCCGGGCCGGGCACGGTCGACCGGGCTCGGTCCGGTTTTGGGCCGCCCCGACGGGCCTGGTGGTGGGAGCCGTCGATCACCGCCCGGGACCAGTCCAGCTTCCCGGCAAGGTGCAGCTCGGTCAGCAGTACCTGGTGCAGCCGCCGGGATGGCGCGGACGCCGCTGCCTGACCGGCAGCAACGGCTCGATCCGCCCCACACGTCGTCCGGCACCATCCACGGAGGACCGTTCCCCTTCCCCTGACTCGTTCAACGAGCCAGCCAGGAAGGGGATATGGCTACGACCAGGCTTTCTGTCAGGTGCTCCAACTCCCGCAGCTGACGGCCTGGAAAATAGAGTGCGCTCCGCTGAGCTGGGGTGATAGTGAAGCGATGTGACAGAGAGTCTTGAGTATCCCGCCCTGCTGCAACTGATCGACGAGCGGTCGGCCGCGTTCCGGAGTGCGGTTGCCGCCGCGTCCAGCCTTGACGCGCCGGTGCCGTCCTGCCCCGAGTGGACCTTGTTCGATCTGGTGCAGCACCTGGGTACGGGTCAGCGCTGGTGGGCCGCGATCGTCGCCGCGGGCCCGGCCGAGGCTCCGCCGGCCAAGGATGCCGCGGAGGTGCCGCGCGAGCTCGAGGCGCTGCTGGCCTGGTACGCCGAGTCGAACGAGCTGCTGCTGAGTGCGCTGCGCGAGGCCGGCCCGGAGCGCGAGTGCTGGGCGTGGTGGAGCGCCGGCGTGTCGCCGGCGAACGCCTGGGGCGTTGCCCGGCGCCGGGTGCACGAGGTGCTGGTGCACACCTACGACGCCCAGCTCGCCGCAGGCGCCGTGCAGCCGATGCCGGCGGACGTCGCGATCGACGGCGTGGCCGAGTTTCTCGACACCTGCAACTCCACCCCGGCGGCCTGGCCGCACGAGGCCGCCACCATCCACTACCACGCCACCGAGGGCCGCTCCTGGCTCCTCGCGCTGGACGGCACCGGCGCCTGGCCCGCACCCCTCACGGACGACGCCGCGCCCGCCTCCGCTTCGGCCACGGGCACGGCCGAGCAGCTGCTCCTCTTCGTCTGGGGCCGCCTCACGCTGAGCGACCTGAAGATCGAGGGCGACCAGCAGGTGTTCGAGCAGCTGATCGCCTGGGAGCCCGAGGAGTAGCCGGTCAATACCGCCAGCGGACGGCCTCGATGACGTCCGCGCCGGTGAACATCGCGAACAGCTCCGCCTCCGCGCGGCGGACGGCCAGTACGGCCTCGTACAGCTCGGGCCCGAGCGCCTCCCGCAGCACTGCCGACTCAGCCAGGAAGGGGATACGGCTACGACCGGGCTTTCTGGACGGCAAGGCGATGCGGCCCGCGCCACCCAGGCAGCAGCCGTGCGGGTGAGCCGTCCGTGGACCTGGGTGCCGACGACGTCGAACAGCGGGGCGAGGTAGTGGCCGGCGTCGCCGTACGAGGCGAGAGCCATGGTCTTGCCGGCCTCGCGGCACGGAGTGCTCCACAGACCAGGGGTACGACGCGGTGACCGGACTTCACCCCGAACTGGCGCCAGGAAGATCGCGGGTCCGCCTCGGCGGGCACGGACTCGCGACCACGTTGCAGCGCTTGAAACCGTACGGGTCGCGGACCCGGGAGGAGCCGAGCCGACAGTGTGCCCGGACGGGCGGCGTGCGCGGTCAACGGCAGTTGTGGCCATGGCACTTGGTCGGTTTCCTGGGAGTGCCGACGGTTGGAGTGGGGGTTGGCCTCTTGGCCGGTTTGCCGGGCCGTTCGGCGGGCGTTGCCGAGGGAGAGGGGGTCGGAGCGCCGGGCTGGTCGGTGCCGTGGCCGAGGGGGGCCGGTGCCGGGAAGGGGGTGACGGGCAGGGAGGCGAGGGCGTCGCGCATGTACTGGGTCCAGATTTCGGTGGGGATGTCGCCGCCGAACACCTTCTGTAGGCCGCCGACGCCTGCCATGGACTGCAACTGCGGATGTTTCGGGTCCTCTCGGAAGAGGACGACGGAGGTGGAGAGTTGCGGGGTGTAGCCGATGAACCAGGCCGAGCGGTAGTCGTCGGTGGTTCCCGTCTTGCCCGCGGCGGGTCTGCCGAGGGCCTGGGCCTTGGTTCCGGTGCCCCGCGCTGTGACGCCGCGCAGTACGTCGGTCACGTTGTCGGCGACCGCCGCCGGCAGGGCCCGTACGGTGGCGGGGGCGGTGAAGCCGGGCAGCGTCGAGCCGTTGTGGATCACCTTGGTCACCGAGTACGGACCGGCCTGCAGACCGGAGGCGGCGAAGGTGGCGTAGACGCCTGCCATGCGGATGGCGCTCGGTGTCGAGGTGCCGATGTAGAAGCCGGCGCTGGGGGCGGCCAGGCTGCCGGGGCGCAGACCCAGGGCTTGTGCCGTCCTCGCCACGTTCCGGTACCCGACGTCCTCTCCCAGTTGCACGTACGGCGTGTTGACCGACTGTTCCATCGCCTTGCGCAGGGAGATGTATCCCCAGCGCCGCGTGGTGTCGTTGTGCTGGTGGAGGAGGCCAGTGGGGTCCTTGTCGTCGGTGACGTAGTCGCCCTGCTGGTCCTTGATCCTGATGCCGTCGTCGCCGTTGAACCTGCTGGCCGGGGTGATCGGCGACGCGGATCTGCCCGGTCGCAGTACGGCTCCGTGCTGGAGTGCGGCGGCGAGGACGACGGGTTTGAAGGTGGAGCCGACCGGGACGCCGGAGGTGTCGGCATTGTCCGAGTAGTGGCCCCGGTCGAAGCCGGAGCCGCCGTAGACGGCAACGATCCTGCCGGTCGTGGGGTCCACCGAGGCTGCTCCGACCTGGACGTTCCGGTCGGCCGGTCGATGGCCGGGGTCGAGCCGGCGCTTCCGTACCGCCTCGACGGCCCGGGCCAGTTCCGTCGTCCTCTTCCTGTCGAAGGTCGTGTGGATCTGGTATCCGCCCCGGCTCAGGCTGCTCTCGGTGATGGTGCGGTCGTGTGACTGGGCGTACGACCTGGCCAGTTGGACCAGGTAGCCGGTCTGGCCGGTGAGGCCCGAGCCGGGGGTCCACTTCCTGGGTGTCGGGAAACCCTCGGCCGCGTACCGGGCGCGCTGCTGCGGTGTCAGCCTGCCGGTCTTCACCATCCGGTCCAGCACCCAGGACCAGCGTGCTTCCGCCCGGTTTCTGGCCTCGGGGTCGGAGTCCGCGTACTGGAAGAGGCTCGGCTCGTTGACCGCGGCGGCGAGGAAGGCTCCCTGGCTGGCATCGAGCTTCTCCACCGGCAGGTCGTAGTACACGCGGGCGGCGGCCTGGATGCCGTTGGCCTGGCGGCCGAAGTAGCAGGTGTTCAGATAGCCCTGGAGGATCTCCTGCTTGCTCATGGAGGCGCCGATCTTGGACGAGATCAGCAGCTCCTTGAACTTGCGGGAGATGGTCTGGGACTGGTCCAGATAGGTGTTCTTGACGAACTGCTGGGTGATCGTCGAGCCGGACTGGACGGAGTCGCCCCGGGCCATGTGGACGACGGCGCGGAGGATGCCCTGCGGGTCGACGCCCGGGTCGGTGTAGAAGGAGGCGTTCTCCGCGGCGATGAAGTCTTCCTGCACCTGTGCGGGTACCTGCGCCAGGCTGACGTTCTGGCGGTTGACGCTGCCGTCGGTCGCCAGGACTGTGCCGTCCGACCAGTAGTAGACGTTGTTCTGCAGCAGAGTCGTGGGGTTCGGGTCGGGGATGGTGATTGTGGCGTAGGCATAGCCGACGGCCGCTGCCGTGCCGCCGAAGAAGAGCAGGACGAGTGCCAGCAGCTGGCGTACGGACGGCAGCCAGCGGCGGGGACCGGTCCGGCCTCGGCGCGGGTAGTCGATCCAGCGTTTCTGCCGGGTCGCCCGCCTTCTTCGTCCGGAACGCTGCGGCGGTCGGCGCCGGTGTCCACTCATGCTTTCGGATCCCTGTCCTCTCACTGCCACTGCGTGGTTTCGTGCGGTGCCGGCTGCTGGAGGGGTGCGGAACTCGCGGGCGCACGCAGGCTGCCGTACCGCTCCATGCGCTGCCATCGCAGACGGACACCCAGGACGGCGGTGAAGACGGACTGGATCACCACCAGATACATCAGCTGCCGGTAGACGAACTGCTGGAAAGGCAGGCTCCACAGCGGGCCCGGATGTTCTCCGTCCAGGCGGAACGCGTACAGGCCCATCAGGAGTTGCAGCAGCAGGAAGGCCAGCCACAGCCCGGTGATGCGGAGCGGGTCCAGGAAAAGCAGCCCGTACAGCGCGAAGATATCCACAACGGGTGCGAGCAGAGGCAGCAGCACCTGGAAGAGGAGGAGGTAGACCAGCCCCCTGCGGCCCAGTTTCCCGGCTGCACCGCGCTGCAGCAGCGCGCCGCGGTGCTTCCACATCGCCTGAAGGGTGCCGTAGCACCAGCGGTAGCGCTGCCGCCACAGGGCGTTCAGCGACGCGGGGGCCTCGGTCCAGGCCACCGCGCCCTCCTCGTACACCACGCGCCAGCCGGCGCGGCACAGTGCCATGGTGAGGTCGGTGTCCTCGGCGAGGGTGACGTCGCTGACGCCACCGAGGGCCAGCAGCGCCCGGCGGCGGAATGCGCCGACCGCCCCGGGCACGGTCGGCATGCATTCGGCGAGGTCGAACAGGCGGCGGTCGAGGTTGAACCCGACCACGTACTCGATGTGCTGCCAACGGCCCAACAGGCCACCGCGGTTGACGACCTTGGCGTTGCCCGAGACGGCACCCACGCGGGGGTCGGAGAAGGGCTGCACGATCGTGCGGACCGTGTCGGGTTCGAAGACCGTGTCACCGTCGACCATGACCACCAGGTCGAAGGTGGCCGCCGCCAGTCCGGTGTTGAGTGCCGCGGGCTTGCCCGAGTTCGGCTGCCGGATCACTCGTACGGGCAGGTGGAGCGACTCCACCAGGTCGGCGGTGCCGTCGGTCGAACCGTCGTCCACCACGATGATCTCCACGGGATGGTCCGAGGCGAGCAGCGAGCGTACGGCCGCCTCGATCCCGGCGCTCTCGTTGTAGGCGGGGACGATGACACTGACCGGTTCGGTCACGGGCGGCCCCCAGGGCCGGCCCCGCCTCCTCTTACGCAGTCTCCGGTGCCGACGGGCCGCGATCAGCACGACGGCCGCGCGCAGCACGCTGACCGTCCCGGCCGCGTACATCAGCACACCCAGCAGCTGTACGACCCAGTCGCCGGCCTTCAGCACCTTGATAAAGGCCATCCCCTGCAGACGGTCGCCGAGCCCGGCCGGACGGACGGACCCGGTCATACCGACCGCGCTACCGACCGTCGCGAACCGGAAGCCCTGTGCCTTGAGCCGTGGGATCAGGGCGCTCAGCGCGGCGACGGTCTGCGAGCGGTCGCCGCCGCCGTCGTGCATCAGCACGATCTGTCCGGCGGAGCCGCGCGGAGTCGCCCGGTCGATGATGCGGTCCGTACCGGGGCGCCGCCAGTCCTCGCTGTCCCGAGTGGACAGCACCGTGACATAGCCTGCGGCTCCGGCCTGCTGGAGGACGGACCAGTCGGCGTCGTCCAGCGCGGCGTTCCCGGACGAGTACGGCGGCCTGAGCAGCGCGGTGGTGACCCCCGCGGCGCCGGCCACCGCCAACTGCGTCTCGCGCAGTTCCAGGGAGCGCTGCCACGCAGGGAGGCGGGCCAGGTCGGGATGGGTGAAGGTGTGGATGCCGATCTGGTGGCCTTCGGCGACGATCCGGCGGACCAGCTCCGGATGGGTCGCGACCTGCGTGCCGACGACGAAGAAGGTCGCGTGGACATGGTTGCGGTGCAGCACGTCCAGGATCCGCGGCGTCCAGACGGGGTCGGGGCCGTCGTCGAAGGTGAGCGCGAGGGTACGGTTTTCCACGCCGGCGGTGTGCGGGGACGCGGCGGCGTTCGCGATCACGGGATCGCCATGGGTCACCTGGCTGGGCACCGCCTCGTTCCGGCCCCGGGCGCCCGACACCTCGTCCGGGGTGATCCCGAACATGTGGTGGGTGTAACCCTGCAACAGCAGGGCCGACGACAGGGTCACCGCGAGCACGCTCAGCAGCAGCCAGTGGGTTCGGGGTTCGGGGGTCACACGGGGGCGGCCATGGCGGCGCGCAGGAGCCTTGCGGCGTCGGCGTTCGGTCACGTCGGGAACCTGGTTCACTTCACGGGCTTGTGGGAGGAGCCGGCGGCGCGTCCCCTGGAGCCGGGCGTGGTGGTCGGGGCTGCGGCGGGCTTTCCGGTGGGCGCGGCGGTGACCGGGGACGAGACCACCGGGGCGGCGGGGGCAGCCGGCAGGCCGGTGGGGCTGGGTCGGGTGGTCCTCCGCGCCACGGGGCCGGAGGTCTCGTCCGCTGCGGAAGGGCTCGCGCTCCTTGCGGAGCGGTCGGCGCCGGACGCGGCGTCGGAGGCCGTCGCCCCGGGCGTGGCCGGGTGCGTGGAGTCCGGCTGCGGGACGAACGGGGAACTGATGCCGGGACCGCCCAGCACCGTGCTGACCAGCACGGCGACATAGACGCCCGCGGGGATCACCAGCAGCCGGGCGGCGCGGAGCACATGGCGTTGGCGGCGCCCCGAGGAATCGACGAAAACGGCCGGCGCCGGTCCGCTCGCCGGCGTCTGCGGTCCTGGTCCGGGAGGCTCGGGTGTGCCCGGCTCCGGGAACGGCACGCTGAGCACGTCCCCGTGAGGGGAGTCCCACGGGGAGGTGGCGGGGCTCTGCCCGGCCGCCTGGAGACACATACCGGGGCCGTGGGGATCCGTGGCGACGCGGGCGTCTGCGGCGACGCGGGCGTCTGCGGCGACGACAGGGTGCGCAGCCATGAAGGGGTCTGTGGCGACGAGGGAATCCGCGGCGATGAAGGGTTCCGCGGCGAAGTGGGGATCTGCGGCGAGGTGGTGGCCCGGCCCTGTCTCCGGGGAGTGTGCTGTCGGATGCGTCCACTGGGCGAGGTGCACCGGGTCCCATGCCGGCGCGGCCATGCCGGTCGTGGCGCTGCCGCCGCGCTCATGGCCGTAGGCATACGCGTACCCGGCGCCGCCGTACGGATCCTCGCCGTACGCTTCGCCTCTTGCGTCCGTTCCCTGCACGAGCCGTGTCCCCTGTCCTGGTCGACCAACGCGGTCGTCCCCATGGAAAGAGCGCACGAGGCCGGAAGTGTTACACCTGAGCCATTAGGGCGGGCAGGCAGAGCAAGCGGCCGAGGATTTCCGCGCGCTCCTCGCGTGCCTCAGACCGTCAGCGCCTTCACCACCGCATCCCCGGACTCGGCCGTCTGCGCGTAGAACGCCCGCAGCTCCTGGTGTGCCGCCGCGAACGCGTCCCACGTCTCGCGCTCCGCGGCCGGGCCGCCGTAGCGGGGCAGCAGCTCCTCACGGGCGAACGCCCACAGCACATCGAAGTCGGCCGTCGTCAGGAACTCGGCCACACGGCGCGCCTGGGCCGCCGTGAGCACAAGGAACGGCGGCTTGCGCCGATCGGGCCGGAACAGCGGCCTGCCACCGAGGACCACCTGGCTTTCGGGCCCGCCCCCGGCACACTGCGCGGGAGCGCCGGAGTAGATGCGTTCCTGGTCCAGGTAGCGTTTGTACAGCACCTCCTCCCGGTGCCAGGAGGCATCCGCCTCATCCCCGAACAGCCGCTCGAGCCAGATCGCGCTGTTACGCAGTGCCGGGGGCGGCACCGCTCGCAGGCGGAGAGTCGTACTCATGCCAGAAGGAGCGCACGAGGCTGCCGAAGCATCACAGGTGCGACCGATCCGGTCCTCGCGCCTGAGCGTCCGCAGCCGCACGGACCGGTTGAGGGGTGACCGGAATTCCGGGCAGTGGTCGGGATTCCGGTCACCCCGTCCCTCTCCGTGCCGGTCACGGGGGGAGTGGGCGACGGCACGGAAAGCGATCCGGGGGGTCACGGCGCCGACGGGCGGCCACCTCGTACGCTGCGAAACCGGGACCCGTATCAGCCAGCGCACGGGCGGCCTGAATCGTCACTGGGCCGGCACGCGTACCGGTCCTGGCGCCGCCGCCGAGGTGAGGGATCAGTGGCACGTGTGACACTTCTGTGAGGACGGACGCTGGTCACCATGAGGGCCGTCGCTGCGACCGTAGCGCGGCGGGCAGCACGGGCTCTCTGTGAACCAGGTACGAACGAGGACGATCTTGGGCCAGGTACGGCAACCCCGGCGCGTAAAGGCGGGCGACGGGGAATTGGGCGCGGCAGTCGCGCGGGCCCAGGACGGCGACGAGTCGGCTTTCGCGGTCGCCTACCGCATCGTGCAACCGGGTCTGCTCGGCTACCTGCGCGGGCTCGTCGGCGAGGACGCGGAGGACGTGGCCTCCGACGCCTGGCTGGAGATAGCCCGTGACCTAGGGCGCTTCCGGGGGGACGGCGCCGGCTTCCGCGGCTGGACCGCAACCATCGCCCGGCACCGGGCACTGGACCATCTGCGTCGCCAGCGCGTGCGCCCCCGGGGTGGCGGGACCGAACAGGACGTACTGCACCTGCCCAGCCACCACGACACCCCTGACCAGGCCCTGGAGTCCCTGTCCACCGGGCGGGCATTGGAACTGGTCCGCGGACTGCCGCGGGACCAGGCCGAGGCCGTGCTCCTGCGCGTCGTCATCGGCCTGGACGGTCCCGCCGCCGCACGCGTCCTCGGCAAGCGCCCGGGAGCGGTACGTACCGCCGCCCACCGCGGCCTGAAGCGCCTGGCGCTGCAGCTGGGTATCAGCGGCGAGGCGGGCGATGGTGTGACGGACAGGGCTTCCCGATCGCTGGGGGAGTCGAAATGAACGGCAACGGCGACATTGGACGGGCGGAGAGGCACCAGACGCAGTACGCCGACCGATCACAACCGTCGGACAAGAACGGAATCGGACATGGGTGAACGACTGAGCGGCAACGAAGTTCGGGGCCGCAAAGGTGTGCACCCTGGCGACGACGCCGGGTCCGGACCGTGGGACCCGCGTGACACCGCCGCCCTGGAAACGGTGCTGGCCTCCGTCATACGCGACGGGCGCCTCGACCCCGAGGCCGAGCAGCGGGCCCTGGCCGCCTTCCGAAACGCCCACGCCACGGGCGTTCACAGGGCGCGTACCCGGCGCCGGGACGACTGGCGCCCGGCCGCGGGACGGCGTGCCCGTCGGTCTGTGAAACTGACGTTCGGCACAGTCTTCGCCGGCCTCGCCCTGGGCGGTGTCGCCGTTGCGGGCATCGGTTCCGCCGGCTCCCACACGGAGGGTGGCGATGCCGGTCGGCCGAGCGCACTCCCGTCGGCGGTGACCCCGGACCGGCCCGGCGGAAGGGACGCGTCAGCGCCCTCCGCCGACCCCGGCGCGACGGGCCGCCCAGCCCCCGCCCAGGACACCGCGACCCACTGCCGCGCCTACGAACAGGTCAAGGACCGTGGCAAGGTACTCGACGCGACTGCCTGGCGACAGCTCGTCGCAGCCGCCGGCGGGAAAGACCGCGTCACCGCGTACTGCGCCGAACAACTGGCGCGGGCCACGGCGGAGCCGAGCAGGTCCACCGGTGCGGACGAGTCCGGCAACGGCGGCGCGGACAGTGGCAACAGCAACAGCAACAGCACAGCGGGACATGCCGGGGCCTCCGACAACGCCAGGTCCGGCAACGACTCCGGTGGCACAGGCAACGCGGGGAACGGCCAGGCGAGCGGCGGTGCAAGCGGCGGGAAACACGAGTAGCTCCCCTACGGACCGTCTCAGGGCCGTGCCCGAAGCGTGCCCGTAGGGGGTGAGCAACTGTCCACCTGGCTGATGGACCGGATGCCCGACCAGACTCGGCCTGTCTGCCGACCCACGCCTTTCCCCCCGAAGGAGCACCACCAGGTCCGGAAGCAATACCGTCATCCGTACATCCGTAGCCTGCACGACCTGGGACTTGCGGCATGGTTCGGTGAACGGGTTTGCGTGTCGACGGTGCACAGACCTCCGTAGCGGTCTCTACCGGTGAAAGGCCGTCAACGCGACTACCGTGCTGCGACTAACCGGCACTCAGCCTGGCGTTCTGTCTGACAGATGCCTGTTGATTATCGGGGGTCGGTGAAGTGATCGCAGCATAAAAAGGAACATGACACTCACTGCCGTCACGGTGTTCGCCGTTCGCTGATGTCGGGGACTGCCAGCGGGTGAAGTGCAAGACGGACGACCCGGAGGGCAGGCACATCGTCACCCGCCACGGGCATTCGGGAGCTGGGCTGGCACCACTGTCCGGCATGGGCCAAGCTGTGAACTCTCCTGAACCAGGCGTGGAGCAGGCGGCAGCGGCCCGTCTGCTCGATCTTGCTCGCTCCTTCATCACCACGCATGTGTTCGGCGCTCTGGTTTCCCCGCGTTCCTCGGGAACGAGAATCTGCATCAGCCTTCCGACGATCCGCACTGTGCCGTGATCGTGGACCTCACCGACTTCTGACGCAAGGGTGCCGGCCAGTCAGCCACTGGCCGGCACCGTCTTCTCGGCGAGCGGGTCGGGGGCGCCTTTCCGGGCCGGCCGACGGGGCATGGCGCTTATGGCGGCCAACGCCGTGTCCTACGTGGTGAGGCGGTCGTTGGTCCGTGCATGCCACGGTCGGTCGGATTCGGTCCGTCCAGGGCCCTCTTTTGACCGCCCGCACGCTCACGGAGTCGATGGCGCACCGCGACCAGCCCAGCCGACCCTGGCTGCCGAGTTCGTCGAGGACCAGACGAGGCAGCTTGCCCCACCCACGAGCCCGCGACCGCTCGGTGAACCGATCCGGCCAGATGCGCGGTGGTCGAGGACACCGCCACCGGGGTCGCCGCCGCCGAGGCAGCGGGCTGCCGGGTGGTCGCCGTACCCTCCGTGGCCCCCATCGGCCCGGCCGCGGGACGCACCGTCGTCTCCTCTCTGGAACAGGCCGCGGCCTGGCATTTCTGCGGGGCCTGCTGACGGAAATGCACTAGTCGTTCACCCAGCGCGTCAAGGCCATTGTTGGCACTGAACACATTTCCGGGGCAGCCCACCCGGGGGGAATTCGCCGGGAGCGGTGCGGCTGAATTCTGCTGAATGGTCGCCCAGTTGAGTGTGTGACGTTCCCCACGTTATCGGGACTCGACAACATGGGCCGAGCATGCCGACCGGCCCCAACCAGGCGGCTTCCATGCGACCTTGTGTCCCGATTGATGGGAAGCTGCACCAATCCTGCCGCTGTCGAGTTTTCGGTGCGTCCGCGGCTCGTTCCGCTGCGTGATGGGGGGTCAACTCAAGCGGCTGTGAACGCGGTTGCGGGCGCGGACTAATCTCCTCGCGAGAACATCGCCGAGAACCCCCGTGATCCGCCGCGTCACCCCTGCATGCCGGATACACGGACCCGAGCAGCTCTGGAGAAACTCCCGCATGAACCGCAAGACTTTGGTGCTGCCGGCGGTGGCCGGCCTGCTCACCCCGGTTCTCGCCGCGTGCGGCGGATCCGTCAGCGGGAGCAAGAGCGATGACGCCATCGTCGTCGGTACCACGGACCAGTTCACGGCCACCAAGGAAGCCCCGGCGCCGCTGGATCCCGCCTACACCTACGACACCAGCACCTGGAACCTCCTGCGTCCGACGGTGCAGACCCTCATGATCGTGCCCAAGGGCGAGGGAAGCCCGGTGCCGGAGGCCGCCGAGAACTGCTCCTTCACCGACAGCGGCAGCGAGCGTTACGTCTGCACGCTGCGCAAGGGGCTGAAGTTCGCCAACGGTGACGCGGTCACGGCCTCGGACGTCAAGTACTCCATCGAGCGGGTCCTGCGTATCAAGGCCGACACGGGTGTCTCCACGCTGCTGAACACCATCGACACCATCGAGACGCAGGGCGACCGCCAGGTCGTCTTCCATCTCAAGACGGCCGACGCCACCTTCCCGTACAAGCTGTCCACTCCGGTCGCCGGCATCCTCGACCCCAAGAACTACGCCAAGGACAAGCTGCGCGACGGCTTCGAGGTCGACGGCTCCGGTCCGTACACCCTCAAGGCCGACGTCAAGGACAACACGATCACGAAGGTCACCTACGCCAGAAACCCCGGGTACAAGGGCAGCCTGGAGGTGAACAACGACAAGGTCGAGATCCGCGCCTTCCCCGACGCCGACGCCATGGGTTCCGCGATCGACAAGGGCGACATCGACGTGATGATCCGCAACATGTCGCCCGCGCAGATCCAGAAGCTGGACGCCGGTAGCGACAAGAACGTCGACCTGGTCGACATGCCCGGCCTGGAGATCCGCTACCTGGGCTTCGACACCGACGCGCCCACCGTCAAGTCCAAGGCCGTGCGCCAGGCCATGGCCCAGCTCATCGACCGTGACGAACTGGTCTCCAAGGTCTACGGCACCCAGGCCGAGCCGCTGTACTCGCTGGTCCCGGCCACCATCACGGGCCACTCCAACGCCTTCTTCAACAAGTACAGCAACCCCAGCGTCGACAAGGCCAAGTCACTGCTCACCAAGGCCGGCATCACCACCCCGGTGAAGCTGACCCTGCACTACACCACCGACCACTACGGCTCGGCCACCAAGCAGGAGTTCGAGGTGCTCCAGAAGCAGCTCAACGACAGCGGCCTGTTCGACGCCTCCATCCAGGGCCACCCCTGGAAGACCTTCCTGCCCGACGAGCTGAAGGGCCAGTACGACGTCTACGGCATGGGCTGGTTCCCGGACTTCGCGGACCCGGACAACTTCCTGGCGCCGTTCCTCGACAAGGACAACATCCTCGGCTCCCCGTACAGCAACACCACCATCCAGCGGACGCTGATCCCGCAGTCCCGCCGCGAGGCCGACCGTCTCGCCGCCTCCAAGAGCCTGAATCAGATCCAGGACATGGTCGCCGAGGACGTCCCGGTCCTGCCGCTGTGGCAGGGCAAGCAGTACGTCGCCGCACGGGACGACATCACGGGCGTGGCCTACGCCCTCAACTCCTCCTCGGTGCTTCAGCTGTGGGAGCTGGGCCGCGGTGTGAGCGGCTGACGGCTCTCGGCTCTCGGCACCCGGGGCCGAACGCGGCACGGCCCCGGGGCCCGGGACGAGGGACGACGGCCCCGGGCTGACGAACCGACGACAAGGCACAGAGCACGTGAACATGCGCGACCAGTGGCCGGTCCTGCGCCGCGTCCGACATCGCCGACCTCGATCAGGGAGCCGATAGCAGGGGCGTCGACATCATCGAGGGCACCAGCGCCGAGGTCCAGCACCTGGTCTTCAACACGCTGTGCTCGATCATCCCGGCGCGGGCATCGATGGCCACAACACCGCGTTCTTCGACGCCTACGGCGCCCGCCCCTCCCAGGACAAGACCGCCGCCGCGCCGCGCGCCGACAACGTCACCGACAAGGTCAAGCTCACCCTCCTGAACCATGCGCTGGACAGCTTCGACGTCCGTCTCCATCACGCACCCCCTGCGGAGGAGTCGGGGTGCGGGTACGGTCAGAGTACGGCGCCCGGATCGAGGCCCGGCTGCGGCACCTCAACGGTGACGAGGACTTCGAGCGGTACCACCGGGTGGAGCAGTTCACCGCGAGCCGCATGCACCTGGAGGTCTCTGCTCGCGCGGCGACCGGCGCGTGGGCCATGTCCTCGAAGACCTCTGCCTCGGCGACGTCGACCTGCGCACTGTCACCAAGGGCCGGCTGATGGCGGCGCTCGCCGAGTGCGGGCGGACGGGATGGCCTTCAGATCCGGTGAGGGGGGCGCGTCGGCACCGTCGGCGAGGCTGGCGCGCAGCTCTTGAGGTGGGGGAATGTGAGAGGGGGCCCGGCTGACGCCGGGCCCCCTCTTTCGTAGCGGGGACAGGATTTGAACCTGCGACCTCTGGGTTATGAGCCCAGCGAGCTACCGAGCTGCTCCACCCCGCGTCGGTGGTGCCACTC
>NZ_JBVHWM010000098.1:0-27347 GCF_055564375.1 Streptomyces sp. NPDC029138
CGGGGGAGGGGGGGAGGGGAGGGGGGAGAAGGGGGAAGAGGAGGACACAGGGGCGGGGGGGATGGGGGAGGACCAACGGGGGGGGGCCGCGACCGGCCGCGAGGACCGCCACGTCGGAGGTCAGCGCGCCCGCGAAGGCCAGCGCGATGCCCTGCCGGGCGGGCCACATGCCGTTCAGCCGGAACCAGCCCGCGGCCGTCACCGCCTGGAGCACCACCAGCGGTACGGCCAGGGCGTACGAGGCGACGGGTGCCGCCGCGGCGAGGAGCAGGCCCAGCGCGGCGGTGAGCAGCGCGGGCTGCATGCCGGGCTCGATGATCGGGGAACGGCCCTCCAGGCGGGCCCGCTGGGCGTCGGTGATCCGCGCGTTGCCGGCGAGGGTGGCGGGGCCGTAGTCCGGCGCGGCCTCCTGGTCGGCCGGCGACGCGGGTGCGGGGGCCGGCGCGGGTGCGGGGGCCGGTTCTGGGTTCGGTGCGGGCGCGTACGTGCCCATTCCCGCGTGCGTTCCGCCGTGCGCCCCCTCGTGCGTCCCCGCGTACGGCTCCGCGTACTGCTGGGACTGCTGAGGATGGTGGGGCTGCTGGTACTGCGGCTCCCGGTGATAAGGGTGCTGATGGCCCGCTTGCTGATACCCCGGCTGCTGATACCCCGCCTGTTGTTCCTGCCGCGGCAGATACGCCGTCTCCGCCGCCCGCACCGGCGCGTGCGTCTGCGTCTCCCAGGTCTGGCCCTGCCACTGCTGGGTGAGTTCCGGATCGTGGGCGGGCTGTCCGGCGTGCGGCTCCTGCGCGGGCCACTGCTGCTGATAGGGGTCGTAGCCCTCGTAGGGGCCGCCCTGATACGGCTGGTTGGTCATCGCTCACCCTCCTGCGAACGGCGGGAGCACCTCGACCGTGCCGCCCTCGGCCAGCCGTACCGTCTCATGCGCGCGGGTCCCGACGGGGTCGCCGTCGACGAGGAAGGAGCATCGCTGGAGCACGCGCGTGAGTTCGCCGGGGTGTCGCGCGCGCACGGCGGCCAGCGCGTCGGCCAGCGTGTCCGCCTCGAACGGCTCCTCGGCGACCTGGGCCGCGGCCTTCGCGGCGGCCCAGTAGCGCACCGTGACCTTGGGCATCTGAATCCTCAATCGACGGCAGGGACAAGAACAAACAAGAGAACGATAAGGACAGTGTGGGTCAGGCTAGCCCGCCGCCGACACCGACCAGTCCCCGATCCGGGCCATCAGGGCGTCGTCCGCCGCGTTCTCGGCGTGGCCCATGCCCGGTTCGACCCAGAGGTCGCCGTGGTCACCGGCCGCCTCGGCGAGCATCCGGGGATGGTCGAGCGGGAAGTAGCCGTCGCGGTCGCCGTGGACGATCAGGAGCGGGGTCGGGGCGATCTCCGGGACCGCCTGCACCGGGGAGAGCGGGACCGGGTCCCAGTCCCGGTGGTGGATGCGCGTGCGCAGGCCGTAGCGGCCGACCAGGCGGCCCTCGGGGCGGGTGACCAGCCAGTGCAGGCGGCGCATGGGGGCCGTGCCCCGGTAGTACCAGCGGGCCGGGGCGCTGACGGAGACGACGGCGTCCGTGCCGCCGTACAGCGCCGCGTGCCGCAGGACCACCGAGCCGCCCATGGAGAAGCCGACGGTCACCACGCGCGCGTGCCCGAGGCCGCGGGCCCACTGAACGGCGGCGGCGAGGTCCAGCACCTCCTTGTCGCCGACCGTGGACCGGCCGCCGGAGCGTCCGTGGCCGCGGAAGGAGAAGGTGACGACGGCGCCGTAGCCGCGCAGGACGCCCGCCACCCGGCGCACGTGCGGGCGGTCCACGTCCCCGGTGAAGCCGTGCGCGATGACGAACGCCAGGTCACGGGAGGCCGGCCGGGAAGTGTCCGGAGGTGGGTCGTATACGGCCGGGGGCGGATCGTATACGGAATCGATCGGAATTCCGTCGGCGGTGCGCAGAAACGTCCGGATAGGGCCCCGTCTGCCTGTCTCGTAATTCGGACGAACGGTGGAACGTGGCACATGACCTGCCGGACGGTTGCTCATGTGGGCTATTCTGCTTGGCAGAGGACTCGGGCAGCGTAGCCCCCGGGTCCTTTTGTGCTTTCGGAAGCGTTGTATACACAGCGGGAAACCTCGGGTGACCGCCGGTGTACGGGGCCTTCGGGATCGCAGAGCAGTACCCGTCCGCACTGTCCTCGCAGGGACCGAGGAGGAACCAGACGTATGAGTTCTCTGCTGCTCCTGACCAACGCCCTCCAGCCGTCGACGGAGGTGCTTCCGGCCCTCGGCCTGCTCCTGCACAACGTGCGGGTCGCTCCGGCGGAAGGACCCGCTCTGGTCGACACCCCGGGCGCCGACGTCATCCTCGTCGACGGCCGGCGCGATCTGCCCCAGGTGCGCAGCCTGTGCCAGCTGCTGCGCTCCACCGGCCCCGGCTGTCCGCTGCTCCTCGTCGTCACCGAGGGCGGCCTCGCCGCCGTCACCGCCGACTGGGGCATCGACGACGTCCTGCTGGACACCGCCGGTCCGGCGGAGGTCGAGGCGCGGCTGCGGCTCGCCATGGGCCGCCAGCAGCTCGTCAACGACGACTCGCCGATGGAGATCCGCAACGGCGATCTCTCGGTGGACGAGGCGACGTACAGCGCCAAGCTCAAGGGACGGGTCCTGGACCTGACCTTCAAGGAGTTCGAGCTGCTCAAATACCTCGCCCAGCACCCGGGCCGCGTCTTCACCCGCGCCCAGCTGCTCCAGGAGGTGTGGGGCTACGACTACTTCGGCGGCACCCGTACGGTCGACGTGCACGTACGGCGGCTGCGCGCCAAGCTCGGCCCCGAGCACGAGTCGCTGATCGGAACGGTCCGGAACGTCGGTTATCGATTCGTTACGCCGGAGAAGACCGACCGGTCCGCCGAGGAGGCCAAGGCCGGCCGGGCAAAGCCGGAGGATGCGGACGCAACCGCCGTCCTGGAGGGCACCGAGGTCCACGCCGAGGCATAACCGGCCCACAGCGGACGCATGAGCGGCACCCGGGCGGGGCATCGTCCTCGCACAGCCGCCATGTGATACGCCCTGCCCAGAGCGGGTCAATCCGCGTAGACTCCGCGCGTGGCCAAGGTGACTCGGGATGACGTGGCACGGCTGGCTGGAACCTCCACAGCCGTCGTCAGTTATGTCATCAACAACGGACCCCGGCCGGTCGCCCCGGCAACACGCGAGCGTGTCCTCGCCGCGATCAAGGAACTGGGGTACCGGCCCGACCGGGTCGCCCAGGCGATGGCCTCCCGGCGCACGGACCTCATAGGCCTCATCATCCCCGACGCCCGCCAGCCCTTCTTCGGCGAGATGGCGCACGCGGTCGAGCAGGCCGCCTCCGAGCGCGGGAAGATGGTCCTCGTCGGCAACACCGACTACATCGGCGAGCGCGAGGTCCACTATCTGCGCGCCTTCCTCGGCATGCGCGTCTCGGGCCTGATCCTCGTCTCGCACGCCCTGAACGACCTGGCCGCCGCCGAGATCGACGCCTGGGACGCCCGGGTGGTGCTGCTGCACGAGCGTCCCGAGGCCATCGACGACGTCGCCGTGGTGACGGACGACCTGGGCGGCGCCCAGCTCGCCGTGCGCCACCTGCTGGAGCACGGCTACGACTACGTCGCCTGTATGGGCGGTACGGCGCAGACGCCGGCCGTCGGCGACCCGGTCTCCGACCACGTCGAGGGCTGGAAGCGGGCCATGGCCGAGGCGGGCCTGTCCACCGAGGGCCGGCTGTTCGAGGCGCCGTACAACCGCTACGACGCCTACCGGGTCGCCCTGGAGGTGCTGTCCGGCCCCCACCGGCCGCCCGCGGTCTTCTGCTCCACCGACGACCAGGCCATCGGCCTGCTGCGGGCCGCGCGCGAGCTGCGCATCGACGTGCCCGGTCAGCTGGCGGTGGCGGGCTTCGACGACATCAAGGAGGCCGCGCTCGCCGATCCGCCGCTGACCACGGTCGCCTCCGACCGCTCGGCGATGGCCCGGGCGGCGGTCGACCTGGTGCTGGACGACGGGCTGCGGATCGCCGGGTCCCGGCGGGAGCGGCTGAAGACGTTCCCGTCGCGGCTGGTGGTGCGCACGAGCTGCGGCTGCCTGTAGCTCCGCCGGTTCGGCCGTCCGGTTCGGGGCGCGCTTCCCGGAGCCGTCTTTATATCGGGCAAACGAGGTTCTGCCGGGCTTCTCAGGCGGCACTCAGGAAGCTCTCATGGTCGCGGGGGACTCTTCTGTCATGACCGAGAGCCAGGGCACTTACGAGCAGCCGCACTCCTACTCCGCTCCCGTGAACCCCGAGTGGCCGCCCCCGCCGCCGTACCAGCCGGTGGTCGCGGACCCCGAGCCCCGGAAGAAGCGCACCCGGGGACCGATGGCCCTGCTCGCGGCGGTCGCGATCGTCGCGGCGGCGGTCGGTGGCGGGACGGCGTACGCCTTCCAGGAACTGACCGGCACGGACACGGTCGCCACCGCCGGCAGCAGCACCACCGTGGTGCCGTCCAGCAAGAAGGGCGACGTCGCCGCCATCGCCGCCGCGGTCAGCCCGAGCGTGGTCGAGATCAACGCGACGCTCGCGGGCGGCTCCTCCACCGGCTCCGGCGTGATCATCACGTCGAACGGCGAGATCGTCACCAACAACCACGTCGTCTCCGGCGCCACCTCGATCAAGGTGCGCACCAGCGACGGCAGGAGCTACACCGCCGAGGTCGTCGGCACGGACAGCTCCAAGGACCTCGCGCTGATCAAGCTGAAGGGCGCCTCCGGACTGAAGGCGGCGGCGCTCGGTGACTCAAGCAGCGTCCAGGTCGGCGACACGGTCGTCGCGATCGGCTCCCCCGAGGGCCTGACCGGCACGGTCACCAGCGGCATCGTCTCCGCCCTGCACCGGGACGTCACCGTCTCCACCGACGAGAACCAGGGGCAGGGCCAGGACGGCGGGGGCCAGTGGCCCTTCCAGTTCGGCGGCCGTGAGTTCAACGGCGACACCGGCTCGTCCACCACCACCTACAAGGCCATCCAGACCGACGCGTCCCTCAACCCCGGCAACTCCGGCGGCGCCCTGATCGACGCGAGCGGTCACGTCATAGGCATCAACTCCGCGATGTACTCCTCCGCCTCGCAGGCGTCCTCGTCCTCGGACGCGGGCAGCATCGGCCTCGGCTTCGCCATCCCCATCGACACGGTGAAGTCCGACCTGGCCAAGCTGCGGGCGGGCTCCGACAGCTAGCCACATCAAGTGCAAGGAGCAGGTCATGATCAAGCACGTCCCCCACCGGTTCAGTGAGCGTGGTCCGGCCGGCCTCACCCTGGCCCTGTCCATCGTGTCCGAGCTGCACGTGCCCGTCCCGGCGCCCCGCGCCCCCGAGGTGGCCGCGCCCGTGACGCCGGTCCCCCAGCTGATGGGCCTGCGCACCTCCGCCGCCCGTCCGCACCGCCGCAAGGTGCCGCTGCACCGCCTGAACACGGTCCGGGTCTGACCGGCGCGCGTGTCCCCGGCCCCCCGGACATGGGAGGCTGAGAGACACCGGCCCCGGCCGGGAGACCCCACCCCGGCCGGGAGACCCCCCGGCCGGAAGACACCGGCCACCCCTCCCACCGCACCCCGAGGAAATGCGAGCGATGAGTCCCGCCGAAGGCGACCGTGACCCCCAGCGCATCCTGATCGTCGACGACGAGCCGGCCGTACGCGAGGCCCTCCAGCGCAGCCTCGCCTTCGAGGGGTACGAAACCGAGGTCGCCGTCGACGGCGCGGACGCCCTGGAGAAGGCCACGGCCTACCAGCCGGACCTGGTCGTGCTGGACATCCAGATGCCGCGCATGGACGGGCTGACCGCGGCCCGCCGCATCCGGGGTGCGGGGGACACCACCCCGATCCTGATGCTCACCGCCCGCGACACGGTCGGCGACCGGGTCACCGGCCTGGACGCGGGCGCCGACGACTACCTGGTCAAGCCCTTCGAGCTGGACGAGCTCTTCGCCCGCATCCGCGCCCTGCTGCGCCGCAGCTCCTACGCGGCGGCGGTGTCCGCCCAGGCCCAGGAGGACGAGGCCCTCACCTTCGCCGACCTGCGCATGGACCTCGCGACCCGGGAGGTCACGCGCGGCGGCCGGCCGGTCGAACTGACCCGCACGGAGTTCACCCTGCTGGAGATGTTCATGGCCCACCCGCGCCAGGTGCTCACCCGCGAGCAGATCCTGAAGGCGGTGTGGGGCTTCGACTTCGAGCCCTCCTCCAACTCGCTCGACGTCTACGTGATGTATCTGCGCCGCAAGACAGAGGCCGGCGGCGAGCCCCGCCTGGTGCACACCGTGCGCGGGGTGGGGTACGTCCTGCGGCAGGGCGGCGCCGAGTGAGGCAGCTGGCGCGCCGGTACCGGGCGCTGCCGCTGCGGGCGCGACTGGCGATGCTGGTCGCGGCGGCGGTGGCGTTCGCGGTGGCCGCGGTCTCGGTGACGTGCTGGTTCATCGTGGAACGCAAGCTCTACGACCAGCTCGACGAGGACCTGAAGAAGTCCCTGCGGAACACGACGCAGACGGACCAGTTGCAGTTCACCCTCGACAACTGCACGGACACCCCGCAGGCCAACAGCTTCCTGCTGCGCGACCGGTACTCCCAGCTGGTCACGGAGGACGGCAAGGTCTGCCTCTTCGGGGCCGCCTCGGGCAAGATCAAGGTCACCCAGGCCGACAAGACCGAGATCAAGAACCTCGACCCCAGCATCCTGTACTTCCGCAACGGAAGCGACGACGAGGGCAACGAGCTGCGGGTGCTCACCAAGCCCATCAGCCCCACCGCCACCGCGAGCGGCGGGCCCGGCCCCAACGTCGGCGTGCTCATCGCCGTACCGCTCAAGAGCACGCAGAAGACCCTCAACGACCTCGCCCTGGTCCTCCTCCTCGTCTCCGCGGTCGGTGTCGTCGGCGCCGGTGCCGCGGGGCTCGCCGTCGCGCGGGCCGGGCTGCGCCCCGTCGACAAGCTCACCGAGGCCGTGGAGCACGTGGCCCGCACGGAGGACCTGACCATCCGCATCCCCGTGGAGGACGTCAGCGAGGACGAGGTGGCCCGGCTGTCCCGGTCGTTCAACTCGATGACCGCCTCGCTGGCCAGCTCCCGCGACCTCCAGCAGCAGCTGATCGCGGACGCCGGCCATGAACTGCGTACGCCGCTGACGTCGCTCAGGACGAACATCGAACTCCTCACCCGCAGCGAGGAGACGGGCCGCCCGATCCCGCCGGAGGACCGCAAGGCGCTGCTCGCCTCGGTGAAGGCGCAGATGACCGAACTGGCCGCGCTGATCGGCGACCTCCAGGAGCTGTCCCGCTCGGAGGGACAGCGCGGCGAGCGCGTCCAGGTGGTCGCCCTCCAGGACACCGCCGAGGCGGCCCTGCGCCGGGCCCGGCTGCGCGGTCCCGAGCTGTCGATCACGGCGGACCTGGAGCCCTGGTTCGTGCGGGCGGAGCCCTCCGCGCTGGAGCGGGCGATCGTCAACATCCTCGACAACGCGGTGAAGTTCAGCCCCGAGGGCGGCACGGTCGAGGTGCGGCTGAGCGGGGGCGTGCTGACGGTCCGCGATCACGGTCCCGGCATCGCCGAGGACGAACTCCCGCACGTCTTCGACCGGTTCTGGCGCTCCCCCAGCGCCCGTGCCCTGCCGGGCTCGGGCCTCGGCCTGTCCATCGTCGCCCGTACGGTGAAGCAGGCGGGCGGCGAGGTGACCCTGGCCCCCGCGGAGGGCGGCGGCACGGTGGCGACGGTACGGCTGCCGGGGGCGCCGACCCCGCCGCCGGAGACACCGGCCGGCTGACCCCGGCCCTCAGCCGGTCGCCCGACTATCAGCCGGCCGGCCCGGTGCCCTCAGTCGGGCCTGGGCAGGGCGCGCAGGCGCTCGATCTGGGTGTGGCTGAGGTCGTGCGCCCGGCGCATGTGCCGGGTGATCGCCCTCAGCTCGTCCTCGCTGTGGTCGTCCAGGAGGGTCTGCCAGGTCTGCCCGAGGTCGTCCCACAGCGCGGTGACGCGAGCGAGGCGCTCCGGGACGGGGGTGACCAGCACACGGCGGCGGTCCTGCCGGTCGGGGGTGCGGGTGACGTAGCCGCCGCGCTCCAGCCGGTCCACGAGGCGGGTCGCCGAGCCGGTGGTGAGGCCGGTGCGGTCGGCGATCTGCCGGACGGTGAGCGGTTCCGGCTCGGCGGTCAGCAGGCTCAGGCACTGCACGTCGGTCGGGTGCAGGCCGAGGTGGTCGGCGACGGCCTGGTTGAACAGCACGTAGGCGGCCAGGTAGCGCCGGGACTCCAGGGCCAGCTCCTCGTACAGGCGGGCCCGGCCGGGGTCTGTCACGTCTGCCACGGGGTCTCCTCGCCGAAATTACTGCGCGGCGCAGTAACTCTTGCCGTAATCTGCTGTGTGACGCAGCCAATGCGCCACACAGCAATCGTACCGATCCAGGGGGAGACCCATGCTCACCATCGCCGTCACCGGCGCCACCGGAGCCCAGGGCGGGGCCACCGTCCGCGCCCTGCTGGCCGCCGGCCACCGCGTCCGCGCCCTGACCCGCCACCCCGGCTCACCCGCCGCCGAGACGCTGCGCGACCTGGGCGCCGAGGTCCGCCAGGCCGACTTCGACGACCACGGCTCGCTCGCGGCGGCACTCGCCGGCGCCGACGGACTCTTCGCGGTGACCACCCCGTTCGGCACCGGCACCCGGGCGGAGATCCGGCAGGGCACGGCCCTCGTGGACGCGGCGGCCGGGGCCCGCCTCGGCCATGTGGTCCTCACCTCCGCCGCCCACGCCGACCGCGGCACCGGCGTTCCGCACTTCGAGAGCAAATGGGCCGTCGAACAGCACCTGCGTGCCTCCGGCCTGCCCTGGACGGTGATCGCCCCGGCCGCGTTCATGGACAACTACACCAGCGGCTGGACCCTCGACGGGCTGCGCACCGGCGTCTTCGCCTGGCCCATGCCGGCCGACCGGCCGCTCACGCTCATCCCGGCCACCGACATCGGCGCGTTCGCCGCACTGGCCCTCCAGCGCCGGGACGACTTCGCGGGCCACCGCGTCGACCTCGCCTCCGACGTGCTCACCCCCGCGCAGATCGCGGCCACCCTCAGCACCGCCCTGGCCCGCCCGATCACCCATGAGCAGCCGCCCTTCGCCCAGATCCGCACCCACTCCCCCGACCTGGCGGCGATGTTCGCCTACTTCACCGACACGGGCCTCGACGTCGACGTCACCGGCCTGCGCCACGCCCACCCCGAGATCGCCTGGCACACGTTCGCGGACTGGGCCGGCGAGCAGAACTGGGCGGCGCTGCCGGGCCGTTGACGGTCAGCCCCTCGGCAACCTTCCCCCGCTCCACGGCAACTCCGGTTCAGCACCCCACCCGGACAACCGACTGGAGTCGTCCATGAACCCCCGCATCATCCGGCGCGCCCGCCACCGCGGGAGCCGTACCGCGCCGGCGCTCGGGCTGCCGCTCGCGCTCGCCGCCGGCGCCCTCGGCCACGGCCTTCTCGCCCCCGGCGCCGGCGCGGCGAGCACCGACCGCCCCCAGCTGACCGACGCCCAGGCCACCGACCAGGAGATCGCCGACTGGCTCGGGGACTGGACGCCTACCGCTTCCTGACCCAGGCCGGACCCGCACGCCCCCGACGGCGGGCCGCGCGGGCGTCCCGGGGCACCGGCGACTCTTTTCCACAGCTGTGGACAACGGCCGGGACGGGGCCGCCGGTACGACCACCGGCAACCGGCGGCCCCGTACGCGCCGTCAGCCGACCCTGCGGGCGTTGCGCGCCACGGCCGCGCGGCGCGGTGTGCTCCGGTACCGGTGGTTCGAGCGGCGGGAGGCGGCCGAGATGCCGGCCGCGCTCGAAGCGTGGCCTCCCGCCGCCTCCACCGGTCCTGCCGGTCCTACTGCACGACCGTGATCCGGTCCGTCTTCGGCGGGGCGATCGGCGACGAGGCCGACGAGTTCGCCGTCAGGTACTTCTCCAGGGCCGTCAGGTCGTCCGCGCCGACCAGGTCGCCCGTGCCCTGGGCCAGCGTCGGGAAGCCGTCGCCGCCGCCCGCGAGGAAGCTGTTGGTGGCGACGCGGTAGGTGGCCGACGGGTCGATCGGGGCGCCGTTCAGGCGGATGGAGTCGGTGACCACGCGGTCCGCGCCGGACTTGGTGAGGTCCAGGGTGTAGGTGAGCCCGGCGGACGGCTGGAGGATCTTCGGGGCCGCCGCGTTGGCGCCGCTGACCTGCTCCTTGAGGACCTGGATCAACTGGGCGCCGGTGAGGTCCTGGAGGTTCACGGTGTTGGCGAACGGCTGGACCGTGAAGCCCTCGGCGTAGGTGACCACGCCGTCGCCCTCGGCGCCCTTGGCCGCGTAGGTGAGGCCGGCCCGGACCCCGCCCGGGTTCATCAGCGCGAGGCTGGTCCTCGGGTCCAGTTCCCGGCCGTGGGCGAGCTGCGCGTCGGCGATCAGGTCGCCCATCGGGGACTCGGTGCCGCTGTTGTTGACGTCGGCGGAGATCCAGCCGATGGGGCGGTTGCCGATCGGGGCGGCCAGGGTGTTCCAGCGCGAGATCAGGTCGGTCATGTCCGCCGCCTTGGGGACGTCCCGGGTGACCACGTGGTTCGCGGACTTCACCGCCGTACGCGCGATGTCGCCGGTGCGGCGGTCGTACGTCAGCGTGGTGTCCGTGTAGAGGCGGCCGAAGGAGGACGCCGAGGTGACCATGCGGGGGCGGCCGGACGGGTCGGGGACCGTGCAGACGTACGCCTGGTGGGTGTGGCCGGTGACCAGGGCGTCCACCGCCGGGGTCACGGACTTGGCGATGTCCACGATCGGGCCGGAGATGCCGCTGCCCGCGCCCGGGGAGTCGCAGTCGTAGTTGTACGAGCCGGAGGCCGGGGAGCCGCCCTCGTGGATCAGGGCCACGATCGACCGCACGCCCTGGCGCTGGAGCACCTTGGCGTACTTGTTGATGGTCTCGGCCTCGTCCTTGAAGCTCAGGCCCTTGACGCCGTCGGCGGAGACGATGCCCGGGGTGCCCTCCAGCGTGACCCCGATGAAGCCGATCCTGACGTCCTTCTTCTCCCAGACCCAGTACGGCTTCAGTACCGGCTTGCCGGTCCTGTCGTCCAGGACGTTCGCGGCCAGGTACGGGAAGTCCGCGCCCTGGAACTCCTGGTCCGTGTAGCAGCCGTCCGTGGGGTGGCAGCCGCCGTTCTGGAGGCGGGCCAGCTCCCTCGCGCCCTCGTCGAACTCGTGGTTGCCGACCGAGGTGACGTCCAGGTCCAACTTGTTCAGCGCCTCGACGGTGGGCTCGTCGTGGAAGAGGCCCGACAGCAGCGGGGAGGCACCGACCATGTCGCCGCCGGCCGCGGTGATCGAGTACGGGTGGCCCGTACGGGCCTGGCGGAGGTGGGTCGCCAGGTACTCGACACCGCCCGCGTCGATCGTCTTCGTCGTGCCGTCCGGCTGGAGTTCGGTGACCCGGCCGGAGGAGCCGGACGGGGGTTCCAGGTTGCCGTGCAGGTCGTTGAAGGAGAGCAGCTGGACGTCCTGGTAGCGGCCCGGACGGTGGTGGCTCTCGTGCGCGTCCGCCGGGAGCGCGGCGGTCAGCGCCGCGGCCGTCGCGAGAGTGGCTGCGCTCGCGAGAAGGGCGTGCGTACGACGTCTGGTGCGCCGGGGCGCGGCTGGCATGGGACCCCCCTGTGGGTCGGCTGTGGTGGCTCGGCGCAGCCTAAAGTCAACGCGCGTAGCGCGACAGGGGGTTCATGGTCACATCCTGGTTTCCCTTTGCCGATGCCTTTACCGCTGCTCCCGCCGCGGCCGATGTGCCGGGACTTCACCCAGGCCTCCCCGTACCCTCATACGCATGAGCAGCGACGACACCGTACAGGGCTTCCCCGCCCGCTCCATCGAGACCTATTCCGCGCTCACTCCGGACCGGGCCGAGGCCGTGCTGCGCCTGCTCGGCGAGGCCGCCCGGGTCGACGGGCAGCAGCCGGTGTCCGAGCAGGGCCGGCTCCAGCTGCGCGGCGGCGCTCGCGAGGGCGTCTCGCATCTGCTGCTGACCGTCGACGGCGAACTCGTCGGCTACGCCCAGCTGGAGGACACCGACCCGGTGGAGGCGCCGGCCGCCGAACTGGTCGTGCACCCCGGGCACCGCGGGCACGGTCACGGCCGGGCGCTCGGCTCGGCCCTGCTCGCCGCCTCCGGCAAGCGACTGCGGGTGTGGGCGCACGGCGGACACCCCGCCGCCCGGCACCTCGCCCAGGTGCTCGGTCTGACGCTGTTCCGCGAACTGCGCCAGATGCGGCGGCCGTTGACCGGCCTGGAGCTGGCGGAGCCGACGCTGCCGGAGGGCGTGACCGTGCGCACCTTCGTGCCCGGCAAGGACGACACGGCCTGGCTCGCCGTGAACGCCGCCGCCTTCGCCCACCACCCGGAGCAGGGCTCGCTGACCCAGCGGGACCTGGAGGACCGCAAGGCCGAGCCGTGGTTCGACCCGGCCGGCTTCTTCCTCGCCGAGCGGCGCGGCGAGCTGATCGGCTTCCACTGGACGAAGGTGCACGCCGAGGAGGGGCTGGGCGAGGTGTACGTCCTCGGGGTCCGGCCCGGCGAACAGGGCGGCGGCCTCGGCAAGGCCCTCACCACGATCGGGCTGCGCCACCTGGCCGCCCAGCAGCTGCCGACCGCGATGCTCTACGTCGACGCCGACAACAAGGCGGCGGTGTCGGTGTACGAGCGCCTGGGCTTCACGGTCCACGAGACGGACCTGATGTACCGCAGCGAGACCTGACATCCCCCACGCCAGGGGCGACCGCCTTGCCGGCCGCCCCTCTCCCGGTGCACCCGGTCCGTCATCCCGGTCCGCCGGCTGATCGCCGAGCTGACCACGGCCGCGCTGCCCCTGCTCACCGGCGCCGGCGTGCTCGCCCTGGCCCACGGCACCGTCCCGTCCGCCGACCGGCTGCCCTCGCCGTCACCGCCGCCGCCTGTGCCGTCCCGCGCCGCCGGACCGCCTGAAGGCCCGGACCCGCGCCGGACCGGCGTTTCCGCACCCCAGAACCCCTTCGGGCCGCCCCCCGCTATCCCGCACGTCATGTCGCCGTAACCATTGATTCAGCCAGGCTTGCGACGCTCGGCCAATGAAGCCCGCCGTGCCAGAGCCTTCGCCGCCCCCCGAGGGGCCCGCGGGGAACGGGGCCGTCACGCTCCCGCCCGCACGTTCCGACGCGCCTGTGTCACCCGTTGCGCGGAAGAATGGGTTCATGAGCCAGCAAGACACCCAGGCAGAGGTACAGCACCCGCAGCCCTCCGTGGGCTCCATCGCCGCGCACCGCCAGCACGCCCTGGCCGCCGTGGTCTCCGACCTGGAACCCGATCTCGACGCGGGCCTCGACGCCTACGAGGAGGCGCCGACCGACGGCGCGCCCCTGCCCCAGGGCCGCTTCCTCGACCGGGAACGCAGCTGGCTCGCCTTCAACGAGCGCGTCCTGGAGCTGGCCGAGGACCCGAACACGCCGTTGCTGGAGCGGGCGAACTTCCTCGCGATCTTCGCCAGCAACCTGGACGAGTTCTTCATGGTCCGGGTGGCCGGTCTGAAGCGCCGTATCGCCACCGGCGTCGCCACCCGCTCCGCCTCCGGCCTCCAGCCGCGCGAGGTGCTGGAGATGATCTGGGCCCGCTCCCGCGAGCTGATGGCCCGGCACGCCGCCTGTTACCACGAGGACGTCGCCCCCGCACTCGCGGACGAGGGCATCCACCTGGTCCGCTGGTCCGAGCTGACCGACAAGGAGCAGGCGCGCCTCTTCACGCTCTTCCGGCACCAGATCTTCCCGGTCCTCACGCCCCTGGCCGTGGACCCCGCGCACCCCTTCCCGTACATCTCCGGCCTCTCCCTGAACCTGGCCGTCGTCGTACGGAACCCGGTCAGCGGCCACAAGCACTTCGCGCGCGTGAAGGTGCCGCCGCTGCTGTCCCGCTTCCTGGAGGCCTCCCCGGGCCGCTACGTCCCCATCGAGGACGTCATCGCGGCCCCCAACCACCTGGAAGAGCTGTTCCCGGGCATGGAGATCCTGGAGCACCACGCCTTCCGGATCACCCGCAACGAGGACCTGGAGGTCGAGGAGGACGACGCCGAGAACCTCCTCCAGGCCCTGGAGAAGGAACTCATGCGGCGCCGCTTCGGCCCGCCGGTGCGCCTGGAGGTCGAGGAGTCCATCGACCGCGAGGTGCTGGACCTGCTGGTGCGCGAGCTGAAGATCTCCGAGGCCGAGGTGTACCCACTGCCCGGCCCCCTCGACCTCACCGGTCTCTTCCGCATCCACAGCCTCGACCGGCCGGAGCTGAAGTACCCGAAGTTCATCGCCGGCACCCACCGCGACCTCGCCGAGGTCGAGTCGGCGTCCGCGCCCGACATCTTCGCGGCGCTGCGCGCCCGGGACGTGCTCCTGCACCACCCGTACGACAGCTTCTCCACCTCCGTCCAGGCGTTCCTGGAGCAGGCGGCGGCCGACCCGGACGTCCTCGCGATCAAGCAGACCCTGTACCGCACCTCCGGCGACTCCCCGATAGTCGACGCGCTCATCGACGCCGCCGAGTCCGGCAAGCAGGTCCTCGTCCTGGTCGAGATCAAGGCCCGCTTCGACGAGCACGCCAACATCAAGTGGGCGCGCAAGCTGGAGGAGGCCGGCTGTCACGTCGTCTACGGCCTGGTCGGCCTGAAGACGCACTGCAAGCTGTCGCTGGTGGTCCGCCAGGAGGGCGAGACCCTGCGCCGCTACAGCCACGTCGGCACCGGCAACTACCACCCGAAGACGGCCCGCCTGTACGAGGACCTCGGCCTGCTCACCGCCGACCCGCAGGTCGGCGCGGACCTCTCCGACCTCTTCAACCGGCTGTCCGGCTACTCCCGCCGCGAGACCTACCGCCGCCTGCTGGTCGCGCCCAAGTCCCTGCGGGACGGCCTGGTCGCGCGGATCGACAAGGAGGTCCAGCACCACCGCGCGGGCCGCCCGGCCTTCGTCCGCATCAAGGTCAACTCGATGGTGGACGAGGCGGTCATCGACGCCCTCTACCGGGCCTCCCAGGCGGGCGTGCCGGTCGACATCTGGGTGCGGGGCATCTGCGCCGTCCGCCCGGGCGTCACGGGCCTCTCGGAGAACATACGGGTCCGCTCGATCCTCGGCCGCTTCCTCGAACACTCCCGGGTGTTCGCCTTCGGCAACGGCGGCGAGCCCGAGGTGTGGATCGGCAGCGCCGACATGATGCACCGCAACCTCGACCGCCGGATAGAGGCCCTGGTCCGGGTGGTCGACCCCGGCCACCGCGCAGCCCTCAACCGGCTGCTGGACACCGGCATGTCCGACGGCACCGCCTCCTGGCACCTCGGCCCGGACGGCGAGTGGACGCGGCACGCGACCGACACGGACGGCCAACCCCTGCGCAACGTCCAGGAGATGCTCATAGACGCCCGGAGGCGCCGGCGTGGCACAGCAACACCTTGACCCGACGGACCCCACGGCCGAGGCGGTGACGGGGGACGCCCTCGCGGGCTACCTGCGCGCCCAGGCCACGGAGTTCCTCCGCGCCCTGCGCCTGCACCGGGAGACGGGCGGGGGCACGGCGAACGGCGCGGAGGAGTTCGACGCGGCCCGCCTCCTGCGCCGCTCGGCCCGCCGTATCAGCGCCAGCCTGCACACCTTCCGCCCCCTCCTGGACCCCGACTGGTCCGAGGAGATGCGCCCGGAACTGGCCTGGCTGTCCGGCACACTGGGCCTGGAACACGCCTGCGAGGCCCGCCTGGAACGCCTGTTGCTGGCGCTGCACCGGCTGTCGGGGGCGGCAGTCCTGCCCGCACAAGCGGTGGACGTCGCCGTGGCCGCGGGCAGTCGTGCCGCCGGGGCCGCACGGGTGGGCGGTGGGGGCGCCCCCGCGCGAGCGAAACCGGGCGTGGGGGAGGCACTGGAGAGCACCACTGGCCCTGCCAACCGGACGGCGACAACAGACCGCGGCAACCTCACCGTGGGCGCGGCGAAGGCAGGCGCCCTGCTCGAACGCCAGCTCACCCTCGCCCGGACAAGGGCCCACTCCACGGCGCTCCAAGCCCTCGGCTCCTCCCGCTTCCACGCCGTGGCCGACAAGGTCGCGGTACTCGCCAGCGAGGTCCCCCTCACCCCCGCCGCACCCACCACCGCCCTGCGCCCCCTCGCCGCCGCGGCCGAGGAGCGCCTCACGGACTCCGTCGCCGCGCTCCCCCTGGTCACCGCCGGCCACCCCTACAACGCGGAGGCCCTGGTCCACGGCTTGTCCCCGGACCCGTCCCCGCACCCCCAGGACAGCCCCTGGCACCAGGTCCGCCTGCTGCTGCGCCTGCACCGGTACGCCCGTGAGGTGCTGCACGGCGGCAACGCCCCGGTGGACGTGCGGCTGCTGACGGCGGGCCAGGCCCTGAACCGGCACCGGGACGCCTCCGAGGCGGCGGCCGCGGCGGCGCAGGCGGCCCGTACTCCCCGGATCACCCCGGCGACGGCCTACGCGCTCGGTGTGCTCCACGCCGACCAGCGGCACGAGGTGGAGGCGGCCCGGTTCGCGTTCCAGCAGGCGTGGCAGAAGCAGAGCGTCCACGCGCCCTGACCCCCACGAGGAGGCGGTGTGAACGACACCGTGGTCGAGGCGGCCGGCTGTGTGCTGTGGCGCCGCTCCCCGGTCTGCGACGGCCTGGAGATCTGTCTGGTCCACCGGCCGAAGTACGACGACTGGTCCCACCCCAAGGGCAAGCTCAAGCGGGGTGAGGACCCGCTCGCCGGCGCGCTGCGCGAGGTCGCGGAGGAGACCGGGTCCACGGCCGAGCCCGGCGGTGAGCTGCCGACCCTGCGGTATTCGGCGGGCGGGCGCCCCAAGCGGGTGCGGTACTGGGCCGCGGAGGCGGTTTCCGGCCACTTCACGCCGAACGCCGAGGTGGACCGCATCCTCTGGCTGCCGCCGACCGCCGCCCGGGCCCGGCTGACCCAGCCGCGCGACGGGGACCTGGTGGACGCGCTCCTGCGGGCCCTGGAGCGCCGGTGACGGCTACCGGCCGGTCATGTGCCCCTCCGCGTCCGCACGGGCCTGGCTGCGGGCCCGGCGGGCGGGGCCGCGCCAGCCGCAGTTGCATCTGGCCACGCAGAAGGGGCCCTGCTCGGTCGTCGTCGTGAGGTGCTCCTGCCCGGACCGGGCGCGTTCCGGCCCGTCCTCCGATACCGCGGTGACTGCCACGCCGTCAACGGTACCCAGCCCTGGTTAAAGAGTTGGCCTTGCTCCCGTCGACACCGGCCCTGCCCCCGCCGACACCGGCCCCACCCCCGTCGACGCCGGCCCCACCCCCGTCAGCACCGGCCCCACCCCCGTCGACGCCGGCCCCACCCCCGTCAGCACCGGCCCCACCCCCGTCGACGCCGGCCCCACCCCCGTCAGCACCGGCCTCGCCCCCGTCGACGCCGGCCTCGCCCCCGTCGACGCCGGCCCCACCCCCGTCAGCACCGGCCTCGCCCCCGTCGACGCCGGCCTCGCCCCCGTCAGCACCGGCCCCACCCCCATCGACGCCGGCCCCACCCCCCGTCAGCACCGGCCCCCCGGTCGGCACCGGCCCCACCCCCGTCGACGTCGGTCCCGCCCCCGTCGGCCCGACGCGGCCCCGCTGCCGCTCCCGGCGGCGCGTGACGGCACCCCCCACCCGTCGTTATCCGGACGACAGGGGGCCCGTGACGGACACACCGGCTGGGGGTAGGCAGGCGATGGATCGGCGGCAGCACAGGCGCGCGGGCGGGACGGTCGTCGCGGCGGGCATCCTCCTCGCCCTCGGGACGGGCGCCACGGGCTGTTCCGGCAGCGGGGCCGCCGCCGAGGACGTCAAGGGCGCGGGCGACCCCGTCACCGTCCTGCACCGGGCCGCCGACGCGCTGCGGGACGCGGGCAGTTCGAAGGCCGGCACCTCGATGGAGATGGCCACGGGCGGCACCCGGGTCACCATCCGCGGCAAGGGCGTCTACGACTACCGGCGCCGCCTCGGCCGGCTCACGGTGGTGCTGCCCGAGGACCCCGCGGGCGCCTCCGGACACCGGCCCATCACCGAACTCCTGGCCCCGGGCGCGCTGTTCATGAAGAACCGGGGCGCGGGCGTGCCCGCCGACAAGTGGGTGCGGGTGGACACCGCGACGCTGTCCGACGGCAATCTGGTCACCGGCGGCGCGACCGACCCGTACGCGGCGGCGGAGGTGCTGCGCGGGACCCGGGAGGCGGCCTTCGTCGGCC
Organism: Streptomyces sp. NPDC029138; assembly: GCF_055564375.1. Taxonomy (NCBI): domain Bacteria; kingdom Bacillati; phylum Actinomycetota; class Actinomycetes; order Kitasatosporales; family Streptomycetaceae; genus Streptomyces; species Streptomyces sp. NPDC029138. The sequence continues at coordinate 18,295 of NZ_JBVHWM010000098.1, forward strand.
GGACCGAGGTCGCCGGGACGGCGGTGCGGCACTACCGTGGCACCGCCGACCTGAGCCGCGCGGCCCGGTACGCCTCCGCCGCGAACAGGGCGGCCCTGGCCGCGGCGGCGAAAGGGTTCGCCACGGCCGAGGTGCCGTTCGACGCGTACCTGGACGACCAGGGCCGCATCCGCAAGCTGCGGCAGCGCTTCAGCTTCGTCAACGGCCGCCAGAAGGCCACCGTGGCGGTCGCCTCCACCCTGCTGCTGTACGACTTCGGCGCCCCCGCCGACGTACGCCTGCCGGCCCCGGCGGACATCTACGCGGGCCGGATCGCCGAGGACGGCACCAGCGGCGGGGGCTGAAACCGGCCAGTCACTAGTCCGGGACGCCACCCCGTAAGTAGCCCGTCCGTGCCATGCGCGGTGTGTAGGGCGCTGCCTACCCTAGGGAGCGGTGACGGCGGAGAAGAGGTGAGGCGGGTGGCTGCGGTCGGCGGCACGGCGGTTCAGGACCACGTGGCCCTCGCCGAGATCGAGCTGTGCGGAGAGCTGATCATCGCGGCCTCGGCCGCCGAGGACCGGCTCAGCCTGGAGAGCATCGACGAGGTGCTGCGGGTGGCCGAGGAGCGCAACGCGGCCTGAGCGGCTCAGCTGCGCAGCAGCCGGCCGATCGCCTTCGTCGCCTCGTCCACCTTGGCGTCGATCTCGTCACCGCCCTTGAGGGCCGCGTCCGCGACGCAGTGCCGCAGGTGCTCCTCCAGCAGCTGGAGCGCGAAGGACTGGAGGGCCTTGGTGGAGGCGGAGACCTGCGTGAGTATGTCGATGCAGTACGTGTCCTCCTCCACCATCCGCTGGAGGCCACGGATCTGCCCCTCGATCCGGCGCAGCCGCTTGAGGTGCTCGTCCTTCTGCTTGTGGTAGCCGTGCGTGGCGCCGGCCTCGGTCGTCGTCGTCATCGCGGGCCTCCGTCTCGGGACGAGCTGCGGACAAAAGGGATACATACCCCTACTGGGTATATGGTAACGAACTTTCCGGGGTAGAGGGCCCTTCGTACGCCCCCGTGCTGACCACTCTGCTCGATGGGCGACACTGGGATGCGGCCCATTAGCCGTGGCCGGATGATGCGCCTAGCATCAGCCTGACCGAAACCGAAGCACCCCGAGGACCCCACGTGCGCTTTCGTCTGACCCCCAGGGAGACGAGCTTCTACGACATGTTCGCCGCGTCCGCGGACAACATCGTCACCGGCTCGAAACTCCTGATGGAACTGCTCGGGGCGGACTCCTCCGCCCGGGCCGAGATCGCAGAGCGTATGCGGGCCGCGGAACACGCAGGTGACGACGCCACGCACGCGATCTTCCACCAACTGAACTCCTCGTTCATCACGCCGTTCGACCGGGAGGACATCTACACCCTCGCCGGTTCCCTGGACGACATCATGGACTTCATGGAGGAAGCCGTCGACCTGGTCGTCCTCTACAACGTCGAGGAACTGCCGAAGGGCGTCGAGCAGCAGATCGAGGTCCTGGCCCGGGCCGCAGAGCTGACGGCGGAGGCCATGCCGAACCTCCGCACCATGGACAACCTCACCGAGTACTGGATCGAGGTCAACCGGCTGGAGAACCAGGCCGACCAGATCCATCGCAAGCTGCTCGCCCACCTCTTCAACGGCAAGTACGACGCGATCGAGGTGCTGAAGCTCAAGCAGATCGTGGACGTCCTGGAAGAGGCGGCGGACGCGTTCGAGCACGTGGCGAACACGGTGGAGACCATCGCCGTCAAGGAGTCCTGAGGCGTCGATGGACACCCTTGCCCTGGTCGTGACCATCGCGGTCGCGCTCTTCTTCACGTACACGAACGGTTTCCACGACTCGGCGAACGCGATCGCGACGTCGGTGTCGACGCGGGCGCTCACCCCGCGGGCGGCCCTCGCCATGGCCGCCGTCATGAACCTCGCCGGTGCCTTCCTGGGCTCCGGGGTCGCCAAGACGGTCAGCGAGGGCCTGATCGAGACGCCCCAGGGCTCGACCGGCATGGGCATCCTGTTCGCGGCCCTGCTCGGCGCGATCGTCTGGAACCTGGTCACCTGGTACTTCGGCCTGCCGTCCTCCTCCTCGCACGCCCTGTTCGGCGGCCTGGTGGGCGCGGCGCTGGCGGGCGGTACGACGGTGATCTGGCACGGGGTGGTCGAGAAGGTCATCATCCCGATGTTCGTGTCCCCGGTCGTGGGCCTGATCGTCGGCTACCTGGTCATGACGGCGATCCTGTGGATATTCCGCCGGGCCAACCCGCACAAGGCCAAGCGCGGCTTCCGGATAGCCCAGACGGTCTCGGCGGCCGGCATGGCGCTGGGCCACGGCCTCCAGGACGCTCAGAAGACCATGGGTGTCGTCGTCATGGCACTGGTGATTTCCGGCCATGAGACGTACGGCGACCCGATCCCGGTGTGGGTGAAGATCGTCTGCGCGATCATGCTGTCCCTCGGCACCTACGCGGGCGGCTGGCGGATCATGCGCACGCTGGGCCGCAAGATCATCGAGCTGGACCCGCCGCAGGGCTTCGCCGCCGAGACGACCGGCGCGTCGATCATGTTCACCACGGCGTTCCTCTTCAAGGCGCCGATCTCCACGACCCACGTCATCACCTCGGCCATCATGGGCGTGGGCGCGACCAAGCGCGTCAACGCCGTCCGCTGGGGCGTGGCCAAGAACATCATCCTGGGCTGGTTCATCACGATGCCGGCAGCGGCCCTGGTGGCCGCCCTGGCCTTCGGAGTGGTCAAGCTGGTGGCCCTGTAACGCCGAACGCCGTGACAACGCAGTGGGCCCGCCCCCGGGAGCCAGGGGCGGGCCCTTTGCGTCCTCGCGGTGGCACCGCCATGCAGCACCGCGAGGGGATCGTGGGATCAGCCGAAGCGGCCGGAGATGTAGTCCTCCGTGGCCTGGACCGACGGGTTGGAGAAGATCCGCTCCGTGTCGTCGATCTCGATCAGCCGGCCGGGCTGACCGACCGCCGCGAGGTTGAAGAACGCCGTACGGTCCGAGACACGCGCCGCCTGCTGCATGTTGTGCGTCACGATGACGATCGTGAAGCGCTCCTTCAGCTCACCGATCAGGTCCTCGATGGCGAGGGTGGAGATCGGGTCCAGGGCGGAGCAGGGCTCGTCCATCAGCAGGACGTTCGGCTCGACCGCGATCGCGCGGGCGATGCACAGACGCTGCTGCTGACCACCGGACAGGCCGGAGCCCGGCTTGTTCAGGCGGTCCTTGACCTCGTTCCAGAGGTTCGCGCCCTTGAGGGACTTCTCTACGATGTCGTTCAGTTCCGACTTCTTGTAGTTGCCGTTCAGGCGCAGGCCCGCCGCCACGTTGTCGAAGATCGACATCGTGGGGAACGGGTTCGGGCGCTGGAACACCATGCCCACCTCGCGGCGGACGGACACCGGGTCGACGCCGGTGCCGTAGAGGTCCTCGTCGTCCAGGAGCACCTTGCCCTCGACGCGGCCGCCGGGGGTGACCTCGTGCATACGGTTCAGCGTGCGCAGGAACGTCGACTTGCCGCAACCGGAGGGGCCGATGAACGCCGTCACCGACCGCGGCTCGACGGTCATCGAGATGTCCTCGATCGCCTTGTGGGAGCCGTAGTAGGCGGTGAGTCCGCTTACGTCGATTCGCTTGGCCATGTCTGCTTCACTTCCAGAAATTCAAGCTCGGTCGCTGTATGGCCGCGCTCAGCGACCGGTCTTCGGGGCCTTCCAGCGGGCGATGCCGCGAGCCACGAGGTTGAGGATCATCACGAAGGCGATCAGCGTGAGGGACGCCGTCCACGCGCGGTCGTACGCCGCACCGGAGCCCGCGCTGTTGGCGAACTGCTGGTAGATGTACAGCGGCAGTGAGGCCTGCGCGCCCTCGAAGGGGTTGTTGTTGATGAACGGGTTGCCGAACACCAGCAGCAGCACCGGCGCGGTCTCACCGGCGATACGGGCGACCGCCAGCATGATGCCTGTGGTGATACCGCCGATGGACGTCGGCAGGACCACCTTCAGGATGGTCCGCCACTTGGGCACACCGAGCGCCAGGGACGCCTCGCGCAGCTCGTTCGGGACGAGCTTGAGCATCTCCTCGGTGGAGCGGACGACGACCGGCATCATCAGGATGGCCAGGGCCAGCGAACCGGCGAAGCCGAACGGCTGCATCTCGAAGATGAGCATCAGGCTGAGGATGAACAGGCCCGCGACGATCGACGGGATGCCCGTCATGACGTCGACGAAGAACGTGACGGACTTGGCGAGCCGGCCCCGGCCGTACTCGACCAGGTAGATCGCGGTGAGCACGCCGATCGGGGCGCCGATGAGGGTGGCGAGGCCGACCTGCTCCAGGCTGCCGATGATGGCGTGGTAGATGCCGCCGCCGGGCTCGGTGTCGGCGACGACGCCCATCGAGTGGGTCAGGAAGTAGACGTCGAGGACCTTCACACCGCGCGCGACGGTCACCCAGATCAGGGAGACCAGCGGCACCACGGCGAGCAGGAAGGCCACCCAGACGAGGCTCGTGGCGACGCGGTCCTTGGCCTGGCGGCGGCCCTCGACGCGCGCGGCGATGCCGAACGTGCCGAGGACGAAGAGGACGGCGGCGATCAGGCCCCACTGGATCTTGCTGTCCAGGCCGGCGGCCAGGCTGATGCCGATGCCCAGGACGAGGGAGCCGGCGGCGATGGCCCACGGCGTCCACCGGGGCAGGCTGGCGGCGCGCAGCGTGCTGGGCCGCTTGTCGGTGACGGCTGCGGTGCTCATGCGTTGGCCCCCGAGTACTCCGCGCGGCGGGCGATGATCAGCCGGGCCGCGCCGTTGACCACCAGGGTGATGACGAACAGGACGAGACCGGAGGCGATGAGCGCGTCCCGGCCGAATTCGTTCGCCTCGCTGAACTTGCTGGCGATGTTCTGGGCGAAGGTGCCGCCGCCCGGGTTGAGCAGGCTGGCCTGGATGTCGAAGGACGGCGAGAGCACGGTGGCGACGGCCATCGTCTCGCCGAGCGCGCGGCCGAGGCCGAGCATGGACGCGGAGATCACGCCGGAGCGGCCGAAGGGCAGCACGGACATCCGGACGACCTCCCAGCGCGTGGCGCCGAGGGCCAGGGCCGCCTCCTCGTGCATCTGCGGGACCTGGCGGAAGACCTCACGGCTCACGTTGGTGATGATCGGCAGGATCATGATCGCGAGCAGGATGCCGACGGTGAGCATCGAGCGCGGCGCGCCCTGGTCCCAGGAGAAGACGCCGGTCCAGCCGAAGAAGTCGTTGAGCCAGCCGAACAGGCCGTTCATGTGCGGGACGAGCACGAGGGCGCCCCACAGGCCGTACACGATGGACGGCACGGCGGCGAGCAGGTCGATCACGTAGGCGACCGGGCCTGACATGCGGCGCGGGGCGTAGTGCGTGATGAACAGCGCGATGGCGACCGCGACCGGGACCGCGATGACCATCGCGATGACCGAGGAAACGATCGTGCCGAAGACCAGGACCGCGATACCGAACTTCGGTTCGAGGACGTTGGTGTTCCACTCGAACGTGGTCAGGAAGTTCGCGTGGTCCTTGCTGATCGCGAGGGCGGCGCGGTATGTGAGGAAGACCGCGATGGCGGCCATGATCGCCAGCAGCAGGATGCCCGAGCCTCGGGACAGGCCGAGGAAGATGCGGTCACCGGGGCGGGTGGCGCCACGGGCCGCGCGCTTCTGCTCGGCGATCGTGGGCTGGGAGGCGGGGGGAGGTACGTCGGTTGTCGTCGATATGTCCATCGGGTTCTCCGGTCTGCGGAGCCGTCCCCCCGAAGGGGGCGGCGGCTCGTGGCGGCGGTGCACCGGACGGTGCGGCCCGGCCCTGTCGGGTACCGGGCCGCACTCACGGATCAGGTCAGCTCAGGCCCTCGATGGTCGTGCGGACCTTGGAGATGATGTCGGCGGGCACGGGCGCGTAGCCGATGCTCGGGAGGATCTTCTGGCCGTCCTCGCTGGCGATGTAGCGCAGGAAGGCCTTGGTGGCGGGCAGGGTGTCCGACTTGTTGCCCTTGTCGCACACGATCTCGTAGGTGACCAGGGTGATCGGGTAGGCGCCCTCGGCCTTGGTCTTGTAGTCCAGCTTCAGGGAGAGGTCCTTGCCGGTGCCGACGACCTGCGCGGCGGCGATGTCGGCGGTGGCGCTCTCGGAGCTGGGCGCGACCGGCTTGCTTGCACCGGTGTCGATGGACACGGCCTTGATGCCGTCCTTGACGTAGGACAGCTCGAAGTAGCCGATGGCGCCGGAGGTCTGCTTCACCTGCTGGGCGACACCCGCGGACTGCGGAGCGGACTGGCCGCCCTTGGCCTGCCAGGCCTTGCCGCCGGAGTACTTCCAGTTGTCCGGGGTGGTGGCGATCAGGTACTTGGTGAAGTTGTCCGTGGTGCCGGACTCGTCCGAGCGGTGGAACGCCTGGATCTTCAGGTCGGGAAGCTTCACGCCCTTGTTCAGGGCGGCGATCGCCGGGTCGTTCCACTTGCTGATCTTGCTGTCGAAGATCTTGGCGAGGGTCGGGGCGTCCAGAACCAGGTTGTCGACACCCGGGACGTTGTAACCGATGGCGATCGGGCCGCCGACCATCGGCAGGTCGATGCCCTGACCGCCCTTGCAGACCTGCTTGGAGGCGGTGACCTCTTCGGGCTTCAGCGCCGAGTCGGAACCGGCGAAGGCGACCTGGCCCTGCGTGAACGCGGTGACACCGGCACCGGAGCCGCCGCCCTTGTAGTTGATCTGCACGCCGCAGGCCTGGGAGAAGGCCTTCACCCAGGCGTCGATCGCGTTCTTCTGCGCGGAGGAGCCGTCTGCGAGCAGCTGACCCTTGGCGTCGTCGCACTTGATCGAGCCGGCGCCGGCGGACGTGGACGGGTTGCCCGACGCACTGCCGCCGCCACCGTTGTCGTCGGAGCCGCACGCCGTCAGGGCCAGGGCGCCGGTGACGGCGACAGCACCGAGAGAAAGGGCGCGCAGCCGGTTCTTGCGCTGAAGCTTCACTTTCGGGAGTTCCTTCCAGGAGCCGCCGCTGTCGGCGGCGCGCGAAGTCGTAGAGGTGCGTCAGCGCGTTCATGGCCGCACTCGGCACCCGGTACGGCCGAAATTAGGCAGATCAGGTGAAGGCGCCGATGGCCGGAAGTGAACGGGGGGTGAACCCCTGCCGTCGGCCCGGTGAGGTCACGGAATGCTCACGGGGAGAGCACGCAAAGGTTCCGACGACCGGGTTGCGGACACGTGACGTGGATGTTCGTCACCCGGTCGGGGGAACCCCTTGGTGCGGCGCGTCGTCTCGTTCCACGACAGCCGAGGAAAGGCGACGGACATGGAACGGCGTACGTTCATCTCGGGCGGCGCGGCCGCGCTTGCGACGACCGCACTGACCGCGTGCGGTGCGGGCGGAGGGTCGTCCGCCCCTGCGGCGGACCATCCCGGTACGCCGTCGCGCTCATCCTCGCTCACGGCCCTGAAGACCACCAGCGCGACCGCCGCCGCGAACTGGGCGGCCCTCGCCCGTGACCTGGACGGCACCCTGGTGCGGCCCGGCGACGCGAGCTGGAGGACCGCCCACCAGCTGTACAACACCCGCTTCGACGGACTGAAGCCCGCCGCGGTGGCCTATGTCGCGCACGCCGCCGACATCCGCACCACCCTCGCCTACGCCCACGCGCACGGCGTCAGGGTCTCCATCCGCAACGGCGGCCACTCCTACGCCGGCTACTCCTCCGGCGACAACCGGCTGATCGTCGACGTGTCCCGGCTCAACCGGGTCCGGGCGAGCGGCGGCCAGGCCGTCGTCGGCGCGGGCGCCAAGCTGATCGACGTCTACCGCGCGCTGGCCGCCAAGGGCGTGACCATACCGGCGGGCTCCTGCCCCACCGTCGGCGTCTCCGGCCTGGTGCTCGGCGGCGGCCACGGCGTCGCCTCCCGCGCCTACGGCCTGACCTGCGACAGTCTCACCCAGGCCACCCTGATCACCGCGGACGGCAAACAGCTCACGGCGAACGCGACCACCAACAAGGACCTGTTCTGGGCGCTGCGCGGCGCCGGCAACGGCAACTTCGGCGTCGTCACCGAACTGCAGTTCAGGACCCATGCCGCGCCGCAGGCCGTGACCGCCTACCTGACCTGGCCCTGGGCCAAGGCCGCCAAGGTGCTGAAGGCCTGGCAGGAGTGGGGCCCGAGCCAGCCCGACGAGATCTGGTCCTCCCTGCACCTGGCGTGCTCCCCGGGCCGCACCCCGACCGTCTCGGTGGCCTGCTTCTCCCTCGGCACCTACGGCGAACTCCAGAACGCCGTGGACCGCCTGGCCCACCTGGCCGGCGCCGACGCCTCCTCCGTCTCCCTGCGCCGCCGGGGCTACGAGGAGGCCATGGAGATCTACGCCGGCTGCTCCTCCTTCTCCGCCGACGCCCAGTGCCATCTGCCCGGCTCCACCCCGGGCCGCTCCCCGCAGGGGAAGCTGGGCCGCGAGACGTACGCGGCCCGCTCCGACTTCTTCGACCGATCGCTGTCCGCGGCCGGCATCCAGGCCGTGCTGAAGCAGATCGCCGCCGTGCGGGGCGGCGCGGGCAGCATCGCGTTCACCGCGCTCGGCGGCGCGGTCAACCGGGTCTCCCCGACCGCGACGGCCTTCGTCCACCGCCGCTCGCGGATGCTGGCCCAGTACATCGCCTCCTGGGGCGCGGGCGCCTCCGGCTCCACCGCCCAGTCCTGGCTGACCTCGGCGCACCAGGCGATGAAGCCGTACGCCTCGGGCGCCGCCTACCAGAACTACACCGACGCGACGCTGAAGGACTGGAAGAAGGCGTACTACGGGGACGCGGCGGCCCGGCTGGCCAAGGTGAAGCAGCAGTACGACCCGCAGCGCTTCTTCTCCTACGCGCAGGGGCTGTAGCGGGCGGGGCCGCCTTCCCGGCGGCGGCCGCAACGAGAGGCCCTAGGTGTGCTGTTCGGAGAGGTTGGTGACGCGGCTGGCTGGTGGGTGGCTGCCGATGCCGGTGTGGGGTCGGTGGTAGTTGTACCAGTCCAGC
>NZ_JBVHWM010000099.1:0-27213 GCF_055564375.1 Streptomyces sp. NPDC029138
GGCGTTGACTTTTGGCACGCTGTTGAGTTCTCAAGGAACGGTCGCTTCCTTTGTACTCACCCTCTCGGGCTTTCCTCCGGGCGCTTCCCTTCGGTGTTTCAAACTCTACCAGGGTTTTTCCGTCTCTCTGACCACCCCCCTGCGAGCATGCAGAAGGAGATCCAGAGATAGGATCTGATGAGTTTGGGTGCTGTCGGAGGAGCATGCGGTTGCACGCCTCAGTGCCCCCCGGCAGGAGTACGACTGTACACGCAGCCTCGGAGGCCATGCAAATCCGGTGAGCTGGTGGTCTAGACCACTAACTGGTAGCTTCCATCCGGAACCGCCAGTTCACATGACATACGCTGCTGCTCAGTGCGCCGTCCGGGACTGACAGTGACGGCCCGTTGAACAGCTCCACTCCTTGGGAGGCTTCCCATGACCACCGTGACGTCCCCTCTTGCCGGGCGTGCCATCGGACTGGCCGCAGTGCCGGATCCGGTCTTCTCCGGGGCCATGGTCGGCCCGGGCACCGCGATCGACCCCGAGCGTGAGATCTCCGAGGCCGTGGCGCCCGTGGACGGCATCATCGTCTCCCTGCACCCCCACGCGTTCGTCGTCGTCGACGAGAGCGGACACGGTGTGCTCACCCATCTCGGCATCGACACTGTCCAGCTCAACGGCGAGGGCTTCGAGCTGCTCGTCAACAAGGGCGACACCGTGACCCGCGGCCAGGCCGTCGTGCGCTGGAACCCCGCTGCGGTGGAGGCCGCCGGCAAGTCGCCGGTGTGCCCGGTCGTCGCGCTGGAAGCAACTGCCGAGTCCCTCTCCGACCTCCGTGCGGACGGGGACGTGAAGGTCGGCGACAGCCTCTTCTCCTGGAACTGACAGAACTGCCGTCGTAAGGCGGCGAACAGGACAACCACCGCGGCGGCGGGACCCGCCGCACTATCGGGACGGGTGAGATGGAGACAACGCTGCGAGGCGTCGGCGTGAGCCATGGCGTGGCGATCGGCGAGGTACGGCACATGGGCACGGCGGTTCTGGAGCCGCCGGCCAAGCAGATTCCCGCCGAGGACGCGGAGCGGGAACAGGGACGCGCTCGTCAGGCTGTGGACGCCGTGGCCGCCGACCTGATGGCGCGCGGCAATCTGGCGGGTGGCGAGGCTCAGGCCGTGCTGGAGGCGCAGGCCATGATGGCCCAGGACCCCGAGCTGATGGCCGACGTGGACCGGCGGATCACGGTCGGGAGCACCGCCGAGCGTGCCGTGTACGACGCCTTCGCGGCGTACCGGGAGCTGCTGGCCGGTGCCGGTGAGTACCTCGCCGGACGCGTGGCCGATCTCGACGACGTGCGGAACCGTATCGTCGCCCGGCTGCTGGGCGTGCCGATGCCGGGTGTCCCGGACAGTGACCAGCCCTATGTGCTCGTGGCCCGGGACCTGGCTCCGGCCGACACCGCGCTGCTGGACCCGTCTCTGGTCCTCGGTTTCGTGACCGAGGAGGGCGGTCCCACCAGTCACAGTGCCATCCTGGCGCGGGCTCTCGGCGTGCCAGCCGTGGTGGCGCTGCCGGGTGCCGGTGAGCTGGCCGAGGGCACGATGATCGCTGTCGACGGCAGCACCGGCGACGTCTTCGTCAACCCGAGCGAGGCGAAGAAGGCGGAGCTGGAGGCCTCGGCCGCCGCGCGCAAGGCCGCGCTGGCCGCTTCGACGGGTCCCGGCGTGACCGCGGACGGGCACAAGGTGCCGCTGCTGGCCAACGTGGGCGGGCCCGCGGATGTGCCGGCGGCCGTCGAGGCCGGGGCCGAGGGTGTCGGTCTGTTCCGTACCGAGTTCCTGTTCCTGGACGACAGCAAGAACGCTCCTTCCGAGGAGAAGCAGGTGGAGGCCTACCGGCAGGTGCTGGAGGCGTTCCCCGAGAGCCGTGTGGTCGTGCGTGTGCTGGACGCGGGCGCGGACAAGCCGCTGGACTTCCTGACGCCGGCGGACGAGCCGAACCCGGCGCTGGGCGTGCGGGGGCTGCGGACGCTGCTCGACCACCCCGAGGTTCTGCGCACTCAGCTGACGGCGCTGGCGAAGGCCGCCGAAGGGCTGCCCGTCTACCTCGAGGTCATGGCGCCCATGGTGGCGGACCGCAACGACGCGAAGGCCTTTGCCGACGCCTGTCGTGAGGCGGGGCTGCGGGCGAAGTTCGGCGCGATGGTCGAGATCCCCTCGGCCGCGCTGCGGGCGCGCTCGATCCTCCAGGAGGTCGAGTTCCTGTCGCTGGGGACCAACGACCTCGCGCAGTACACGTTCGCTGCGGATCGGCAGGTGGGCGCGGTGTCCCGCCTCCAGGACCCGTGGCAGCCGGCGCTGCTCGACCTGGTCGCGCTGTCCGCCGAGGCGGCCAAGGCCGAGGGCAAGAGCTGTGGGGTGTGCGGTGAGGCCGCGTCGGATCCGCTGCTGGCCTGTGTGCTGACCGGTCTGGGTGTCACCTCCCTTTCCATGGGTGCGGCATCGATTCCGTACGTTCGCGCCACGCTGGCGAAGTACACGCTGGCGCAGTGCGAGCGTGCCGCCGCGGCGGCGCGTGCGGCGGACAGCGCCGAGGAGGCGCGCAGCGCGGCTCAGGCGGTGCTGTCCGGCGAGTAGCCGTAGCGGCCACCTCCGGGGTGTCGGTTCAGGGGCGTCCTGCCTTCGGGCGGGGCGCCCCTGACGCGTTTCCGGCAGCCGGTGTGTGCGGCCGCTCGTGTGTTCGGGGCGAGGCGCGGGCCCTCAGTGACGGTGGTCCGGGGCCGTGCTGTCCTCTCCGAGGGCGGGTGGCTCGCGGTAGTCGACGCCGGACTCCGGGGAGATCAGCTCGCCGGATTCGACGTCGGTGCAGTAGGCGTCGAACACTTCGGACGCCGTCAGTGGTTGGAGGGCGCCGCCGCGCAGTCGCCAGCCGTACACGCGGTCGGCCGTGCCGGCGGCGCTGACGCGGATGACGAGTCCGCCGGGGCTGCGGGTCGCGAGGCCGAGGGCGAGGACGCTGGTGAATTCCAGGGCCTCGGCCTCGTCCAGGCGGGTCGCGCCGTGGGGGTCCTGGTCGCCGTGCAGGACGGAGACGAGGGTGTCCGGAGGTCCTGAGACGGTGCAGACGAGGTGCCGGTCGCCGGGTGGTGCGGTGTCGAGGATGCGGACCACGAGGTCGGAGGCGCGGGTGAAGGCTGCCCTGCCGATGTCCTCGCCGCAGGTCGGGCAGGGCCCGAGGCGGGTCAGGAGGGTCGTGGCGTACTCCCAGGTGGCCTGGCGTACGGCTTCGTCCACGAGGGCGGGCAGGAGGACGGCGAGCGGACGGCCGTCGTAGGGGATGGTCGGGCCGGTGGCCGCGAGTTCCGCGGTGAACCTGGTCCGGCTGGCCGGGGCTTCCGGGTCGAGGCCGGTGTCCGCGCAGTACGCGGCGTAGTCCTCGGGGTCGAACAGGGCGAGTGTGGTGTGGTTGCCCTGTTCGGCGCGGGCCTCGAGAACGGCCTCCAGTTGCTGGAGGTAGGTGGTGTGGTCGTCGAAGGTGAAGCTGCGGTAGCGCCGCATGGCGCGGAAGTCGTGGTCGTCGGTGAGTACGCCGATGGTGCCGGCGATCTCGCGGCGCAGGACGCGTCGCATGGTCTGGTGGTCGGTGTGCGCCATGATTCCCCCAATGCGCGGTCGATCAATGCTCACTCACCGTAACCGACAGCACTGACAATGGGCCTGCCGCCGGTGATCATGGACGGATGGTGAGCAGGTCTGCGCAGGTCACACCGTCCGAGCCCGCTAGCGGCTCGGATGCGGAGGGTGATCGTCCGGGGGATCAGGCGCGCTTGCGGGCGAGTTCCTCGTAGAAGCCGAGCAGGGCGAGGTTGTCGATGGAGCCGGGGTTGACCGCCTTGTCCAGCGGGGTGCCTTGCAGCAGGCGCTTGACCGGGACCTCGATGCGCTTGCCGGTGAGGGTGTGCGGGACGCCGGGCACCTCGATGATCTCGTCGGGGATGTGCCGTGGCGAGAGCTGTTCGCGGATGGCCTGCTTGATGCGGTCCAGGAGTGTCTCGTCCAGGACGGCGCCCGGTGCGAGGTGCACGAACAGCGGCATCCAGTAGCCGCCGTCGGGCTGTTCGAGGCCGATGACCAGGGACTCCTTGATCTCGGGCAGGCGCTCGACGACCTCGTAGATGTCGGCGGAGCCCATGCGCACGCCCTGCCGGTTGAGGGTGGAGTCGGAGCGGCCGTGGATGATCACGGTCCCGCGCGAGGTGACGGTGATCCAGTCGCCGTGCCGCCAGACGCCGGGGTAGGTGTCGAAGTAGCTGTCGTGGTAGCGGCTGCCGTCGGGGTCGTTCCAGAAGTGGATCGGCATGGACGGCATCGGGTTGGTGACGACCAGCTCGCCGACCTCGTCGATGAGGGGCTTGCCGCTCGGGTCCCAGGACTGGAGGTCGGTGCCGAGGCCGGGCGCCTGGAGTTCGCCGGTGTACACCGGGAGGGTGGGTACGGCGCCGGCGAAGCAGGAGCAGACGTCGGTGCCGCCGCTGACGGAGGCGATCCACAGGTCGTCGCGTACCTCGTCGTGCAGCCAGCGGAAGCCGTCCGGGGGCAGGGGGGAGCCGGTGGTGGCGACGCACTTCACCGTGGACAGGTCGTAGTCGCGGGCGGGGTGGACGCCGGCCTTGCGGCAGGCCATGACGTAGGCGGCGGAGGTGCCGTAGAGGGTGGCTCCGGTGCGTTCGGCGATGCGCCACTGGGCGCCCGTGTCCGGGTAGCCGGGGCTGCCGTCGTACAGGACGATCGTGGTGCCTGTGAGCAGGCCGGAGACGAGGAAGTTCCACATCATCCAGCCGGTCGAGGTGTACCAGAAGAAACGGTCCTCTGGGCCGAGGTCGCAGTGCAGGCCGAGCTGCTTGAGGTGTTCGACCAGGATGCCGCCCTGCGACTGGACGATGGCCTTGGGCAGGCCGGTGGTGCCTGAGGAGTAGAGCACCCACAGCGGGTGGTCGAACGGGACCTGCTCGAAGACCGGCTCGGTGTCCCCGCCCGTCAGCGCGGACCACTCCAGGGCTCCCTCGGAAGGCTCGGTGCCCAGCAGGGGGATGTGGACGACGGCGCGCAGGGTGGGCAGCTCGCGGCGCAGCTCCGCGACGATCTCGCGGCGGTCGTGCTCCTTGCCGCCGTAGCGGTAGCCGTCGACGGTGAACAGGACGACGGGTTCGACCTGCTGGAAGCGGTCGAGGACGCTGCGGGCGCCGAAGTCGGGGGCGCACGAGGTCCAGACCGCGCCGACTGCGGCCGTGGCGAGGAGGGCGACGACGGCCTCGGGGATGTTGGGGAGGTAGCCACTGACGCGGTCGCCGGGGCGGACGCCGAGGGCGCGGAGTTCGGCGGCGAGGGAGCCGACCTGGCGGCGCAGCGCGGACCAGCTCACCGGGCGCGGGTCGTGCGTCTCGTCCACGTACAGGAGGGCGGGTTCGTTGGCGCGGTCGGCCGCGGCGCGCAGGGCGTGTTCGGCGTAGTTGAGGGTGGCTCCGGGGAACCACTGGGCGCCGGGCATGGTCCGGTCGCCGAGCACGCGCGCGTAGGGGCTCAAGAACCGTACGTCGAACCACTCGGTGACGGCTTTCCAGAAGGTGTCCAGCTGGTCGACGGACCACCGGTGCAGGGCCGGGTACCCGCCCTCGGCCGGGGCGCCGTGGTGTTCGGCGGCCCATGCCTGGAACCGGGTGATGCGGGCCTGGGCGATCCGCTGGGGATCGGGCTGCCAGAGCGGCTGGGGGTTCGCGGTCGACATTGGGGCGGCTCCCGGGCTGTGCGCGTCGTGTGCGTCGGTCCGCGCACGGGCTGGGGTGTGCGCGTGACGCGGCTGACACGGACGATGCCATGTGATCGACTTCTACACCAGGGTGCGCCCCACACAGTCCATGTCATGAAGATGTGGTGCGGGCACGGGTGAACGACAGTTGAACGACACGCGCGCGTGGGGCGCTCAGTGGCAGGGTGAGCAGCATGGACGGTCGTGACCTGGTGCGTTCGGTGAGTGTGGTCGGTTCGGGCAGGGCGGCTCGGGGGTTGCGTACCGTACGGGCCGCGTGGCGCTGGAGGCGGATCGACGCCGCCGGGCTGCCGCGGCGGGGACCCGAGCGGGCCCGGGTGCCGGGTCAGGTGCAGGGCGTTGAGCCGGGTCCCGGGGGCGGGCTGATCCGGTTCGGGCGCTCCGAGCTGCGGATCGTCGTGGCGGTGAACGGGGCGGTCTTCTGGGGGTGGGACGGGGCTGGTCCGCAGCCGTCGTACGCGCTCGCGGGGAGTGGTCCCGAGCCGGATCCGCGGGCGGTGCTGGAGCCGGACAAGGACGGCGGCTGGCGCGTGGTGGCCGAGCGGGTGACGGTCGTCGTGTCGCGGCACGGCGCGGTGGAGGTGTGCACACCGGGCGGGGTGATGCTGCGGCGGGACCTGCCGCCGCGCTGGTGGGAGCCGGTCGGCGGGGGTGCGGCGCGGTGGATGCAGCGGTCGGAGGTGGCCGCGGACGCCCGGTTCTTCGGTCTGGGCGGGCGCTCCGGCGGGCCTCGGCTGCGCGACGGCGAGTACCGGCTGTGGAACACCGATCCCGGCCGGGCGTTCGGGCCCGGGGACGATCCGCTGTATCTGACGATGCCGGTGCAGCTGGTGGTGGCGGATGCCGGCACCCATCTGGTGTTCCACGACACCACCTGGGACGGCACGGTGATCCTGCGGGAGGGCGAGGAGGGGGCCGGGTCCGGGCACGACCGGGCGGGGCGCTGCGAGGTGCGGATGGACGGCGGTCCGCTGCGCTGCTGGGTGATGGTGGGGACTCCCGCGCGCGTGCTGCACACCTGGGCCTCACTGACCGGGGCGCCCGCCCTGCCGCCCGCGTGGGCGCTGGGCCACCATCACGCGCGGTGGGGCTTCGGCAGCGAGCAGGAGGTGCGCCGGATCGTCGCGGGCTATCAGGAGCACGAGTTGCCGCTGGACGCCGTGCACCTGGACATCGACCACTACGACGACCATCAGGTGTTCACGGTCGACCAGGAGCGTTTTCCCAAGCTGCCGGTGCTGGCGGAGGAGCTGCGCCGGGACGGGATCCGGCTGGTGTCGATCGTCGATCCGGCGGTGCGGGCGGAGCCGGGCAGTGTCGTGTACGACGGCGGTGCGGCCGTGGACGCGTTCGTACGGGACGCGCAGGGCCGCACGGTGCGGGGTGTCGCGTGGGCCGGCGAGTCGGTCTTCCCGGATTTCACGGACGCACGCGTGCGTGCCTGGTGGGGCGGGCTCTACGAGGAGCGGCTGGGGCAGGGCTTCGCGGGGTTCTGGCACGACATGAACGAGCCGACGGCGTTCAGCGCCTTCGGTGAGCCGACGCTGCCGCGCTCGGCCCGGCATGCCCTGGAGGGGCGCGGCGGCGACCACCGGGAAGGGCACAACGTGTACGCGCTGTGCATGGCGCGGGCCGCCTACGAGGGGCTGCGCGAGCTGGCGCCCGAGGAGCGGCCCTTCCTGTTCTCCCGCTCCGGCTGGGCGGGGCTCCAGCGGTACGGCGGCACGTGGTCGGGGGATGTGGCGACCGGCTGGCCGGGGCTGCGGGCGTCGCTGTCGCTGGTGCTGGGGCTCGGGCTGTGCGGGGTGCCGTACTCGGGTCCGGACGTGGGCGGTTTCGACGGCAGTCCGTCGCCGGAGCTGTATCTGCGGTGGTTCCAGCTGGGGGCGCATCTGCCGCTGTTCCGCACCCACGCGAGTCTGCGGGCGGGGCGCCGGGAGCCCTGGGAGTTCGGTGCCGAGGTGCTGGAGCACGCGCGCGTGGCGTTGCTGGAACGGCGGCGGTTGCTGCCGTACTTCCTGACGCTGGCGCATCTGGCCCGGCGGACCGGCGCGCCCTATGTCCGGCCGCTGTGGTGGGGGGCGCCGGAGGACCGGGCGCTGCGCGACTGTGAGGACACGTTTCTGCTGGGTGACGGCCTTCTGGTGGCCCCGGTCCTGGATCCCGGTGTCGACCGCCGCGCGGTGCGCCTGCCGCGGGGCCGCTGGTACGACACGGTGACGGAGGAGGTCCATGAGGGACCGGGGCAGGTCCTGGTGGACGCGCCGCTGTCGCGGATACCGGTGCTCGCGCGCGCCGGAGCGGTGCTGCCCGTGCGCGGGGCCGACGGTGGGCTGGAGCTGGAGGTGTGGGCGCCCGCGCGCGGACGCACCGGGTCCGGTCTGGTCGTGCGGGACACGGGCGACGGGTGGGACGAACCGGAGATCGAACGTTACGTCGCCCGCCGGCACGGCGGCCGGGTGGTGGTCACCCGGGACCGGGAGGACGGCGTGGCCGAACCGCCCTACCCGGTGCGCGTGCGCGGGCTCGGCTGAACCGCACGGTTCACACGTAGCGGCCCTCGAACCACGCCTTGACGGCCACCGTGTGCAGCGGGAAGGCGAGTTCCTCGGGCCTGCGCAGCAGCTGCCAGCCCTCGGTCTCGTCCGTGGGAGCGGAGGGCGGCAGTCCGTCGGCCGGGCGTTCCGGCAGCACTCCGAACAGCAGCAGGTGCCCGTCGGGTGAGCTCATGGCGTCCACGAGCCGCACGTCACGGGCGGCCGCGTCGATGCCGGTCTCTTCCTTGAGTTCCCGTACGACGGCCTGCTTCCAGTCCTCGCGGTCGTCGATGTACCCACCGGGCAGGGCGATGCCTCCGCGCGCGGGTGCGATGGTTCGGGTGATGACGACCAGGGCCGTGCCCTTGGTGTCGTACACGGGCTGGAGAGCGATCGCGACCGGGAGCGGATTGCGGTAGGCGAGGGTCCCGCAGGACGAGCAGGTGCGCGGCCATCCGGAAACGCCCTCTCCATAGGGCGCTCCGCAGCTCGAACAGTGAGAGTCGGGCGCGGAGTTGGCAGTTGGTTGCTGAGTTTCGGACACGCGCGGACTGTATCCGATCAGGGGAGGGACATGTTCCGCTAGTGAGGGATCAGGAACGAGCGGATCTGGAAGGGGCGGCCGGAATCACCCCCGTCGGTCCCGGCCGCCCCTCGTGTACCACGACGCCGTACGCCGCTGTTCGGTTCACCGAATCGGCCTGCCCATTTCCGGTTGCCCGTGGCACACTTCTGACGCTACGTCAGGTATGCCTCGAGGGGAGGGTCCTTGCCGCACACACGCAAGCCCGCGGTCACCGGCTGGTTCACCGGCGAGGGCGAGAGCTTCCGGCTCCTGGGCACCCGCTGCACGGCCTGCTCCTCGGTCTTCTTTCCCCGCGAGGACGTCCACTGCCGCAACCCCCACTGCGCGGGCGGCTCCCTTGAGGAGATCCCGCTGTCACAAAAGGGGCGCATCTGGTCGTACACCGACAGTCGATACCGCCCACCGTCACCCTATGTGAGCAACCCGGAACTTCCCTGGGTGCCGTACGCGTTGATCGCGGTGGAGCTGGAGGCCGAGCGGATCGTGGTGCTCGGGCAGGCGGCTCCCGGGGTCACCGTCGCCGACCTGACGGTGGGCATGGAGGTGGAGGTAGTCCCCGGTGTGCTCCACGAGGACGAGGACACAAAGACGACCTGGACGATCTGGCACTGGCGGCCGACGGGGGTGACGGGGTGACGGTTGATGTGGCGGTGCTCGGCGCGGGCATGCACCCGTGGGGCAAGTGGGGCCGCGGCTTCGCGGAGTACGGCACGGCAGCGGCTCGCGCGGCTCTCGCGGACGCGGGCCTCGACTGGCGGGACATCGGCTCGATCGTGGGCGCCGACACGGTGCGCGGCGGCTATCCGGGTCATGTCGCGGGAGCGACCTTCGCCAAAGCCCTGGGCTGGCAGGGCGCCAGGGTGACGAGCGTGTACGCGGCGTGCGCGTCGGGGGCCCAGGCCGTCGCGGCGGCACGGGCGCAGATCCTCGCCGGTCTGGCGAACGTCGTCCTGGTGGTGGGGGCGGACGCCGCGCCCAAGGGCTTCTTCCGGCCCGCGGGCGGGGACCGTCCCGACGATCCGGACTGGCTGCGCTTCCGGCTGCTGGGGGCGACGAACCCGGCGTACTTCGGGCTGTACGCGCGGCGGCGGATGGCGGTGCACGGGGACACGCCGGAGGACTTCGCGCTGGTCAAGGTGAAGAACGCCGCCTTCGGGGCGCTCAACCCGTACGCCCGCTACCGCAAGCGGGTCACCGCCGATGAGGTGGCCGCCTCCGCGGTGGTCGCCGATCCGCTGCGACTCCTGGACATCTGCGCCACCTCCGACGGCGGGGCCGCCCTGGTGCTGTCCAGCCTGGACTTCGCGCACCGGCACGGCGCCGCCCGTCCGGTCCGCATCCGGGCGGTGTCGACGGTGACGCCTCGCTTCCCGAACACGGTGCTGGACCTGCCGGACATCGCCACGGACTCGGCGGTCGCGGTGGCACCACCGGCGGAGACCTTCCGGGCCTCGATCGCGCGCGCCGCCTACGACGAGGCGGGCATTGGACCCGAGGACCTGTCCCTGGCCGAGGTGTACGACCTGTCGACCGCGCTGGAGTTGCAGTGGTACGAGGATCTGGGACTGTGCGGCGAGGGCGAGGGCGCGAAGCTGCTAAGGGAGGGCGCGACCGCCCCGGGCGGGCGGATACCCGTGAACACCAGCGGCGGACTGGCCTCCTTCGGTGAGGCGGTGCCGGCCCAGGCCATCGCCCAGGTGTGCGAGCTGACCTGGCAGTTGAGGGGCACGGCGGGGGAGCGTCAGGTCGCCGGGGCGCGGGTGGGCATCACCGCTAACCAGGGGCTGTTCGGGCACGGGTCATCGGTGATCGCCGTGCGGTGACAGGAGCGAGTCCGGAGACTCCTGCCGCAAGAGAGTCGATGGGGTTGTCCACTCTGCGTGATCAGCCCGGAATGCTGCGTGAACGTCTCATGAACTGGGCCTGGGCGTGCGCGGGCAGCGCCATCATGCTCCCGTGCACTCCTGGACGGATACTCTCCGCTTCGCCTTCCAGCCGGTGGTCAACCTGAGGACGGGCGCGGTCGCCGCACTGGAGACACTCGCCCGCCCGGAGACCGGCGATGTCCTGGCCGAGGCCCGCCGAGATCCCGAACTGGACGGCAGGCTGACCGTGTTGGCGCTCCGCGCGGCTGCCCGCAAGGAGACGCTGCTGCCGCTGCATCTGAACGTGTTCGCGGCGACGCTCGCCGATCTCGGCGGCCTGACACCGCTGCACGACGCCGTACGCGCGGCGGGGCGCATGCCCTGGGAGGTGACGCTCGACATCGTCCCGCCGTACACACATGTGCCGCAGCGTGCCCTGCTGGAGGCGGTGGCCTCACTGCGCCAACAGGGATTCCGGATCAGCGCGGACGGCATCGGGGACGGCGACGTACCGCTCAGACTGCTCACCGACCTCTCCCCCGACCTGGTCAAGCTCGACGCCTCGCTGCTCGCACGGCCGGCCGCGGTGCGGGCGATGCGGACGCTGTGCGAGGAACTGGGCGCCCTGGTCGCGGTCGAGGGAGTGGAGACCGAACTCCAGTGTGCGGCGGCGCTGTCGGCCGGTGCGCAGCTGGCCCAGGGCGAGCTGTTCGCCCCGCCGGCCCGTATCCCCGCAGCACACGTATACGTTCCGTCCCTCGCTCCCGGTGCCGAGACCGTGCCCCGCTCCGGCCCGTCCGTACGAGAGTTCGTCCGGCCTGCCGCCGTCCTGCCAGTGACCGCTTCGGCGGGACAGGTGCGGGCATTGCTGACCGGTTCTCCGGACGTCTCCGGGGTACTGCTGGTGGACCAGTGCGGCCGGCCCGTCCGCTCGGTGCACCGCTCCCGCTTCCTGCTGTCGATGTCGGGCCGCTACGGACACGCCCTGTACGCCGACCGGCCGGCCTTCAAACTGAGCGACGCGCCCCGCACGGTCGGCGTCGACGCGACGGCCTGGCAGGTGCTGGACGTGGTGGCGGTCGGCGGCCGGGACCGGACCTCCGACGACGTGGCGGTGGTCGACGGACACGGCCGGTGTGTCGGTGTCGTTCGGCTGGCGGATCTGGTGCGGGCGCTGGCCGAGAGCCGGGTGGAGGAGGCCGCCGGACTCAACCCGCTGACCCGGCTGCCCGGTTCCGACGCGATCGTGAGTGAGGTGGACCGGCGGATCTCCGCCGGGCGGGCGTTCGCGCTCAGCTGGCTGGACATCGATCACTTCAAGCAGGTAAACGACGGTGCCGGGTTCGCCGCGGGCGACGAGCTGATTCGCGCGGTGGGCCGCGCGCTCCAGCAGGCGGTCGCGGACCACGCGCGTGTGGGGCACATCGGCGGGGACGACTTCCTGGTGCTGGCCGACGAGGAGGCGCTCGATCCGCTGGTAAGTGCCGTGTTGGACGCTCCGTGGGCGGCGGGCGGCCGGCCGGTCACGCTCTCCCTGGCGACGGTCGTCTGCGGTCCGGGCAGCGTGAGCGACCATCACCAGGCCGCCGCCCAGCTCGCTCCGCTGAAGAAGGCGGCCAAGGCGCTGAACGGCGGCAGCTGGGTCCTCGGACGCGCCGGGCTCCCCGGTCACGAGGTCCGGCGCGGCGGCCCGGGCCCGGCACCGGCGCAGGCCGGATACGCGGCCGCCGAACCACGGTGGTGAACGGCCCTCGCGTGTACGTCGGTTGCGGCGCGCCCACTCGGCCGAGGCCGACGGAGGACCCGTGTCACCGTCGCCGTCGGCAACCTTGACGCCCCCGGAGCGCCGGTGAACACTTCCCGGTGTCAGTCGACATCGCCGTACATTCTCGGCGTTATCAGGCACTGCGGCACGGGTCTGTCCTGCTCATGGCCCGGCGCTCCAGGGCGATCCGGCTGCGACGGCACGCTCGTCACCGACGCCGGGCGGGGCGCGGGGCCCTCCCTGCCTTCGGCTGAAGTCGCCAAGGGAACCGTCCTGCACGACAGGGCCGGGGGCCAATCGCCCCCTACCGGCGCCAAGGGAGCCGCCATGAGCAACGGAGACATTTTCGTCGGCGAGGTCATCGGCACCGCGATTCTGATCCTGTTCGGTGCGGGCGTCTGCGCCGCCGTCACCCTCAGATACTCCAAGGCACGGGCCTCGGGCTGGATCGTGATCGCGTTCGGCTGGGGCTTCGGCGTGCTCGCTGGCGCGTACACCGCCGCTCCCCTCTCCGGTGGTCAGCTCAATCCCGCGGTCACCATCGGCATCGCCGTCGACACCGGCAAGTGGGGCAAGGTCTGGGTGTACCTGCTCGGGCAGATCGTCGGCGCGATGCTCGGCGCCGTACTGGCCTATCTCGTCTATCTCGCCCAGTTCCAGGCCAACGTCCGCACGGAAGGCACCGCGGACGAACCCGTGCCGACCCTCGGCATCTTCTCGACGATTCCGGAGATCAGGAACCCGGTCGCCAACCTCGTCACCGAGATCATCGCGACCGTCGCGCTCGTCCTGCCGGTCCTCGCCTTCGGGCTCACCAAGGGGCTCGGCGAGTCCGGCACCACGGTATTGATCGTCTCCCTGCTCGTCGTGGGCATCGGCCTCTCCCTCGGCGGCCCCACCGGCTATGCCATCAACCCGGCCCGCGACCTCGGCCCGCGCATCGTGCACACCTTCCTGCCGATCCCCGACAAGGGCACCTCCGACTGGGGGTACGCCTGGATACCGGTCGTCGGGCCGCTGATCGGCGGAGCGCTGGCCGGCCTCCTCTACAACGTGGCCTTCTGAATTCCGCGCCCGCCACCGCTATCTCCACGCGTCCTTCCCGCCAGCGATCCGACCCAGCGACCCAGGGACAGCCATGACGGACACCGCCGACACGTACGTCGCCGCCATCGACCAGGGCACCACGTCCAGCCGCTGCATCGTCTTCGACCACAGCGGCGCGATCGTCGCCGTCGACCAGCGCGAGCACCGGCAGATCTTTCCCAAGCCCGGCTGGGTGGAGCACGACGCCACCGAGATCTGGTCCAAGGTGCAGGCCGTGGTGGCCGGGGCGCTCGCCAGGGCGGGACTGCGCGCCGACCAGCTGAGCGCGCTGGGCATCACCAACCAGCGGGAGACCACGGTCCTGTGGGACCGGGCCACGGGCAAGCCCGTGCACAACGCGATCGTCTGGCAGGACACCCGTACCGCGCCCCTGTGCGGCGAACTGGGCGGCACGGACGGCCAGGACCGCTTCCGCGAGAAGACCGGGCTGCCGCTGGCCAGCTACTTCTCCGGGCCCAAGGCGGCCTGGCTGCTGGATCACGTGCCCGGTCTGCGGCAGCGGGCCGAGCGCGGTGAGATCGCGTTCGGAACCATCGACTCCTGGCTGATCTGGAACCTCACCGGTGGCACCGACGGCGGCCGGCACGTCACCGACGTCACGAACGCCGGCCGCACCATGCTGATGAACCTGGACACCCTCCAGTGGGATCCCTCCCTCCTGTCCGCGATGAACGTGCCCGAGGCCGTACTGCCCGAGATCAGGTCCTCCGCCGAGGTGTACGGGACCGCGGTCGGGCGGCTGTCCGGGGTGCCCGTGGCCTCGGCGCTGGGCGACCAGCAGGCCGCCGTGTTCGGGCAGGCCTGCTATGACGTCGGCACCGCGAAGAACACCTACGGCACCGGCAGTTTCCTGCTGCTGAACACCGGCAACCGGCCGGTGCCGTCGAAGAGCGGGCTGCTGACGACGATGGGCTACAAGATCGGCGGGGAGGCGCCGGTGTACTGCCTGGAGGGGTCCATAGCGATAACGGGCGCGCTGGTCCAATGGTTCCGCGACCAGCTCGGGATCATCCGGACCGCCGACGAGATCGAGACACTGGCGGCGAGCGTCGACGACAACGGCGGCGCCTACATCGTGCCCGCCTTCTCGGGCCTGTTCGCGCCCTACTGGCGCTCCGACGCGCGCGGCGTCGTCACCGGCCTCACCCGGTACGTCACGAAGGCCCACCTCGCGCGCGCGGTGCTGGAGGCGACGAGCTGGCAGACCCGGGAGGTCGTGGACGCGATGTACCAGGACTCCGGGGTGCGGATCAGCACGCTGAAGGTCGACGGCGGCATGACCCGGAACAACCTGCTCATGCAGCACCAGGCGGACGTCCTCGGCGTGCCGGTGATCCGGCCCCGCGTTTCGGAGACGACGTGCCTGGGCGCCGCCTACGCGGCCGGGCTGGCCACGGGCGTGTGGAACGACCTGGACCAGCTGAAGTCCCACTGGCGGAAGGACACGGAGTGGACGCCCGCCATGGAGGCCTCGGTCCGTGACCGCGAGTACCGGAACTGGCGCAGGGCCGTGGAGAAGAGCTTCGGCTGGCTGGAGGAGAACGGGGCGTAGCAGCGGGAAAGCCGCCGCACGCGCGCGTGGGCGCTCCGCACGGGACCACGGCCCGTACCCCGGTCGGCGGGGGTACGGGCCGTGCCGTCGGTCAGCGCAGAACGGCCCTGCGGCGGTCGGCCGTGTACTCCATCGCATGCTGGACGAGTCCGACGAGCACCTCCTTGACCGACTCCCGGTCACGGGCGTCGCACAGCAGGACCGGCACGTCGTCGTCCAGGTCCAGGGCCTGGCGGACGGACTCCGCGGGGTAACGGGCAGCCCCCTCGAAGCAGTTGACAGCGACGAGGAAGGGGATGGAACGCCGCTCGAAGTAGTCGACGGCGGCGAAGCAGTCCTCCAGGCGGCGTGTGTCGGCGAGGACGACGGCGCCGAGCGCGCCCTCGGACAGCTCGTCCCACATGAACCAGAACCGCTCCTGCCCTGGCGTACCGAAGAGGTAGAGCACCAGGTCCTCGCGCAGGGTGATGCGGCCGAAGTCCATGGCCACCGTGGTGGTGTGCTTGCCCTCCACACCGTTGGTGTCGTCGACGGGCCGCCCGGCTTCGGTGAGCAGTTCCTCGGTGCGCAGCGGCCTGATCTCGCTGACCGCGCCGACGAGGGTCGTCTTGCCCACGCCGAAGCCGCCGGCCACGAGGATCTTGAGCGTGACGGGCTCGACCGGGGCCTTGCCGCGCTCAGAACGCCCGAAGATCATCGATCTCTTCTCCTGCTTGATGGGGGTCGGGTGACGGTCGGCCGTAGCCGCCGCCACCGGGGGTTTCGATGACGAGTACGTCGCCGGGGCCGACGTCGGCCGAGCCGCTTCCGCCGAGGTCGGTGACCGTGCCGTCCGCGCGTTCCACCCGGTTGGCGCCGAGCGCTCCGGGGGCGCCGCCGGCCATGCCGTACGGCGGCACGCGGCGGTGCTGGGAGAGCGTGGAGACGGTCATCGGTTCGAGGAAGCGAATCCGGCGCAGGGCTCCGTCGCCGCCCCGCCACTGCCCGGCGCCGCCGCTCCCCCGCCGGACGGCGAACTCCTCCAGGCGGACCGGTAGCCGCCATTCCAGGACTTCCGGGTCGGTGAGCCGGGAGTTGGTCATGTGGGTCTGGACCACGTCGGCACCGGGGAAACCGTCTCCGGCGCCGGATCCGGAGGCGACGGTTTCGTAGTACTGGTGCCGCTCGTTGCCGAAGGTGACGTTGTTCATGGTGCCGGAGCCCTCGGCCTGGACGCCGAGCGCGGCGTAGAGAGCGCCGGTGATGGCCTGCGAGGTCTCGACGTTGCCCGCGACCACGGCGGCGGGCGGCTCGGGCGCGAGCATCGAGCCGGTCGGCACGATGATCTCCAAGGGCCGCAGACAGCCGTCGTTGAGCGGGATGTCGTCGGCGACGAGCGTGCGGAAGACGTACAGGACTGCCGCGTTGACCACCGCGAAGGGCGCGTTGAAGTTGGTGGTGAGCTGCGCGGACGTACCGGTGAAGTCGATGGTCGCCCGGCGTTCGGTGCGGTCGACGCGGACGCGGACCCGGATGACGGCGCCGGAGTCGGTCTCGTAGGCGTACTCGCCGTCGTCCAGGGCGTCGATGACGCGGCGGACGGCCTCCTCGGCGTTGTCCTGGACGTGCCGCATATAGGCCTGGACGACATCGAGGCCGAATTCCTCGATCATGCGCCGGACCTCGTCGACGCCCTTCTGGTTGGCGGCGATCTGGGCGCGCAGGTCGGCGAGGTTGGTGCGCGGGTTGCGGGACGGGTACGGCGCCTCGGCGAGCAGGCGGCGGGTCTCCTCCTCGCGGAAACGGCCGTTCTCGGCGAGGAGCCAGTTGTCGAAGAGGACGCCCTCCTCCTCGATGGTGCGGCTGTGGGCCGGCATGGAGCCGGGGGCGATGCCGCCGATCTCGGCGTGGTGACCGCGTGAGGCGACGTGGAAGAGGATCCGCGGCTCACTTTGCGTGTCCGTCGCCCGGTCGGTGTCGAAGACGGGCGTGATCACGGTGACGTCGGGCAGATGGGTGCCGCCGTGGAACGGGTCGTTGACGGCGTAGGTGTCGCCCGGCCGCATGGCGGAGCCGCGCCGGCGGATGACCTCTTTGACGCTGGTGCCCATGGAGCCCAGGTGGACGGGGATGTGGGGGGCGTTGGCCACCAGGTTTCCGTCCGGGTCGAACAGGGCGCAGGAGAAGTCGAGCCGCTCCTTGATGTTGACGGACTGGGCCGTGGACTCCAGCCGCGCCCCCATCTGTTCGGCGATCGACATGAAGAGGTTGTTGAAGACCTCAAGCAGAACCGGATCGGATTCTGTGTCGACGCGGGAACTCTGTGTAATCGCCGTGCGTTCCATGAGCAGATGCCCGTCATCGGTCGCGGCGGCCCGCCAGCCGTCGTCGACGACGGTCGTGGCGCCGGCCTCGGTGATGATCGCGGGGCCGGTGACGGTCTCGCCGGGAGGAAGGGCCTCCCGGTGGTGGAGGGGTACGTCGCGCCAGGCGCCGCCGGTGTGGAGGCGGACGGTGCCGGGCGCCTGGGCACGGCCCTCGTACGGGGCGAGGGCGGAGAGATCGGGGGGTGCGGTGATGCCGGTGGCTTCGACGGAGAGGGCTTCCACGACGACCGGGCGGTCGAGTGTGAAGGAGTACGTGGCGCGATGACGTTCTTCGAACGCGTGCCGCATGGCGTCGGGCTCGGCCAGTTCGACGGTGAGGGTGGTGTCGGTGCCGTCGTAGCGGAGCTGGGCACGGCGGGTGACCTGGACGCGGTCCTCCGGGACGTCCTCGGCGACGAGTTCGGCGCGTGCGGCGGTCTCCAGGTCGTCGGCGGTCTCGCGGATGCCGGGCATGGAGGCGGCGTCCAGGGGTGCTTCCACGGAGTGCTCGCGCATGGCCGTGGTGTCGGCGAGGCCGATGCCGAGCGCGGAGAGCACGCCGGCCATGGGGGGTACGAGGACGGTCCGGATCCCGAGCGAGTCGGCGACCCGGCACGCGTGCTGGCCGCCCGCCCCGCCGAAGGTCGTCAGGGCGTAGCGGGTGACGTCATGCCCCTTCTGCACGGAGATCCGCTTCACGGCGTTGGCGATGTTGGCCACGGCGATCTCCAGGTAGCCCTCGGCCACCTGCTCCGGGGTGCGGTCGTCACCGGTGTGTTCGTGGATCTCGCGCGTGAGGGCGCTGAACCGGTCGCGGACGAGGGCTGCGTCCAGTGGCTGGTCACCGCCGGGCCCGAACACGGCCGGGAAGTGGGCGGGCTGGATGCGGCCGAGCATCACGTTGGCGTCGGTGACGGTGAGCGGGCCGCCGGCGCGGTAGCAGGCGGGGCCCGGGTCGGCACCGGCCGAGTCGGGGCCGACCCGGTAACGCGAGCCGTCGAAGTGCAGGACGGAGCCGCCGCCGGCGGCGACGGTGTGGATGTCCAGCATCGGTGCCCGCAGCCGGACACCCGCGATCTGTGTGGTGAACACGCGCTCGTACGCGCCGGCGAAGTGCGAGACGTCGGTGGAGGTGCCGCCCATGTCGAAGCCGATGACGCGGTCGAAGCCGGCGCGCTGCGACATGCGGGCCATGCCGACGATGCCGCCGGCCGGTCCGGAGAGGATGGCGTCCTTGCCACGGAACTGTCCGGCCTCCGTCAGCCCGCCGTTGGACTGCATGAACATCAGCCGGACGCCGCGCAGTTCATCGGCGACGTGCCGCACGTAGCGGCGCAGCACGGGCGAGAGGTAGGCGTCCACGACGGCGGTGTCCCCGCGCGGGACGAGCTTCATCAGCGGGCTGACCTCGCTGGACAGGGAGATCTGCGGGAAGCCGACGCGGGCGGCGAGTTCCCCGATGGCGCGTTCGTGGCCGGGGTGGAGGTGGCTGTGCAGGCAGACGACGGCGACCGCGCGGATCCCGTCGTCGTACGCCTCCCGGAGGGGACCCTCCAGGGCGTCCAGGTCGGGGGCGCGCAGGACGGCTCCGTCGGCGGCGACGCGTTCGTCCACCTCCACGACCCGTTCGTGGAGCAGCTCGGGCAGCTCGATGCGGCGGGCGAAGATGCGGGGGCGGTTCTGATAGGCGATGCGCAGGGCGTCGCGGAAGCCGCGGGTGACGACGAGGAGCGTGCGCTCGCCCTTGCGTTCCAGCAGGGCGTTGGTGGCGACCGTGGTACCCATGCGAACGGCCTCGACGGGCTCCTGGGAGTCGCCGAGGAGTGCGCGTACGCCCGCGACGGCCGCGTCGGTGTACCGGGCCGGGTTGTCGGACAGCAGTTTGTGCGTGAGCAGCCGGCCGTCCGGGCGACGCGCGACGATGTCGGTGAAGGTGCCGCCTCGGTCGACCCAGAACTGCCAGCCAGTCACGTCACTACCCCGCTTCCGCGCCGGTCACAGCGCCCGGAGGCCGTTGATCACGTCGCGCAGAATACTCTCGTCCGGCAGCTCGGCCGGGGGAACCGGACGGGTCACATGGACGAGTTCGGCGTGCACCAGGTCGCCGATGAGGACGCGGACGACGCCGATGGGCAGGTCGAGTTCCGCGGCGAGTTCGGCGACCGACTGGGGCGCGTCCCGGCACAGTCCGACGATCTCCACGTGTTCGGGGGACAGTGTCGGGTCCGATTCCGGGTCGCCCGTGTCGGGCTCCGTGACGACCACCGCGATCAGGTCGAGGCGGTGCTGGCCCTCACTCGTGGTGCGGCCACGCGTCATGGCGTACGGACGGACGACCGGCCCGGCCTCGTCGTCGAACCAGTGGTTTCTTCCCTGACCGTCTGCGCTCATGTCATCCCACTACCCGCCTGCGGGCAGATCGGTGCGCGGGGCGGTGCCCAGATGGACGCCGACCCGCTTGACCAGGAGCGTCATCTCGTAGGCGACCTGCCCGACGTCGGAGTCGGCGTCCGAGAGGACGGCGAGGCAGCTGCCGTCCCCGGCGGCGGTGACGAAGAGGAAGGCGTCGTCCAGCTCGACGACCGTCTGCCGGACGCTGCCCGCCTCGAAGTGGCGGCCGACACCCTTGGCGAGGCTGTGGAAGCCGGACGCCACGGCGGCCAGATGCTCGCTGTCCTCCCTGGTCAGGTCCTTGGACACCCCCGTCGGCAGGCCGTCGCCGGACAGGATGACGGCCTTGCGGA
Source organism: Streptomyces sp. NPDC029138 (assembly GCF_055564375.1). Classification (NCBI taxonomy): domain Bacteria; kingdom Bacillati; phylum Actinomycetota; class Actinomycetes; order Kitasatosporales; family Streptomycetaceae; genus Streptomyces; species Streptomyces sp. NPDC029138. The sequence continues at coordinate 20,307 of NZ_JBVHWM010000099.1, forward strand.
TGCTGGCGACCCGGTCGACCAGATCGTCCAGGAGCCAGTTCAGCTCGCCCTTGTCGGTCGCCGTGTGGCCGGTCGCCTTCGGTGCGGTCATCGACCGTCCCCCTTAGTCGTTCGTCGTGCTGTGCCGTCCCGGGCTTCGTCGCCCGCGGCGTTCTCCTCCCGGCCACGCTGCCAGCCGCGCTGGAGCGAGGCCATCCGGCTGCGGACCTCCTCGGCATCACGGTCGGCGGGCGGCGCCGCGCGCTCGGCACGCCGGTCGGTGTCCTGCTTGAGCTGGGGTGCCAGGCTCGCCTGGCGTACGCGCCGGGGCAGCGGCCCGGTGCCCGGCTCCGGGGCGGAGTCATCTGGGGGTGCGGCGGTGCCGGCGCGAGGCGGTGCCATGTCCGCCGGGCCGACGGTGCCGGGTGTCTCGGTCCGGGTGCGCCTGGGCAGCGCCGGGGCTTCCGAGACCGCTTCGGCACTCTCGGCCGGCGTGGTGGTGTCCTCGGCGCGGTCGGTGAGTCCGGTGGGGCGCCGCGAGGACGTACCGCGGCGGCGGGTGGGCAGCGGGGCCGGTCCGCCCGAGTCGGAGCGGCGCACGGCGGCAGAGGCCCCGGGATCGGGTTCGCCGCGGCGGGGCCGCTGGTCGGTGACGGGCTTGCCGTGCGAGCTGACCAGCTTGGGCGTCTGCCGCCGGGGCAGGGGTACGGCCCCGTGGTCACCAGGCTCGTCGCGCGACAGGCGATCGGCCGCCGGGGCGGCTGCCTGCTCGTCGTCGCCCGGGCGGACCCGGTGCGGGCGGAACAGACCTCCGCGCTCACTGTCCTCGTCCGGGAGGGCGCCGGGGAAGTCGTCCAGCGCGTCGAGATCGACGGGCGCCTCCAGCTCGACCGGGCCGTCCAGCAGGGAGGTCGGCAGGCCCGGCAGTTGCAGGGGTGCCGGGGACCGCCCGGCACCGTGGCCCACCGCCTGTCCGGTGCCCTTCACCGGCCGGTCCCGGTCGAGCCGGAAGCCGACGCCGTTGGTGTCCGGGATGTCGTCGCTGAGCAGCGCGTCGGGGATGAACACCACGGCGGTGGTGCCGCCGTACGGCGACGGCTGGAGGGAGACGCGGACGTTCTGGCGCTGGGCGAGGCGGCTGACCACGAACAGGCCGAGCCGGTCGGTGTCGGAGAGTTCGAACTCGGGAGTCTCGGCGAGGCGCAGATTGGCGTCCAGGAGTGCCTCGGCCGTCATACCGAGGCCCCGGTCGTGGATCTCCAGGGTGAAACCGTTGGCGACCCGCTCGCCGATGACCTGCACGGCGGTGTGCGGGGGCGAGAAGACGGTGGCGTTCTCCAGGAGTTCGGCCACGAGATGGGTGAGGTCGGCGACGGCGGGCCCGGTCACGGCGACCCGCGGCAGGCGCCGGACCTCGATGCGCTCGTAGTCCTCGACCTCGGCGACGGCGGCGCGGACGACGTCCATCAGCTGCACGGGCCGGCGCCACTGCCGGGAGGGCGCGGCTCCGGAGAGGATCACGAGACCCTCGGCGTGCCGGCGCATACGGGTGGTGAGGTGGTCCAGGCGGAACAGGTCGGCGAGTTCGTCGGTGTCCTCGGTCCGGCGCTCCATGCTGTCGAGCAGGGTGAGCTGCTTGTGCAGCAGGACCTGGCTGCGGCGGGCGAGGTTGACGAAGACCTCGGAGACGCCGGCCCGCAGCTCGGCCTGCTTGACGGCGGCCTCGACCGCCGCGCGTTGCAGGGTGTTGAGGGCCTGTCCGACCTCGCCGATCTCGTTCTTGTCGTACTCCAGGCGCGGGACCTCGGTCTCGACGTCGACCTGTTCCCCCGCGGACAGCCGGCGCATCACGCTGGGCAGCCGGACACCGGACGCCTCGTGCGCCTCCAGGCGCAGCTGGCGCAGGTCACGGATCAGGGAGCGGCCGACCCGGATGGAGAGCACGACGGAGAGCAGCAGGGCGACCAGACCGAGGACACCGGCGACGGCCGCCTCCACGATGACGCCGACGGCCACGGGGCGCATACGGTCCTGGAAGCGGTCGCCCACCTGGTCGTCCAGGGTGCCGAGTTCGTCCAGGACGGTTGCCGCGGCGGCGTCCCAGCTCTTCGCGGTGACATCGCGAGGGATGCCGGAGTCCGAGGCGATGACGGTCCGTTCGGCCTCCCGCAGCGGGGCGGTGGTGGCGTTCTTCCAGAAACCTTCGTAGCGTTCGCGCTCCGCGGCGGGCAGCAGCGGAAGGCTGATGTCGTACAGGAGGGTGCGCTGGGCGACGAGGTCGGAGATGCCACGGCTCTCGTCGCGGGTCAGCCGGCCGACGACGAGGGAGGAGCCGAGCAGGGCGTCCTCGCGGGAGAGCAGCTCGCGGGCGCGGGTGACGTTCACCAGGGCGCGGGCCTGCTTGTCGACCTCGACGTCGTCCAGGCCGTCGAGGGACGCGAGGAGGGCGTAGCAGGGGTCCACGAGACGGTTGTAGAGGTCGAACGCCTGGGCGCGGGTGACGGTGCCCCCCTCGATGCTGCGACGCAGGAGGTCGAGGCCGTCCAAGGCGTCCAGGACGGCGGTGAGGCGGTCGCTGTCGTCCGCGTCCATGCCGCCCCGGACGTCCGGGTCCTTGGCGTTCTCGCGGATGGTCGTGATCACCCGGTCGGTGGCGGTGCGGGTGCGGTGCAGCGCCGCAAGGGCCTCGGAGGCCCGCGGGTCGGCGAGGTAGACGAGGGTCTGACGACGCTCCTGTTGCAGGACCCGAACGGTGTCCTCGGTGGGGTAGCCGATGTCCTCGACCACGTCGGTCACGCGGAACAGCTGGGCGACTTCGCGCCCCGTGAGCACCGTGGCGAAGCCCCAGACGGCGGTCAGGGACACCAGCGGCACGAGAAGCAGCGCCACGATCTTCCGGCGGATCGACTTCCCGCGAAAGCGCATGGCCTCCCCCAGCTCGACCCCCGCCGGCCGGGGGTGCTCATGTCCGTCAGCAAACGGCGCGAGCCTACTACCGCCTCGCGGTCAACTCGAAGACATGTCCGGAGGGCGAACTTCCGCCCTGGCGGCGAGACATGGCGAGTTGTCCGGGCATTGGGGGAGATTGCCACCGCGATCCGGACACCCACGCGGTGCCTACGACGGCCGCACGGTCAGGCGGTTGGCCGGTTTTTTTCGCCGGTTGGGAATCTTCGGGGGATCTCGTGCGTCCTTCTCTATGGGAAATGGGGGCGGAATGGGCCACAGGAGACGCATCCCGCACCCCGGCGGCGTAAAACAGCGCAAGCCGGGCAGCCACTGGGGAGTCGGAGTCTTCGGACGCCGGGGGCGAGCGGTCTGCTGGCGGTGGGGAGTGACACGGTGATGGGCACGGCGGAGCGGCGCGGGGCGCCCGAGGAGAGCGTGGCGGAACGCTCGCGGGTTCGGAGGGACAAGGAGGAGCCGGATCGGGACATTCCGGTGCGCGAGCGCGGCGGTGACGAACGGCAGCAGAGCTACCGTCCGTTGTGGATCGAGGAGCCGGCGCGTCGGCACCCGTTGCCCGATCCGGTGCGCACGGCGGCGGTGCGGGCGGTCCTCGTCATAGCGGTGACGCTGATTCAGGCCATGGTGGCGTTCCTGTCCACACTGGCCGGGTCCTGGCTGGCGTTCCCCATGGTGATCAGCAGCGTGGCGAGCACGGTGGTGGCCACCTGGGCCGTGGTCGACGTGTGGGTGACCCGCCAGGTGTGGAACCAGCGGTACGGCGTGGTCTCCGAGCCCAGCAGCACGGCCCGGACCCTGCGCCGCGAGCGCCGCGCCCGCCGCCGCCAGGAGCGGGCGAGCGTGCGGGAACAGGAACGGATACGCAGGACCGGCGGCGCGGGGCAGCTGTCGCACTCCTGACTCCTGGCGAACGGCGCGGGAACCGCCGGCGGTCAGGCCACCGGGGCCCTGGGGTCCCGGACGCCTGGTCGCCGCGCCAGGTGACCCGACCACGGGACGCAGGAAAGCCGGACCCCGGTCCTCCCCACCGTCACAGAACGGCCGGCTCCACCCGGGGCCCTTCCGGTCGCCGGCGTTCCTCCTGCTGGAGTTCGCGGCGGGCCCGCATGAACGCGCGGGGGCGGTCCACTCCGAGTACGGCGACGGTGCGGCCGTCCCGTTCGTAGCGGGCGAGGAAGCCGGACCCACCGGGGGCGCCGTCGTCGGTGATCTCACCCTCGGTGACGTGGACGGTGTCGCCCTCGCGGTACCGGCCCGCGAACTGGATCCGGGAGTCGTACTGGTCGGACCAGAAATACGGCAGCGTGCGGGCGGTCGCGACGGTGCGGCCGGCGAGCAGGTTGGTGACGGCGACGCGGGGCTGCTCGGTGGCGGAGGTCCAGTGCTCGGCCCGGGTGCCGCCGACCCGGGCGACGTCACCGACCGCCACCACCTGCGGCAGGGTGGTCACGCACCCGTCGTCGCACAGCACACCGTCATGCAGCGCGAGTGCCGAGCCCACCAGCCAGTCGGTGTGGGGGCGGGCACCGATGCCGACGATCACTATGTCGGCGGGCAGCGTGCGGCCGTCGGCGAGGTCGACCCCGGTGACGGCGGCGGTGCCCCGGAGCGCGGCCACGCCGGTGCCGGTGACCAGTTGCACTCCGCCCCGGCGGTGCAGGGCGGCGCACACCGCGGCCATCCGGGCACCGAGTTGGGGCACGAGCGGCAGCGGCGCGGCCTCGACCACCGTGACCGCGTGGCCGAGCCGGGCACACGAGGAGGCGGTCTCGGCGCCGATGAAGCCGCCGCCGATGACGACGACCCGGCGGGGCCCGCGGGTGAGCTCGGCGCGCAGGGCTCGGGCGTCGTCCAGGGTGCGCAGGGTGTGGACCCCGGCGAGGCTGTCGCCGGGCAGTCGGCGGGCGGCGACGCCGGTGGCGATGACGACGCCGTCGGTGGAGACCGTGCGGCCGTCGGCGAGGAGGACGGTGCGGCCACGGGGGTCGAGCCCGCGGGCGCGGACGCCGAGCAGCCACTCGGCGTCGAGTCCGGCGGTCTCGTCGGCGTCGGTGAGGGCCAGTTCGCTCTCGTCGGCGCGGCCGATGAGGAAGTCCTTGGAGAGAGGGGGGCGGTCATAGGGGTGATGGGGTTCCTCGCCGACGATCACCAGTCGGCCGTCGAAGCCCTGGGCGCGTAGCTCACGGGCGGCGTAGAGCCCGGAGAGGGAGGCGCCGACGATGGTCACGGTTCTCATACGGCACGGCTCCAGGCGTCGGTGGCGGGGCGGCGGGGGCGAGACACGCGGCGCGGGCGAACCTCTGCCGCGGCGGGCGGACGGCCAGGGGCGGCGGAGGCGGGGTGCCGGTGCCGGGCGGTGTTCATGCGGCCGTACCCTCCTCCGCGCCGAGGTGGACGTGCACGACGCCGTCCTCCACGGTGACGCGGTGAGTGCGCACCGGGCGCCGGGCCGGCAGACAGGTCGGTTCGCCGGTGCGCAGGTCGAAGGACGCCGCGTGCAGCGGGCACTCGACCAGGCAGCCCTCCAGCCAGCCCTCGGAGAGGGAGGCGTCCTGGTGGGTGCAGGTGTCGTCGATGGCGTACAACTCGCCGTCCTCGGTGCGGAACACGGCGATCGGCGGTGTGGTCGCGACGCGGACGGACTCACCCTCGGGAAGGTCTTCGAGGCGGCAGACGGGAATCACGGGCCCCCCTCTCGGTCCGGGACACTCGGTCCGGGACCTGCTCGATGCAGGCGTCAGGGATGCCTCCGGGAGCCCGGACCCACGTCGGTCCGGCCCGGTGAAGCGGCAAGGGAGTGACGGACCGTCGACGGTCCGGGTGGTCCGGCACCCTTCCGGGATCCAGACGCTTCGGTAACATGATGTTTCACATGGCGCACGATTCAGCGCTATGCGCAACAGAATCCGGGCGGGACGACCGTCGCGTCAAGGGCTTCCCGCAGATGCGGCCCGAACCGGGCCCACAGGTGGTGAGAGTTGAGCCATGACCCGCACGCAGAAGCAGTCTGACCGCAGCGAGGAGACCACACAGACCCCAGGGGCCCCGGAGAGGCAGAGCGGCCGGGGAACGGCCAGCGCGGTGCAGTCGGTGGACCGCGCCGTGAGCGTGCTGGAGATCCTCGCGCGGCACGGCGAGGCGGGCGTCACCGAGATCGCCGAGGAGCTGGACGTGCACAAGTCCACGGCGTTCCGGCTGCTCGGCGTCCTGGAGAACCGCGGCCTGGTGGCCCAGGCCAAGGACCGCGGGAAGTACTACCTGGGGGCCGGCGTACTGCGCCTGGCGGGGGCGGCGGCAGTGCGTCTCGACATCTCCCAGGAGGGCGTCCCGGTCTGCCGGGAGGTCGCCGACGAGCTGGGCGAGACGGTCAACATCGCCGTGCTCGACGACGACGCGGCGGTCAACATCATGCAGGCGCGCGGCACCGCGTCCGTGACCGCGCAGAACTGGCTGGGCAGACGCACCCCGCTGCACGCCACCTCCAGCGGCAAGGTACTGCTCGCGCACATGCCGCCGACCCTGCGCGAGGGCCTGCTGGCACGGCCGTTGCCGCGGTTCACGGACCGTACGATCACCGGCGCGGCGATGCTGCGCGCCGAACTGGAGGCCGTGGTCGGGCAGGGCTACGGCGTCACGATCGAGGAGCTGGAGCTGGGGCTGGCGGCCGTCGCGGCGCCGGTGCGTTCGCACGACGGCAAGGTGATCGCGGCGATCAGCGTCTCGGGTCCGGTCTACCGGCTCAACGCGGACCGGCTGCCGGAGGTGGCCAAGCGGACGGTCGCCGCGGGCGCCGAGCTGTCCCGGCGGATGGGGTACGGCTTCTGAATCGCCTTCAACACCGCTGATCGCGCACCGACTCGCACGCGCACGGCCCGAACCACGGCGGGGGGGGGGGGGGGGGGGGGGGTGCGGGGGGGGGGGGGGGGGGGGGGGTGTTTCCCCACAGGTTCTTTTTTCCAAG